>JAISYH010000022.1 GCA_031270015.1 Burkholderiales bacterium | reverse complement strand
AGTGTGGAATTACCGCAAGGCACAGAGATGGTGATGCCTGGCGAGAACGTATCGATGACGGTGAAGCTGATCTCACCGATTGCGATGGAAGAAGGGCTGCGATTTGCGATACGCGAAGGTGGGCGCACGGTAGGCGCAGGCGTCGTCGCTAAAATTATCGAGTAATCGCCATGAGTGGATACGCGGCGGGTTTTGCGCCCGGCGCGCCTTAAAGAAAGCAGAAACATGCAAAGCCAACGTATTCGTATTCGCTTGAAAGCGTTTGATTATAAACTGATCGATCAATCCGCGATGGAAATCGTCGAGACTGCCAAGCGGTCTGGCGCGGTCGTCAAAGGTCCTGTGCCGTTGCCGACCAAAATCGAACGTTATGACATTTTGCGCTCGCCGCATGTCAATAAAACATCGCGCGACCAGTTTGAAATCAGGACGCATCTGCGTTTGATGGACATTATCGACCCCACCGATAAAACGGTAGATCAACTGATGAAGCTTGATTTGCCGGCGGGGGTAGATGTCGAAATCAAGTTGCAGTAAAATACACCGTTACGCCGAAAAGACGTAACCCGTTTCGTACAGAAGCCGCGCAGCGAAGCGGACAACGGAAAGATGATTTGAGGTGGTAGCCATAGTAGTCACGTGGTTGCCAGAGGTGAAGGGCCGGTCAATTGTAATCGGCGCTCGTAAAACGAGTTTTTATAAGAGGAAGACATGAGCCTTGGACTTGTAGGTCGCAAGATTGGCATGACCCGTGTCTTTACCGATGATGGCGCTGCCATTCCGGTAACGGTCGTGGATGTTGCCAACAATCGCGTCACGCAGATCAAAACGCCCGAAACAGATGGCTATGCCGCTGTTCAGGTCGCTTTTGGTTGTCGTCGTGTTTCGCGTGTCACCAAACCAATAGCCGGACACTTGGCAAAAGCGGGTGTGGAAGCTGGCGAACTTCTCAAAGAATTTCCGGTGAACAGGGAAGATCTCGAAAAATTCAAACCCGGCGACGTGATTTCTATCGATACTTTCGAGGTTGGACAGTTAGTCGATGTAACCGGTACGACGAAAGGTCGCGGGTTTTCGGGCGCGATCCGCCGTCATAACTTTAGATCCAACCGCGCGTCACACGGAAACTCGGTGACTACGCGCGCGCCCGGGTCGATCGGGATGGCGCAAGATCCAGGTCGCGTGTTTCCAGGCAAGAAAATGGCCGGGCAATACGGCAATACGCAACGTACCGTGCAAACCTTGTCGATCGTGCGCATCGATGTTGAGCGCGGATTATTGCTGATCAAAGGATCGGTACCTGGTTCGGAAGGCAGTCATCTCATTGTGCGCCCCTCGGTGAAAACGCCGGCGAAGAAAGGAGCGTAAACGATGGAACTGCAAATGGTCAACGCGCAAGGAGAAAAAGCGTCGAATGTCGCGGTTTCCGATACTTTGTTTGCGCGTGAATACAATGAAGCGCTGGTACATCAAATCGTAGTTGCGTACCAGGCGAATGGACGTCAAGGAACGCGCGCGCAAAAAGCGCGAGGCGACGTCAATAAATCGAATCGCAAACCGTTCCGGCAAAAAGGAACAGGGCGCGCGCGCGCGGGTCGCGCCAGCAGCCCGCTGTGGCGTGGTGGCGGAAAAATCTTTCCGAGTTCGCCTGAAGAAAACTTCAAACAGAAGATCAATCGCAAAATGTACCGCGCTGGCATGGCGGCGATTCTGTCGCAACTGGTACGCGATGAACGGTTGATGGTGCTTGAGTCGTTGACTGCCGAAACGCCGAAAACCAAAGTGTTCGCGCAAAAAATCAAAGATCTGGGCGTCGAAGGCACGATACTCGTTGTCGTGGACGAACTCGACGAAAACATTTACTTGGCGTCGCGCAACCTGCCGAATGTGCTGGTGCTGATGCCGCACGAAGTCGATCCGGTCAGTTTGCTACGGTTCAATCGCACTGTGATGACCAAAGCCGCCATTGAGCGAATCGAGGAGATGCTGGGATGAGCACCTCAAAAAATAAATTTAATCCTGAGCGGTTGATGACGCTGATTTTGGCGCCGGTCATTTCGGAAAAAGGAACCTATCTCGCCGATAAAAACGGACAGATGATTCTGCGTGTCGTTAACGACGCGACCAAGCCGGAAATCAAAGCGGCGGTCGAATTACTGTTCAAAGTCGAAGTCAAAAGCGTATCGGTACTGAATGTACACGGCAAAGAAAAACGTTTCGGTAGAATCATTGGTCGTCGCCGTGGCTGGAAGAAGGCGTATGTTTGCCTGAAACCAGGGCAAGAAATCAACTTTGCGATGGAGGCTTGATCATGGCTCTGGTAAAAGTGAAACCTACTTCTGCGGGTCGGCGCAATCAGATCAAAGTAGTCAATCCCGATCTTCACAAAGGTCGCCCATTTCCTTCTTTGGTGGAAAGCCAAAAACGCGGATCGGGGCGTAATCATCACGGGCGCATTACGGTGCGCCATAAAGGTGGTGGTCATAAACATCACTACCGGATTATCGATTTTCGCCGCAATAAAGACGGGATCGTTGGTAAGGTCGAGAGGATTGAGTATGATCCGAATCGCAGCGCGTTTTTGGCGTTATTGTGTTATGCCGACGGCGAACGTCGCTACATCATCGCGCCGCGCGGTGTGGCGATCGGGCAAACATTGCTGTCGGGCGCGGACGCGCCGATCAAGGTCGGCAACGCGCTGCCGATCAGAAACATTCCGGTGGGTACGACGATACACTGTATCGAGCTGCAACCGGGCGGCGGCGCGAAACTCGCGCGGTCAGCGGGTATGTCGGTTCAACTGCTGGCGCGCGAAGGAAACTACGCGCAGCTTAGATTGCGTTCCGGCGAAATTCGCAAGGTCCATATCAACTGCCGCGCCACCATCGGTGAAGTCGGCAATGAAGAACACGGTTTGCGCGTACTGGGTAAAGCCGGCGCGAAACGCTGGCGTGGGGTTCGCCCGACAGTGCGCGCGATTGCGATGAATCCGGTCGATCATCCGATGGGCGGACGCACCAACGGCGGCGGCGGGCGTCACCATCCTGTATCACCGTGGGGGCAACCCGCAAAGGGTTATAGAACGCGTAGCAACAAACGTACGGACTCAATGATTGTGCGCCGTCGGCATGCGACGAAAGGGTAATGGCAAATGACACGTTCGATTAAAAAAGGACCGTTCGTTGACGATCACCTGCTCAAGAAGGTGGAAACGGCACGGCAAAAGAACGACAAACGACCAATCAAAACATGGTCGCGGCGTTCGACGATCACGCCGGATTTCGTCGGTTTGACGATTGCGGTACACAATGGCAGACAACACGTTCCGGTGTACGTCACCGAAAATATGGTCGGTCATAAATTGGGTGAATTTGCGTTGACGCGCACATTCAAAGGACACGCAGGCGATAAAAAAGTCGCGAGTAAGAAATAGGGGCTAACAAAATGGCAACCACAGCAACATTGCGCGGCGTTCGCCTGTCTGCCCAGAAAGGGCGGCTGGTAGCCGATCAGATTCGGGGGCTGCCGGTGGCGCGGGCGCTCGATATTTTGACTTTCAGCACCAAAAAAGGGGCGCGCATCATCAAAGCCGTGCTTGAGTCGGCGATCGCCAACGCCGAACACAACGATGGCGCGGACATCGATGAATTACGTGTCGCAATGATTTACGTCGACAAGGCGATGACGTTGAAGCGCAGCAGAGCCCGCGCGAAAGGGCGCGGCGCGGTCATCGGCAAGCAAACGTGCCATATCAAGATCGCGGTGGGAGAAAGCCCGTCGCGTCGCAGTAACGCATAAGGAATAGTCATGGGACAAAAAATTCATCCGACAGGATTTCGTTTGGTGGTTACCCGTAATTGGGATTCGAGCTGGTACGCCAACAGCCGTGACTTTGCGCCAACACTGATTCAAGATATTAAAATCCGCGAGTATCTGAAGAAAAAATTGGCGCACGCGTCGATATCGAAAGTGACGATCAAGCGTACGACCAAGAGCGCTAAGATTACCGTTCATAGCGCGCGTCCTGGCGTGGTGATCGGCAAGAAAGGCGAAGACATCGAAACTTTGCGCGCCGAAATGCGTACGCTCGTCGGCAATCAGTCCGTCGAAGTAGGCATTGAGGAAGTGCGCAAGCCGGAAGTCGACGCGATGTTGATTGCCGCGGCAATCGCGCAGCAATTGGAAAAACGGATCATGTTTCGCCGCGCGATGAAGCGCGCGATGCAGAACGCGATGCGTCTGGGCGCGCAAGGCATCAAGGTCATGAGTTCGGGGCGTTTGAACGGCGCGGAAATCGCGCGCAGCGAATGGTATCGTGAAGGTCGCGTGCCGTTGCATACGTTGCGCGCCAACATCGACTATGGTGTTGCTGAGGCGCGTACGACCTACGGCGTCATCGGCATCAAAGTTTGGGTATTCAAGGGCGAGACGATGGCGCAAAACGCCGAACCGACAGTTCCGGCTGCGGAAACGCCGCCGCCAAAACGCGCACGTCGCGCAGGAGCAAAAAATGCTGCAGCCAGCTAAAAGAAAATACCGTAAAGAGCAAAAAGGACGTAACCGCGGCTTGGCTATGGTTGGCAACAAAGTGAGTTTTGGTACGTTCGGATTGAAAGCCACGACGCGGGGCAGGTTGACCGCGCGCCAAATCGAAGCGGCGCGGCGGGCGATGACACGCCATATCAAGCGTGGCGGTCGTATCTGGATTCGTGTTTTCCCCGATAAACCGATTTCGACCAAGCCTGCCGAAGTTCGGATGGGTAGCGGTAAAGGCAATCCGGAGTATTACGTTGCGGAAATTCAGCCGGGTAAAGTGCTGTACGAAATGGACGGCGTCGATGAAACGTTGGCGCGTGAGGCGTTCCGTTTGGCTGCCGCCAAACTGCCTTTCCGCACGGTTTTCGTTCACCGCTTGATTGGTTGACGGAGAGGATGATGAAAAAAAACGCGAAAAAAGAACTCAAGGAAAAAAACCTTGAGGAATTGAAAAAGGAATTGCATGCGTTGCTGAAAGAACAATTCAGTCTCCGTATGCAGGTAGCGACTCAGCAGTTGCAAAATACGCAAAAATTGAAATATGTGCGCCGCGATATTGCGCGGGTGCGGACTTACATGAGCCAGAGGGCAGAACGAGCATGACGCAAAATGACAATCAGGAAACCGTCGCGGCAACGAGGCAATCGCTGGTCACCACATTGACTGGTCGCGTCGTTAGCGACAAAAGAAATAAGACCGTAACGTTACTGGTCGAGCGCCGCGTGAAACATCCGCTATATGACAAAGTGGTGATTCGTTCGTCGAAATATCACGCGCACGATGAAAATAACGAGTGCAAGGTAGGCGACATCGTTGAAATCCGCGCGACACGTAAGTTTTCCAAGACCAAAGCTTGGGTGGTGACGAGGTTGTTGGAAAAGGCGGCGATTTAAGTTTTTTGGAAAAACGGCGCATTTTTCTTGCCAAAGTCTAAAAAGCATGCCAGAATTACAAACCTTGTGCGCTCTGACTAAAATCAGGGCGCGGTAATTTTTCCCAAACGGGGTCCAAAACTGGCTGTGGTCGGACGATGTGTCCAGAACGACAGGTTAAGTTGGAGAGAGTGAATCATGATTCAAATGCAAACGGTGCTGGATGTTGCCGATAATACTGGCGCTCGTTCGATAATGTGTATCAAAGTGCTGGGCGGCAGCAAGCGTCGCTATGCTAACGTTGGCGACATTATCAAAGTGAGCGTTAAGGACGCGGCGCCGCGTGGACGTGTGAAAAAAGGCGAGATTTACAGCGCGGTCGTCGTGCGGACGGCGTCAGGCGTTCGCCGTGACGATGGTTCGTTGGTACGTTTCGACTCTAATGCGGCGGTGTTGCTCAACAATAAATTGGAACCGATCGGAACACGTATCTTTGGTCCGGTAACGCGCGAATTGCGTACTGAACGTTTCATGAAGATCGTTTCGCTGGCGCCGGAAGTTATTTAATAGAGGTTCAAGATGCGAAAAATTCGTAAAGGGGACCAAGTGGTAGTGATCACAGGTCGTGACAAAGGGAAACGCGGGCTGGTCGAGCGCGTGTTCGATAACGATTACGTACTGGTGGCAGGCGTCAATCAGTTCAAGCGGCATACGCGACCCAATCCAGTCAAGAACGAACCAGGCGGTATTTTGCTTAAAGAAATGCCAATCCATGTTTCCAATATCGCGATTTGGAACGCATCCACGCAGAAAGCGGATCGTGTCGGTTTTCGTATCGAAGGTGAAGGCGACAAAACACGTAAGGTGCGCTTCTTCAAATCGAATAACGAAGCGCTGAGCAGCTGAAAACAAGAGGATCGATGATGGCGCGTTTGCAAGATTATTATCGCAAAGAAGTGGTGCCCGCTTTGATAAAGCAATTTGGTTATAAGTCGGTGATGGAAGTGCCGCGTATTACCAAAATCGTTTTGAATATGGGGGTTGGTGAGGCGGTAGCGGACAAGAAAGTGCTCGAAAATGCCGTTGCCGATTTACAGAAAATTTCCGGACAGAAACCGGTTATTACTAAGGCGCGCAAAGCGATTGCGGGCTTTAAGATTCGAGAAGGTTATCCGATTGGCTGCATGGTGACGCTGCGCCGCGAGAGGATGTTTGAATTTTTCGACCGTCTGGTAACCATCGCGTTGCCGCGCGTGCGTGACTTTCGGGGCGTTGGCGGTAAAAGTTTCGATGGTCGCGGCAACTTCAATATGGGCGTGAAAGAACAGATCATTTTTCCGGAAATCGAATACGACAAAATCGACACGTTACGCGGTCTGAACATTACTGTCGCAACGACGGCAAAAACCGACGCGGAAGCGAAGGCGCTGCTTGCCGCGTTCAAATTTCCGTTCAAGGGTTAATCAAGTTATGGCGAAATTGGCTTTAATCAACCGCGACCAGAAACGTAGAAAACTGGTGGCGAAATATCAGAAAAAACGTGAAGCGTTGCTTGTGGTTATCCGCAACAGTAAAGCATCGGAAGAAGAACGCTACGAAGCGCGTCTCAAATTACAGAAATTGCCGCGTAACGCGAATCCGACGCGGGTGCGTAATCGTTGCGCGCTGACCGGTCGTTCGCGCGGCGTATATCGCAAGTTCGGCTTAGGGCGCAGCAAATTGCGCGATTGTGCGATGAAGGGCGAAGTCCCCGGCATCGTAAAAGCCAGTTGGTAACGAGGTGAAGCATGAGTATGTCTGACCCGATCGCGGATATGTTGACCCGTATCCGTAACGCACAGATGGTAGAGCATTCGAGTGTATCCATGCCTTCGTCGAAAGTGAAGGCGGCGATTGCGCAAGTGCTCAAAGACGAAGGTTATATCGAAGATTTTCGAGTCACGCAGGAGAAAGCGAAAATGACTCTGGAAATCGCGTTGAAATATTACGCCGGTCGTCCGGTAATCGAGAAGATTGAACGTATTTCACGCCCAGGCTTGCGTATTTATCGTGGCAAGGAAGATATTCCTCAGGTGATGAATGGCTTGGGAATCGCGCTGGTTTCTACATCGCGTGGCGTGATGACGGATCGCAAGGCGCGCGCCGCTGGTATCGGTGGCGAAGTATTGTGCATCGTCGCTTAAGGAGAATTCTATGTCTCGAATTGGTAAAGCCCCGATTGCGCTGTCCGACAAAGTGGAAGTGACGCTGGATAAAAATCAAATTACGGTCAAAGGTCCACTGGGAACGTTATCGCAATCTATGCTGGATGGTGTCGCGGTGGAAAAGGAGGGCAGTAATCTGGTATTCAAACTTGAGCGATCCGAAGCGCAAGCGATGTATGGCACGATGCGTGCGCTGGTTGCCAATATGGTTCAAGGCGTAGTCGAAGGATTCGAGCGGCGGTTGACGTTGGTCGGCGTCGGCTATCGCGCGCAACTCGTTGGCGACGCGCTCAATTTGTCGCTGGGTTTTTCGCATCCGGTGACGCACAAGTTGCCCGCCGGTATCAAAGCCGAATTGCCGCAGCAAACAGAAATCGTCATTAAAGGGATCGATAAGCAGAAAGTCGGTCAAGTCGCGGCGGATATCCGCGCGTACCGTCCGCCCGAACCGTACAAAGGGAAAGGCGTGCGTTATGCCGAGGAGCGGGTAGCGCTGAAAGAAACGAAGAAGAAATAAATGTGTTTTCGCGTTTTGAGTGAGGTTGGTTATGAATAAGAAAACGGCTCGTCTGCGCCGCGCCCGCAAAACCCGGGCACGTATCGCCGAGCAACATGTGGCGCGTTTGGTGGTGTACCGCTCCAATACGCATATTTACGCGCAGATTATTGCGCCGTCTGACAATCGCGTATTGGTTTCAGCGTCTACAGCCGAAAACGAAGTGCGTAAGGCAATAAAAAATGGCGCCAATCGCGCGGCGGCAATAGCCATTGGCAAATCAATTGCCGAACGCGCGAAAGCGGCAGGGGTCGAAACGGTGGTGGCGTTCGATCGTTCTGGATATAGGTTTCATGGTCGCGTGAAAGCGCTGGCCGACGCTGCCCGTGAGGGCGGTCTTAAGTTCTGAGGCAACAGGCATCATGGCGAAACAGCAACAGATTACGGATGAGCGCAGCGACGGGTTGCGTGAGAAAATGGTCGGCGTCAATCGCGTCACCAAAGTGGTCAAGGGCGGACGCATCATGGCGTTTGCCGCGTTGACTGTCGTTGGCGATGGCGACGGGCGTATTGGTATCGGCAAAGGCAAATCGAAAGAAGTTCCGCTTGCCGTACAAAAAGCGATGGAACAAGCGCGTCGCAACATGGTTAAGGTCAACCTGAAAAAAGGAACGCTTTATCATCCGGTCGAAGGACGGCACGGCGCGACGCGCGTTTACATGTTACCCGCTTCCGAAGGGACTGGCGTCATCGCGGGCGGCGCGATGCGCGCGGTGTTTGATGTAGTTGGTGTGACCAACGTATTGGCGAAATGCCACGGATCGACCAATCCATATAACATCGTGCGGGCAACGCTGAACGCGCTGATGAAATGCAACACGCCGGCGGAAATCGCGGCGAAACGCGGTAAGACTGTCGAAGAAATCTTAGGAGCGTAATCATGGCGAAAGCGAAGAAAGTCGTCAAAGTCACGCTGGTTAGAGGCTTGTCGGGAAGGCGCAAAGATCACCGCGAGACAGTGCGCGGGCTGGGTTTGAAATGGACCAACCATACGGTGGAGTTGGAAGATACGCCTTCGGTGCGCGGCATGATCAATAAAGTGAATTATTTGCTCAAGGTCGCGGACTGATTGCGCTCGCTGATCCGAGGGAGAAATTAAGATGCAATTAAATATGATTAAACCCGCCGCAGGCTCTCAGAAATCTCGACGTCGTGTAGGTCGTGGAATCGGTTCTGGATTGGGCAAGACATGCGGACGTGGGCACAAGGGACAAAAATCGCGCTCGGGCGGTTTTCATAAGGTGGGATTCGAAGGCGGGCAAATGCCTTTGCAGCGTCGCTTGCCGAAGCGCGGTTTTGTATCGACGCACAAAGGCGAAGTCGGTGAAGTGCGTCTTTCCGATTTAGAGAAAATGCCGATCGACGAAATCGATTTTCTGGCGTTGCGCGCGGCGCGCTTATTACCGGCGACGGCGAAATCCGCTAAAGTCATCAATACGGGTAAATTGACGCGCGTGGTCAAATTGACGGGCGTCGCGGTATCTGCTGGCGCGAAGGCGGCGATAGAGTCCGTCGGCGGCAGTGTTGTCGAAACCCCGACAGTAAAGTAACAGAACGGATCTGATGTGGCGATATTGAATCCTGCGGAAAAAAGCGGAAATAAATACGGCGATTTGATCAAGCGCTTGTGGTTTTTATTAGGCGCGATGATTGTCTATCGGGTTGGCACGCATATTCCGGTACCGGGCGTGAACGCGGTGGAATTGGCTAAGATATTCGAGAATCAGCAAGAAGGCTTGCTCGGAATGATCAATATGTTTTCCGGCGGCGCGTTGGAACGTTTTTCGATCTTGGCGTTGGGGGTGATGCCGTACATTTCGGCGTCGATCATCATCCAATTGTTGACGGCGATGTATCCGCCGTTGATGGCGCTGAAGAAAGAGGGCGAAGCCGGACGGCGGAAAATCACGCAATACACGCGCTATTTCACGGTGCTATTATCATTCATTCAGGCGATGGGCGTGAGCGTCATGATGCAAAATCAACTTGGATTGGTGCTTGTGCCCGGACTTCAATTCCAACTCATGACGGCGGTAACGTTGGTGACTGGTACGATGTTCTTGATGTGGTTGGGCGAGCAGATTACCGAGCGCGGATTGGGCAACGGCATTTCATTGATCATCTTTGCCGGTATCGTGGCGGGGCTGCCACGCGCCATCGGCTTGACTTTGGAGAATGTCAATACGGGCGCTTATTCGATCCCGCTGGTGCTGGGTATCATTATCCTCGTGGCGGCGGTGACGGGCGTGGTCGTGTTTTTTGAGCGCGCGCAGCGCAAAGTATTGGTGCAGTACGCGAAACGTCAATTTGGCAATCGGATGGCGCCCGCGCAAAGCTCGTATTTGCCGTTCAAACTGAATATGGCGGGCGTGATCCCGGCGATTTTCGCGTCGTCGATCATTCTCTTTCCGGCGACGTTATCTGGATTTTCCTCCGGCAGCGACAGCCGTTTCGCTCTTTTTGTCAGAGATATTGCGGCGACACTGGCGCCAGGGCAACCCGTACATGAAATACTGTACGCCGCAGCGATCATTTTCTTCTGTTTTTTCTATACGGCGTTGCAATACAACCCGAAAGATACGGCGGACAATTTGAAGAAGAGCGGCGCGATCATTCCGGGTTATCGTCCTGGCAATCATACGGCGGAGTATTTGAAAAAGATTATTACGCGATTGACCCTTTTGGGTTCGCTTTATTTGGTGGTGGTTTGCTTCATCCCGAACGCGTTGATCGCTTGGAAAAACGTTCCGTTTTATTTCGGCGGTACTTCATTGCTGATCGTCGTGGTCGTGACGATGGATTTCATGACGCAAGTACAAGCGTACTTGATGTCGCAGCAGTACGAAAGTTTGCTGAAAAAAGCGAGTTTCAAAGGCGGAGCTTTGCGTTAAGTAACGGATATGGCGAAAGAAGACACGATCCAAATGCAAGGTGAAGTAATCGAAATGTTGCCGAACGCGACATTTCGTGTGAAATTGGAAAATGGGCATGTAGTGTTGGCTCATATTTCAGGCAAGATGCGGATGCATTACATTCGTATTTTGCCGGGTGACAAAGTCACGGTGGAAATGACGCCGTACGATTTATCGCGCGCGAGGATTACCTTTCGCACGAAGTGATCGCGCTAGGCGGCACGTGGAAAAATTTCCGCGGATAACGATAACGAGGAGAGACGGATATGAAAGTAGTGGCATCAGTGAAAAGAATTTGCCGGAAATGCAAGATCATCCGGCGGAATCGCGTGATACGCGTGATTTGCGAAGACCCGCGGCACAAGCAGCGGCAAGGTTAATTTTTCGATTGGATATAAGGTACACAAATGGCTCGTATAGCTGGCGTTAACATTCCCAATCACCAACATGCGGAGATCGCGTTGACGGCGATCTATGGTATTGGTCGCTCGCGCGCCAAGAAAATTTGTATGGCGGCGGGGATCGACAGCGCGACCAAGATCAGAGATCTGGACGACGCTGCTATGGATAAATTGCGCGACCAAATCGCCGAATACGCGGTAGAAGGCGACTTGCGCCGCGAAGTGACGATGAGCATCAAGCGCCTGATGGATTTGGGCTGTTATCGAGGTGTTCGTCATCGTCGCGGTTTGCCCGTGCGCGGTCAGCGCACGCGCACCAATGCGCGCACACGCAAAGGTCCGAAAAAAGGACGCGCCGTTGCGGGCAAGAAATAATCATCGAGGAGTCTATTGATGGCACAACCCAAAAGTTCAACGCGGACACGCAAGAAGGTCAAGAAGAATATTTCGGAAGGCATCGCGCATATCCACGCTTCGTTCAACAATACGATTATTACGATCACCGACCGCCAAGGCAACGCGTTGTCGTGGGCAACTTCAGGCGGCGCGGGATTCAAAGGATCGCGCAAATCAACGCCGTTTGCCGCGCAGGTGGCTGCGGAAGCGGCGGGTAAAGTGGCGCAAGAGTGCGGCGTCAAGAATCTTGAAGTACGAATCAAGGGACCTGGTCCCGGGCGCGAATCGTCGGTGCGCGCGCTTAACGCGCTCGGTTTGAAGATTGCTTCAATCGCCGATGTGACGCCGATTCCACACAATGGATGCCGCCCACCGAAACGCCGCCGCATCTAAATATTGGATGCGCGGGAATTTTTTATTAACTTTGCAAGGATAGCAAAAAGTGGCTCGTTATCTAGGTCCTAAATGTAAGCTGGCGCGAAGGGAAGGCACTGACCTTTTCCTGAAAAGCGCGCGTCGTTCGCTCGACTCCAAGTGCAAGAAGCACGACGTCAAACCCGGTCAACACGGACAAAAATCAGGCGCGCGCACTTCCGACTACGGTACGCAGTTGCGGGAGAAACAAAAAGTGCGCCGTATTTATGGCGTGTTGGAGCGGCAATTTCGATTGTGTTTCGTAGAAGCGGCGCGGCGACAAGGCTCGACAGGTGAAAACCTGCTTAAGCTGCTTGAGTCGCGGCTCGATAATGTTGTTTACCGAATGGGTTTTGGTTCGACCCGTGCCGAAGCTCGGCAATTGGTGACGCACGGCACGATTCTCGTCAACGGCAAACGCTTGAACGTGCCTTCGGCGCGGCTGAAAGCCGGTGACGCTGTTTCGGTCAGCGATAAAGGCAAATCGCAATTGCGGATCAAAGATTCGCTCGAGCTTGCCGAAAAGATGGGTTTTCCGTCTTGGGTAGAAGTCGACATGAAGAAAATGTCGGGTGTATTCAAAAGCGCGCCGGATCGTTTGGAATTCGGGCAAGATATTAACGAAAATCTAATCGTTGAGCTTTATTCGAAGTAATCATCGGCATTAAGCAAATATTTGTGATGAGCCGTTTTCTTTGTTTTATCTAAAGGAAATTTCATGCAGAGCAACGCTTTGTTGAGACCACGCATTATTGATGTGCAGAATATGTCGCCTTTCCACGCGCGTGTCGTGATGGAGCCGTTCGAGCGCGGATACGGGCATACGCTGGGTAATGCGTTGCGGCGTGTTCTCCTGTCGTCCATGCACGGATTCGCGCCGACCGAGGTAAGGATTAACGGCGCATTGCACGAATATTCGGCATTGGACGGCGTACAGGAAGATGTGATTGACATTCTGCTCAATTTGAAAGGCATCGCCTTCAAATTGCATGGACGTGTCAGTGTCAATCTGACGTTGATCAAAGAGGGTGAAGGACCGGTAACGGCGGCTGATATCGAATTGCCGCACGATGTGGAAATCGTCAATCCCGATCACCTGATCGCGCATTTGTCGCAGGGCGGCAGACTAGAAATGGAAATTCGCGTCGAACAAGGGCGCGGTTATCAGCCGGTTTCCGCGCGAGGTAAACCGGAAAACCATACGATTGGCAGCATTTTGGTCGATGCGTCGTTTTCGCCAGTGCGCCGCGTTAGTTATGCGGTGGAAAGCGCTCGCGTCGAACAGCGCACCGATCTGGACAAGCTAATCCTCGAAATCGAAACGAACGGCGTGATCGATCCCGAACAAGCGGTGCGCGATGCCGCGAAAGTCTTGATCGAACAGCTTTCTTTGTTTGCCGAACTGAACAGTAATGATTTGCCCGCGACCGAGCACGGGATTCCGCAGGTCGATCCGATGCTCTGTTTGCCGGTAGATGATCTCGAATTGACGGTGCGTTCGGCGAATTGCCTGAAAGCCGAAAACATCAATTACATTGGCGATTTGATCCAGCGTACCGAAACGGAATTGCTGAAAACGCCGAATCTCGGTCGTAAATCGCTCAACGAAATCAAAGATGTCCTCGCAACGCGTGGACTTTCGCTGGGAATGAAGCTCGAAAACTGGCCTCCCTCCGGTTTGGGCAGACCGTAACCGGCGCGTTTTTAATAAGGAAATTATCATGCGTCATCGTCACGGCTTGAGGAAATTGAATAGGACCAGCGCTCATCGCATTGCGATGTTGCGCAATATGACCAACTCGCTGTTTTTGCACGAAGCGATTACCACGACGTTGCCGAAAGCCAAAGAGCTACGGCGTGTTGCCGAGCGCCTGATTACGCTGGGCAAAACGCCGACGGTGGCTAACCGCCGCTTGGCGTTTGCGCGTTTGCGTAACCGCGATATGGTAATCAAACTTTTCGACGAACTCGGTCCGCGTTATCAGCAACGACCGGGCGGCTATTTGCGTATTCTCAAATGCGGTTATCGACAAGGCGACGCCGCGCCGATAGCGTTTGTCGAATTGGTTGACCGTAGCCGTCTCGAAGATGCGGAAAACGCGGGTGAAGAAAAAACGACATAGTCCTTACACAGAGGACCGGCGGTGTCGCGTAAGCGAAACTGCCGGGCGGAGTAGCCGAATAATGACACCTCTCGACTCTAGTCCCGCAGAGGTCGAAATCATCAGAAATTAGAAACATTTCATCTCTACGTCTTGCCTCTGTAGGGTTTCCGTCCTCTATATTAATAATAAAAACAACATTTCTTAAAAATAAACCGTCGCGCATCAAAAAACTGCTGCATAACAGTGTTATAAGTAATATGATATTTTTCTGTTTCAGAAACTATTTTGTTTACGGTAACGTATCCAAAGCATATCGGTTTATGTTTTTCTGTTAAGGGCAAAGAAGAGAAATTGACATGAAAAAGTCAGCAGCGGATAGTAACGTTAGGCTTAATTCCACGTTGCGTGGCGCGGTGTTTGGCAAGAAGTCAGAGCGTCATCAAAAACCATCCACGCTTCCGTGGATGGGAGCAAAACATTACAAAAAGGTTTGGTTATCGGCATTCGTGGCAGCGATGTTGTGCATGGGCGTTACTGCGCAAGCGGCGACGATTATGGTCAACGATCCGACCGACGGTTCAGTTGCTGGCAAATGCACATTGCGCGACGCGGTAGCGGCGGTCAATACTCAATCGTCTGTGAATAGCTGCGCTGCCGGGGACGGTAGCAACGATACCATCACATTCGATTCGGCGGTATTCAATACATCAACCACCATCGTGGTTAGCCCAGAAATTGAAATCAAAAAAGACCTCACCATCGAGGGATTGTTGGACGGCAACGATGATCCCCTGATCACGCTCGACGGTAACAACGCCAATCGCATCTTGATTGCGCAAGACAATGCGATTACTTCCCTCACCTTTTCAGGGTTGACTTTCCAAAAAGGCAAAGCGGTAAACAGCTCCGGCGGCGCGATTTATGTTTATGGCATTACTAACGTCACCATCAACAATAGCGTGTTTGATCAGAACCAGGCAGAACATGGCGGCGCGATTTATGTTGTTGGTACTAACGTCACCATCAACAACAGCGTATTTACCAACAATAAAACAAACAATGGCTCCGGTGGCGCGATCAATGCGTCGCTTGCTTATTTCAGCGCTCTTAATATCAGTAACAGTAGGTTTGACGGCAATCGATCAGATGCCGACGGTGGCGGCGCGATAAGGAGTGACAATGTTAATATCATCGATAGCGTGTTTACTAACAATTACGCATATTATTCTGGCGGCGCGCTTGATGTTAGTAACGTTACTCGTGTCAACAACAGCGTGTTTACCAACAATCGGGCAGACAAAGGCGGCGGCGGCGCACTAGTTGGTCAGTATTTTTCTATTGATAACAGCGTGTTTACTAACAATTACGCATATTATTCTGGCGGCGCGCTTGTTAGTACTCAAGGCTCTGTTTATGTCAGCAACAGCGTGTTTCGCGGCAATCATGCGGATGATTGGAACTATGGTGGCGGGGCGATTGAGCTAATACAACCAAAACCAGATGGAATTTCGGTCAGCAATAGCGTATTCATCGACAATTGGACAAACGGTTCCGGCGGCGCGATTTACTCCGCCATGTTTGACTCCGCCGTTTCTGGAGGCATCAAAGCCCATCACCTGACGCTGGTCAACAATAGCGCGGGAAACGGCGGCGCGGCAATCAACATTGCCTGCACCGGCACTTGTACTGCCAGCGGCATTATTGTCCACAACAGCCTGATCGTTTCGGAAAATGCCTTGACGGGCGCTTCCGCGTTTTGCTATGGCGATAGAGTTAACATTACCGGCAGCCATAACATCGAATGGGTGGATGGCGCGGATGTGGCGTCACCAAGCTGCGGCGCGGATAATCAAGTGTCCGCAAATAGTTTTACCTTCGCTCAAATCGTTTCGCCGAACCTCGCCGATAATGGCGGACCGACGCCATCGCTGGCATTACCCGCGGGCAGCCCGGCGATTGGCGCGGTAGATCCAAGCGGCGTGACTTCGCAGATGTTCGTCATCGATTCTTCGCAAATATGGTCGACGGGAACATGGGTAGACGCCACGCTCGATCAGCGCGGCGTCGCTCGCGCTACAACAGCGGCGGAACGTTCACTGGGCGCGTTTGAATACAAAGCGCCGTCACCGCCACCGCCACCGCCGCCCATTCCTGTTCTGCCCGCGCCGCTCGCGCTCCTGCTGGCGCTGGGATTGGCGGGGGTTGGGTTCAGAGGACAGAGGACAGAGGACTGAGGACAGAGGACAGAGGACAGAGGACAGAGGACAGAAAATGGACGGAAACGGCGCGTATTCCGTAGAAAAGCGCTCCGCGCCCTAAAATAGTTTGCAATGATTATGAAAATTGTTGCATAATTAACGGCGCATATAATGTGACGTATTTAAGGATATTTACCGTGAAAACGCGGGTAAGTTTTTTTAATCAGGAGATGTTGATATGGAATCGTTAAAGACGAGCAGTAAAGTTAAACCGGGCGCGGATGACCGCAACCATGTTAAAAGCATAATGGGGGGGGGCAGATGACTTTGTAATTTCCGCCTCAATCATCAGTTTTGCCGCATTGTTCGGCAAGAAACGTAAGAACTCAGAGCATCATCAAAGATCATCCACGCTTCCGTGTCAGGAAGCGAAACAGCCTCAAAAATATTGGTTATCGGCATTCATGTCGGCGATGTTGTGCGTCACCGTTACCGCGCAGGCGGCGACGATTACGGTCAACAATCCGACCGACGGTTCGGTTGGTGGCGCATGCACATTGCGCGACGCGGTAGAGGCGGTCAATACCGCAGCGGCGGTCAATGGTTGCGTTGCCGGAGACGGCAGCAGTGACACCATCGTATTCGACGCGGCGGTGTTCAATGTGGCGACTACCATCCCGGTCAGCCCGGAAATTGATATCACCAGAAGCCTGACCATCAATGGGTTGTTGGACGGCAACGGCGGTCCTTTGATTACG
>JAISYH010000013.1 GCA_031270015.1 Burkholderiales bacterium | reverse complement strand
CAGGTATCGACGCGACTCTATTGAATAATGCCCGGAAAGTGTGGATCAGCGGACGGCAAAACAACAAGGAAGTTTTGAAATGCGCTCATCGCCCGCGCCGCGCCATCATCGATTTACTGCGCGAAGCCAATATTCCGCATTGGGCGCGTGATCGCTGGCCCCGTTTATATCTCGACAACGAATTGGCAGCCGTGCCAAATATCGGAATCAATGAACGCTTTCTAGCCGCGCCAAAAGCGAATGGTTTTCACTGCGTCTTTCAGGAAACGGACGATCACCGCCGTTAATGTACCAAAATTTTATCCAAGAATTGCTGCGCGCGTTCAGTATGCGGTTTTCCGAAAAAATCTTCCTTGGGCAAATCTTCGATGATTCTTCCTTGATCCATGAAAATGACGCGATGCGCGACTTTGCGGGCAAAACCCATTTCGTGTGTCACCACCATCATCGTCATACCTTCTTGCGCCAGCTTGACCATTACGTCCAACACTTCGCTGATCATTTCGGGATCGAGCGCCGATGTCGGTTCATCAAACAACATACAAATCGGGTCCATCGACAATGCACGCGCAATGGCGACACGTTGCTGCTGCCCTCCGGAAAGCTGCCCCGGAAATTTGTCTTTCTGTTCCAGCAAACCAACGCGCTCCAAATATTGCAAACCTTTTTCTCCCGCTTCGGCTTTACTGCGCTTCAAAACTTTTACTTGCGCCAGTGTCAAATTTTCGCGCACCGACAAATGCGGGAAAAGCTCGAAATGCTGAAAAACCATGCCCACATGCGCACGCAGTTGCGGAAGATTCGTTTTGGGCGACGTCAGAGAAATACCATTGACTAATATTTCTCCTTCTTGAATTGGTTCTAAGCCGTTGACCGTCTTGATCAGTGTCGATTTTCCACAGCCGGATGGACCGCAAATCACCAACACTTCTCCTTTTTCTACTTTAGTCGAACAATCGCGGAGCGCCTGGAACGATCCGTACCATTTGGAAATATGCTGAATATCAATCATCGCCATAACAAAATCTCTCTTTCTCCCTCAACGTATGATCGCAATGCGGCTTTGTAGACAACGTACCAGATACGATAAAAACAAACAAATCACAAAATAAATCAACGCCACAAAAACATACATTTCGACCAAGCGCCCGTCACGTTGCGCCACTTTCGACGCGGCGCCGAGAAAATCGGTAATTGACAACACATAAACCAACGAGGTATCTTGAAATAAGATGATCGTTTGCGTCAAAAGCACCGGCAGCATGTTGCGAAAGGCTTGCGGCAAAATGATATGGAACATGGTCTGCCAGTAATTCAACCCCAGCGCGTAGCTCGCGCCCATCTGCCCTTGCGATACCGACTGAATCCCCGCGCGCATGATTTCGCAATAATAGGCGGCTTGGAAAAGAATAAACGTAATCACGGAAGACGTAAATGCGCCAATACGCAGCGGCGTTCCATCTTGCACCTGATAACCGAAAATACGAATCAGGAGATCGCCGATTGGTTTTGGCGAAATCTTATATAACTCATGAAAAACATAGCCACAGATATAAGGTAGCAAAAAATAACACCAAAAAATCACCAAAAGCAACGGGATCGCGCGTGTCATGTTGACATACAAGCCCGCCGGCGCGGAAAAAAAGCGGTAACTCGACAACCGCATCATTGCCAACAGCGTACCAAGTATGATGCCGCCGACCATCGCGCAGGTAGTCAACATCAACGTAAAGGTCATCCCATCGCGGAACAAATAACCCAAAGATCGCCAAATAACATCAAAATCAAAATCGTACACGGCGTCTTCTCTAACTCGTAATCACGGCTTCTCGCTTCGTCCCGATAAAACCGGGAACAGCGACGCGCTTTTCGAGAAAACGCATCACGATGACGACTACAATGTTGATGATGATATAGATTAGCGTTGCGGCGGTGAATGCTTCGAATACTTGAAAACTGAACTCTTGCATTGCGTGCGCGGCGGCAGTCAGCTCGATTAAACCGATGGTCAACGCCACCGATGAATTTTTGATGACGTTCATCAGTTCGGAAGTCAATGTTGGTAAAATGATCCGATACACCAGCGGCAATAATACGTATTGATAAGTTTGCCGCAAGTTCAGTCCCAATGCCAGACCCGCCAATTTTTGTCCTTTGGAAAGCGAATCGATACCCGCCCGCACTTGTTCGGCAACACGCGCCGAAGTAAAAAAGGAAAGGCACAAAACCGCCGGTACCAAAGACCCCCAAGGCGGCAACAAGCGCTTCATGTCCTCGCCCAAACCCCAAGGCAGAAACTCGGGCAATACGAAATACCATAGGAACATTTGCACCAGCAAAGGAACATTACGGAACAGTTCGATATACGCCATGCTGATTCTGCTCAGGGTACGCGACGGCAATGTCCTCATCACACCGATGATCGACCCAAGGACGAACGCCGCGATCGCCGCCGATAACGCGGTGACCAACGTCCATTGCAGACCATTCAGTAAAGTATCAAGATAAGTGCCCTGACCGTCGGGGGAAGCCTCCCAAAAGATCAGCCAGTGCCAGTTGTAATTCATCGATATCCCCGCGCATCATTCTTCTGCGTCGAAAAAGGCGTTGCGCGCAATATTTCGGCGCATCGCCTCTTTCGGTGGGAGACAACTCATTCGTAATCTTTCGGATCACCGGAATCCGTCGGATGAGCAAATACTTTCTTTTGCAAGTCGGAGAGAGGTACGTTCAAATTGACGCCGCGCGGAGGAACCGGAGATTGAAACCACTTCTTGAACAACGTTTCAACTTCGCCGCTGGCGTATAACTTTTTGAAAGCGCGATCGACGACGACCTTGAACGATTTATCGTCTTTACGAATGATTGCCGCGTATGGTTCGAGCGAAAGCGCCTCCGAAGAAAGTACATAATTGTCCGGAGCTTTAGAATTCGCCATCAATCCATAGATCAGGATATCATCCATCACGAACGCTTCGGCGCGACCCGACTCAACCAGCAAGAACCCTTCAGCGTGATCTTTCGCGGAAATCAAATTGATTCCCAGCTTTTCTTTGCCATTGAGTTCGGTCATCATCTTCATGCTGGTCGTACCGGCAGTCGTGGAAACCGCTTTGCCTTTCATGTCTTGGAAATTTTTAATCGTCGAACCTTTTTTGGTCACGAAACGAATAGCGCTGACGAAATAGGTCGGCGAAAACCAAGCTTGTTTTTGTCGTTCGAGATTATTGGTCGTCGATCCGCACTCGATGTCCACCGTGCCATTAGCGATCAACGGAATGCGCGTCGCCGAAGTCACCGGATTGAGCACAACTTTGATTTCCGGTAATTTGAGTTCTTCTTTTACCTCGTCAACCACTTTCATACATAAATCCATCGCGTAGCCGACAACCTGTTGCTTGTCATCGTAATAAGACAAGGGTATAGATGATTCGCGGTGACCTATCGTGATCGTTCCGGTATCTTTGATTTTTTTCAATGTTCCAGTGAGTTCTTGCGCAGCGACTGGCGCCGCCAAACCCAATACCAGCGCCACAGACAGTGGAAAGAATAATTTATACATAGAGCCTCCTGTAGTCGGTTGAAAAACAATTTATGCTCAATCTTAAGCAATGAAATAACAAAGCCGTTAAAATAAAATTCAAGCCGCAAAGAATTCGCATCAGCATCATGATCTGGACGACTCGCTATGAAAATAACGCCCAAGAAATCGCTTTTTACCATATTCCGCCCAATACCGCTATGTACTACCGCACATTTGCGTAGCATCGAACAACGTTATCGTCATTTACCATTGATGGCACGTGCCGGTAAAGCGGCAGCCGATTTCATTATGGCGCGTTTTCCCGACATTCTCGCCAAAGAAAACCCTACCGTTGTTTTATGCGGTCCCGGCAATAACGGTGGAGATGGTTTGGTCGTAGCTTACCATCTTGGTGCAGCAGGCGTGAATGTATATACCATAGCGCCGATGATCGAAAAATTTTCGCAAGACGCGCAAAACGCATTGCATACTTTTCTTTCTGGCGGTGCGACACTCGACAGAACGAGTTCGCCTTTTTTGCCCTCTGTTCCAAAAGCGCCTGCGCTAATCATCGATGCGCTTTTTGGCATAGGTTTGACACGCGCGCCGATGACACCCTTTTCTGAATGGATCGTTTGGGCGAACACATTGCGTCAAACGCGGCATGTTCCCATCGTATCGTTGGATATTGCCAGCGGTCTTGAAAGTGATACCGGCTTCGCGCATCTTCCGACGATCTCCGCTTCCGCGACGATAAGTTTCATTGCCGCGAAATCGGGCGCGTTCACGCTCGATGGTCCCGATCACAGCGGTGAAGTACATCTTGCCACGCTCGACCTTCCCGAGGAAGCATGGCAAGAAACACAAGGTGAATTGCTCGCCGAAACCGCGCTTACAAAACTGTTTCCACAAATACTGCGCCGCTCATGTCGCAACACGCATAAAGGAACTTTCGGCACCTTGGGTATCATCGGCGGCAGCGAAAGCATGACTGGCGCGGCAATCATCGCCGGACGCGCAGCACAGGGTCTCGGCGCGGGAAAAGTGCGCGTCGGTTTTTGCGCGGACGCTCCACCATCATTCGATCCCGTCTGCCCCGAACTCATGCTTACCGACGCCGACACTTTGCTCACACAATCTTGCGACGCTTGGGTCGTCGGTTGCGGACTCGGCATTCATCGTCGCGCCGAAACAACGCTTGAAAAAATCACCGCTTCAAAACAACCGCTTTTACTCGACGCCGACGCGCTGATTTTACTCGGACGCAACGCCGAAATAGCGAAACATATTCAAGAACGCGCCGCGCCGACTCTGCTTACGCCACATCCGGCGGAAGCAGCGCGCCTGCTGCAATGTGATACAAACACGGTGCAACGCGACCGCGTTACCGCCGCCCGCATGATCGCCGAGCGCTATAACGCGCACACGCTGCTCAAAGGTAACGGCAGCATCATCGCCTCGCCAGACGGACGTTACGCGATCAATACCACCGGTAGTCCCGCGCTTTCATTCGGCGGCAGCGGTGACGCGCTGTCGGGCATGATCGGCGCGTTACTCGCACAATCCGTCGAAGCTTCAACCGCGTTACGCTTTGCGGTTTGTCTACACGGAGCGGCGGCGGATGCTTGGGAAGATCGACAACAGGGACGCGTCGGACTGACCTCCGCCGCGTTGCTGGCACAAGCGCAAAAGATCATTAATAAACTCGCCGGAAACGATCAATCATAAATATGATGTTCCGGCAATCGGCGCTGTCTCCGTTTCGTTTCTGTGTCGCGCCGATGCTCGACTGGACCGATCGTCACTGCCGCTATTTTCATCGTCTGTTGTCGAAACACGCGCGGCTTTACACCGAAATGGTCGCCGCGCCCGCGCTTTTCCACGGTGACGCGGCGCGGCATCTCGATTTTGACGCCGCCGAACATCCCTTGGCTTTGCAAGTCGGCGGTAGCGACGCAGCGCAACTTGCGCACGCGGCGCGGCTGGCAGAGCGGTGGGGTTACGACGAAATCAATCTCAATTGCGGTTGTCCTTCGGAGCGCGTACAACACAGCAGCTTCGGCGCTTGCCTAATGAAAGAACCGGGGCTAGTCGCCCAATGCGTCACCGCGATGCGCTGCGCCACCACGATACCCGTTACGGTGAAACATAGAATTGGCGTCGACGATATCACCGATTACGCTTTCGTTCGCGATTTCGTCGGCACAGTGGCAAATGCAGGATGCGACGTTTTTATCGTCCATGCGCGTAACGCAATTCTTGCCGGTTTGTCGCCGAAAGAAAATCGTGAAATCCCTCCGTTACGTTACGAAGTCGTGCGACGATTACAAAACGATTTTCCTGAACTTACATTCATTCTCAATGGTGGCGTCGATCATTGGACAAACGTCGAATCCTTGCTCGACAATGATTCACCTTCACCTCTCGCCGGCGTGATGGTCGGTCGCTGGACGTATCACCAACCTTATATCTTGACGGAAGTCGATCGGCGCTTGTTCAATGTCTCCACGTCACCGATGACGCGGCGCGGAGCCATAGAAGCGTTCATCCCTTATATGCAAAAAATGCTGCGGCAAAACGTCGCTTTGCGGTCGATGACACGCCACCTTTTAGGTTTGTATCACGGACAGCCACGCGCCCGATTGTTTCGCCAACATCTTTCAACCGCCTCCAACCTCGGACGAAACGATATCGGCGTCATTTACGAAGCATTGAACCTCGTTGTTTAGAACGCGACGATCAACCGAAAAAACTTATACTTTTAGAAGAACTTTATCTCCATTTTGCCGATGAACGGTCAAATATTATTATTGAGTCGATAAATTTTTTATATAATGAATGTCGGCGCACATGGCGCCACGAATCCCGTATTTATTAACGTTTCTCAAAAAATCTCGAAAAAATATTACCGTGATGTTATCCTTCCTCTGTTCTTTTCCATGTAATTCATAAAAGGAGTTCGTATGTGCCCTTTAACCACTTTTTTTGATGCGTGGTCACCACGTATATTGTCCGTATTCCGTTTTGTGTTCGGCTTGCTCATCTTCACCTATGGTATGGCGAAAACCTTCAAAATTCCTTATGTAGAAATGTTCGCCAACATTCCGCCGTTGATTCAAACGGCGGGCGTAATCGAATTGGTCGGCGGCTTTTTAGTGATGATCGGGCTGTTGACGCGACCCGCCGCGTTTCTCCTGTCGGGACAAATGGCTTTCGCGTATTTCATCGGTCACGGTATCCCGCAAGGTCATGTTTTGCTGCCCATCCTAAATGGCGGCGTCAATTCGGTATTGTTCTGCTTCGCCTTCCTCTATCTGGCTGCCACAGGTGGCGGCGTATGGAGCGTGGATGCGTTGCGCGCCTGCAAATCCCAAAAGTAACTTTTAGGTATTCTTTACCTGGAGATACGCTTCGGCTTGGTGATGCTTTTTTCTCCATTTTTGACCTTCAGCCTGCGAATAGCGGGCTTTTTTTATTGCCGTTCCCGATAGAGACGTGTATCGTACCGATATCCATTTTTTTCGGTTTGGGGAAACGCGAAACGCCAACCCGATCATTAAAACAGGAGAAAAATCTTGAACATTGAAAAAGTCATTTTTGGGTTTTTCGTCATTCTTGCCTGCACACTAAACTTTGGTTTTTTTGTCGGCGATCCCGAAAGCCTTATCGCGCATAACGCGACGGAGCTTTTTGCCGCGCTGGTCATCAACCTTGTAGCGCTGATCCTGAAATTGGGCGACCACACGCAAATCGGCGCGATACACCTTGCCACCAGTCTGGTTGCGACTTTGCTACTTGCTTGCTCAGCAATGACTTGGGGCTGGCAAGTTTATATCGCTGGACAACTATTAGATGCGGCGACAATGGCGACCATCGTGTCGTTCTCTGGCGGCGCGTTGACCGCCAATCTAATCTCAGTCATTCTGTTGATCGGTGAAACGCTGCGCCAAACCCGCTAAACCGCCGTTTCTGCGGCTGGATTTCGCATGAAAGAGACCGTTTTTCTCGTCCTGAGTCGCTTGCGCCGACCTATCATCGTCGTCATTACTTCATTGGCGATTTCAGTATTTGGACTGGCGAACATTCAAGGCATAGACGCCGACGGCAATCCAGGTACGCTCGGATATTTTTACGCATTCTATATTATGAGCTACACGGCAACGACGATCGGTTTCGGTGAGATTCCGTTCGAGTTCAGTAACGCGCAACGCGCCTGGATCACGCTTTCAATTTACATTTCAGTGATCTGTTGGGCGTATGGACTAGGCGTCGTCTTGCAGATGATCCGTGACCCGGTATTCCGTCAGGCGTTGGTACGCGGACAGTTCGCGGCGCGTGTTCGCCGACTCACCGAACCGTTCATTCTGATTATCGGCTATGGCAGAAGCGGCACGGTGCTTGCCCATATGCTCGATCGCATCGGATACCGTTCCATCATCATTGAGATCGATGCCGATCGCGCCACGCAAATCCGTACTCAAGAATTCCAAAATTATCCACTCTCGCTTAATGCTGATGGCCGCTGGCCTGATGTGTTGGTGGACGCGGGCGTTACGCATTCACAATGCCAAGCGATGGTCGTCATCGCCGGCGATGACGACACCACGCAATCCGTCGCTATCAGTGGTAACGCGCTCAGTCCCAACTTACGCATCATCGCCCGCGCCCGCTCGGAAATCGCCGAAGCTAACCTCGAACCCTTCGCCAAAATTGAGATCATCAACCCGTTTGAAACCTTCGCGCTCAATCTGGGCAAAGACTTCAACTCGCCCGATAAATTACGGCTTGAGGAATGGCTTACCGGGTTTCCGGGCGAAACACGCCCCGACATTTTGCGTATTCCGTCTGGGCATTGGGTGATTTGCGGTTTCGGTCGTTTTGGGCGTTATATCGCTAAAGCATTGACGCGTGGCGGCGCGACCTGGACGGCAATCGACCCCGATCCGCCCGAATTTTCGAAAGAAAAAAATCTGATCAAAAAAATGTACAGTCAAGACACGATCATGGAAGCAGGCATTGAAAACGCCGTTGGCATCATTGCCTGTACCGACAGTGATTCGGTCAACCTCGCGGCAATCCGGCGTGCGCGTATTCTGAATCCCGACCTTTTCGTTGCCATGCGCCAAGTCCTCGCGTCAAATGATAGCCTCGTCGAAGCCACACACCCCAACCTACGCTTCAATCAGGCGGATGTGATGTCGCATGAAGTTCGTCAACTCATTACCTCACCGCTGCTCAATCGCTTTCTCGCTGCGATTCGTAATGATAGCGGCGACTTGTCGGCGCGCACGGCGTCGCTTCTGGAAAACGCCGTAGGCGACCGTGTACCGTTTTTATGGGTATTCAGCGCAATGGGAGCGTACCCCGGATTGCGTGAAGCATTCGCCTGGAATCCCGAATCGCCGTTCAAAATCGACGACTTGCTCGTGCATCCCAACGACCCCGTTCAATATCTTTCTGCCGCGCCGCTGATGCTGGTGCGCGAGAGCCATGAAATCTTGCTCCCAGAAGGACACACCAAATTACTTTCCGGCGACCGTATTTTGTTTGCCGGAAACAAAGCCGCGCGTGACTTACAGCGTCTGCATCTGCTCTCTCCTAGCCCGTTACCGCTCATCCGTACCGGCGTCGAACCGCCCAGAAGCTGGGTTTTCCGTAAATGGTTCGAATCGCGAAACGCAAAATAAGACCGCTCGTTTTTCCCTTATCGCTGCGAGAAAATCTCCATTGAAAACCGCTCAAACCGCGGCATTCGAACGGTTTCTGCCCTCGAAACACAAAATCTATTTATTTCGTTTCAACGTAGTATAATCAACTATCGGATTGATCGGTTGTGAGGTTGCTCATGAACATAATGACCACAAAAGAAGCCGCCGCTTTGTGGGGCGTGACGGTGCGGCGTGTTCAATCACTTTGCGAAAAAGGATTGATAGACGGCGCGGAAAAACTCGGGGACATTTGGGTCATGCCGCTGGATGCGAAGAAGCCCATTGACGGCAGGACTTTGGCGGCAAGGAAATCTAAAGAATCCAATATGCACGGGGGTAAGTAATCAATGGCAGCAAAAGCAGCAAAGGCGGGTAACAGCAATCTGCATGATTCATCAAGAAATAAGCAAGATGAATTTTATACCCAACTTTCGCTTATTGAGAGCGAACTAAAACATTACAAGGAGCATTTCAGAGGAAAAGTCGTATTATGTAATTGCGACGACCCATATGAAAGCAACTTTTTCAAATACTTTGCCATCAACTTCAATTCGATAGGGTTAAAGAAACTCATAGCAACGTGTTACGCAACATCCCCGATAGTCTATACCCAGTTGGCGCTATTCGGCGACGAAGTAGTAATAGGGCAGGAACCGTGCAAGAGAAAACCCTATAAAATTGAAATCAGCGAGGTAACGGACGAGAACCAAGACGGGCGTGTTGACCTATCGGATGTGGAATACCTCCTGAAGAATAAAAAGAATGTGTTAACCCTGCTTGCCGACGACGGCGATTTTCGGAGCGCGGAATGTATTGAACTCTTGAAGCAAGCGGATATAGTCGTCACCAACCCGCCCTTTTCGCTTTTTCGTGAGTATGTCGGGCTACTTATGGAATACAAAAAAGCCTTTGCGATTATTGGTAATCAGAACGCAACAGGCTACAAAGAAATATTCCCGCTAATTAGAGATAACATTGTGTGGTTAGGCTATAACAACGGGCATTTTTGGTTTGCCGTCCCCGACACATACGAGGAAAAGGCGACCGACTTCAAGATTGACGAAAACGGGCAGAAATGGCGGCGTATGGGCAACATATGTTGGTTTACCAACCTTGACATTGAAAAACGTCACGAGGATATGACCCTGTTTAGAAAATATTCGCCCGACGTTTACCCGAAATACGAAAATTACGATGCAATAAATGTTGATACAACATTGGATATACCGTGTGACTATTACGGTGTTATGGGTGTGCCTACAACATTTATGCAGTATCATAACCCAGACCAATTCGAGATTATCGGGCAAACACATAGCGGCGATTTGTCCCCGCAAGTAGAGGCGCTAAGAACAAGCCTCAAAAACAGACATCGAGGGCGAATAAATGGCGTTGAAAAATATCAACGTTTTCTAATTAAGAGAAGGCAGGGGACGACCAGATGAAAATCAAACTTCACGAAATACCCATCCGCAAGGTTGTCGAGGGGTACAAGGACGGCGCGGAAAAACTCGGGGACATTTGGGTTATGCCGCCTGCCGCTGAAAAACCGATAGACGGCAGAACAAAGGCGGCGCGTAAATCTAAAGAATCCAATATGCACGGGGGTAAGTAATCAATGGCAGCAAAAGCAGCAAAGGCGGGTAACAGCAATCTGAATGATTCATCAAGAAATAAGCAAGATGAATTTTATACCCAACTTTCGCTTATTGAGAGCGAACTAAAACATTACAAAGAGCATTTCAGAGGAAAAGTCGTATTATGTAATTGCGACGACCCCTATGAAAGCAACTTTTTCAAATACTTTGCCATCAACTTCAATTCGATAGGGTTAAAGAAACTCATAGCAACGTGTTACGCAACGTCCCCGATTGTTTATACCCAGTTGGCGCTATTCGGCGACGAAGTAGTAATAGGGCAGGAACCGGGCAAGAAAAAGCCCTATAAGATTGAGATAATCGAGGTAACGGACGAAAACCAAGACGGGCGAACCGACCTTGCGGACGTGGAATACCTTTTGCGGAATAAAAAGAACGCGCTAACCCTTTTACAAGGCGACGGCGATTTTCGGAGCGCGGAATGTATTGAACTTTTGAAACAAGCGGATATAGTCGTCACCAACCCGCCGTTTTCATTATTCCGCGATTATATCGGACAGCTTATAGAACACGGCAAAGGCTTTTTAATTATCGGCAATCTAAACGCCGTTAAATACAAAGAGATATTGCCATTGTTTATGACCGATAAGGTATGGCTCGGCAACAATAGCGGGCATTATTGGTTTGCCGTCCCCGATACATACGAGGAAAAGGCAACTGATTTTAAGATTGACGAAAACGGGCAGAAATGGCGGCGTATGGGCAACATATGTTGGTTTACCAACCTTGACTTTGAAAAACGTCACGAGGATATGACCTTATTTAGGGAGTATTCGCCCGACGTTTACCCGACATATGACAATTACAACGCAATAGAGGTTAGCCATACGGCAAATATTCCTTGCGATTATTACGGCGTTATCGGCGTTCCTATTACCTTTATGACGCGACATAACCCCGAACAGTTTTCTATTGTGGGAGTGCTAAATAGCGGCACAGGCAACGAATACGATTATGCAAAAGCCGTCGTAAACGGCAAGCAACTATATGCACGAATTTTAATACAGCGCAAGCATAATGAAAGTGGGGCTTCACAATGAAAATCAAACTGCATGAAATCCCAGTCCGCGAGGTTGTCGCAGGGTATAAGGACAGCGCGGAAAACGGCGTTACCGGGTATAGCGGTAAGTTGAACATTCGCCCTGCTTTTCAGCGCGAGTTTATCTATAAGGATAAACAGCGCGACGAAGTTATCCGCACGGTGCGAAAGGATTTTCCACTCAATGTTATGTATTGGGTGTTGTCCGACTACGGCAATTTTGAAGTGTTGGACGGGCAGCAGCGCACAATCAGCATTTGCCAGTACATCAACGGTGACTATTCCATTGACCATATGGGCTTTGACAACCTGACTAAGACAGAGCAAGAGCAGATTTTAGCCTATCCCCTTATGGTGTACATTTGTGAGGGGACGGACAAGGAAAAGTTAGATTGGTTTGAAATCGTCAATATGGTAGGCGAGCAGCTATCAGCGCAAGAGCGGCGAAACGCCATTTATACCGGGGAATGGCTGACCGAAAGCAAGAAGTATTTTTCAAAGAATGGTTGTCCCGCATATGCAATAGCGAGCGATTATATGAAAGGCTCACCGATACGGCAAGAGTATTTGGAAACTGCCATACGCTGGATTACGGCGAAAGACGGTGACGAAATAGAAGACTATATGGCGGCTCATCAACACGACACGAATTGTACTGAGTTGTGGCTATATTTTCAGTCCGTCATAAGTTGGGTTAAAGCGACGTTCCCGAACTACCGAAAGGAAATGAAAGGGCTTGAATGGGGCGTACTCTACAACAAATACGGCTCGGATAAATACGACCCGAAAAAACTTGAAGCTCGCGTAGCAGAACTCATGCAAGATTTAAGCCCCGACGGGGATATAACAAAACCCGCAGGCATTTATGAATACCTATTGAGCGGTGAGAGTAAGCAAGCGGAGCGATTATTAAACATACGGGCTTTTACGCCAAAGATGGCACGAGCGGCATACGAACAGCAAAAGGGTATTTGCCCGAAATGCAAAAATCATTTTGAGATTGACGAAATGCAAGCAGACCATATTACCCCGTGGAGCAAAGGCGGCAAGACAACAACGGAAAACTGTCAAATGCTCTGCGATGATTGCAACAGACATAAAAGTGATATTTAGGGAAACCTTGATTACCCGTCATTGCGAAGGACGAAAGCCCGTGGCAATCCAGTCGGCTCATGGATTGCCACGCTTCGCTCGCAATGACGATCGAGTTGATCAGAGGTTCCTTATTGTTCCAATCACATTTTTGCGGACAGATGCCAAAAAAATGTTTAACATATAAAATATTATGTTGAACGGAATTTCCGTCTTTTTGGACGAACTGAAAGGATTTTTTGTGTATCGACATTTTCTTATCGCTTTCGATGGATCGGAACTTTCCCATAAAGCCATTGAACACGCCGTCGCTTTGAGTCGACCGCTAACAGCAAAACTGACGGTGCTTTACGCTTCGCCACCGCTGGCGCTGCCGCTTTATATCAGTCCCGAAAATATGCCGCCCGCCACAGAAACCACGCCGTCTACGGAAGTTGCCAAAGAAGCGGCGGACATTCTTTCCGCCGCGAGAACCATGATCGAAGACGCCGGTTTGTCTTGCGACGCGATCCACGCCCCGGGCACGCCGCCTTGGGAAGCCATTCTCTACGAAGCCAATCGAATCGGTTGTGATTTAATCGTAATGGCGTCGCACGGACGCAGCGGTGTTTCCGCCGTTTTACTTGGCAGTGAAACGCAAAAAGTCTTGATCCATTCTAAAATACCTGTTTTGGTCGTTCGTTGATTTATGTTTTTACCGCTCTCAAAGGAAAGGAAAACGCTTCATGTATAAAAACATTCTTGTTGCTACCGATGGTTCGCCGCTTTCCGAAAAAGCCGTTGCCGCCGCTACGGCGCTCGGTGAAGCGCTCGGCGCGAAATTGTTTCTTTTCTACGCTTCACCCAGCTATCCGATGCCCGCCTACGCAGGCGGGATGGTTTATGAACCGATTTCCAAAAAAGAATACGCGGCGTTTTTCACCGAGCAAGCGGAGCAAGTATTGACCACCGCCGAAGAAAGTATCAAAAAAGCAAACGTGCCGGTCGAACGTATGCATGTGCTGGCGGCAACGCCTTGGGAAGCCATACTCGGCGCGGCGAAGGAAAAAGGCTGCGATTTGATCGTAATGGCGTCGCATGGTCGGCGCGGCATTTCCGCGCTGTTGCTCGGCAGCGAAACGCAAAAAGTATTGACGCATTCGGATTTGCCGGTATTGGTCATCCGCTAGCCAATCGTTTCCGCTATATTGAAAAGCCGCGTCATTCGCGGCTTTTTATCAAAAAGATCAAGCGAATTCTAAATAACGTGAACGAATGTCTTCAAGCGTGTCAGCGTCTAGATCGAATTCCTCTTTGAGATATTGTTGCGTATTACTGTAACGTTCGTCAATCGCGTCGAGCGCGCTGACGATAAACGCTTTATCGGCAGAAAACAGGCAATTCATTGCTTGTAATTCGTCATCGCTGCGCCCTTCGCGCCAAATCGCCATCATACGCGCGCGATAAACGGCAAGCGCGGCGTCCGTTTTTTGGTAATCGCAAATGATCGTCGCGCGAGACGCGCCTAAGATCATCAACAAAATCGCGCTGCCGACGCCGGTACGATCTTTGCCGATTGCGCAATGTTGAATTATGGTTTCGATTTCCGACGCTTGCAGCCACTGCGCCAACTGCCAATAGGCTTTGTTTTCGAACGGAAGCCGCCGATATAGGTCACATAGAAACGAAAACGCCGCTTCGCCGTTTTCGGCATACGCCATCAATCGCGCCGGTTCAACGCCAGGCATTTCGCTTGGATTCGCCGGTATGCATTCATAAATCGCGTTAGCCCATAATTTATCGGGCTGCTGCATCGCCTCGTGAATGTTACGATAATCAAGCACATGCAACAAAGGCAACGATTCCAATATCTCTATATCTTCAGTCGTCAATTGCGCCAACGATCCAGAACGAAATAGTTTACCTCTTTTGATCCGTCGTCCATCGTTCATTTCATAGTCGCCAAATCCACGGAAATTGAGCGCCCCTTGCAAACTCAGCTCGTCCATCGCGCTATCTATTTTAGTTTTTCGCATCAATATCATCATAAATTTTGTGTCTCAATACTTTCGAGAATTCTCTCTTCCCGTGACATGCTCTAGATTCAATAGAACAGTTCCATTCTATCGCTAAAATCATTCTTAGCGTTGCCCTTGTTTAAAAACAAATAAATAGTTTACAATTATTTCAATTCCATCATGTCCGATTTATCCATACATTTCCCGCCACGTATCGGCTTCGTCTCTCTCGGCTGCCCGAAAGCGTTGGTCGATTCTGAAGACATTATAAACCGCCTGAAAGCAGAAGGCTATGTCATCGCGACGCAATACCATGAAGCCGATCTGGTCATCGTCAACACCTGCGGCTTTATCGACGCCGCCGTTGATGAATCGCTCGACGCCATCGCCGAAGCGCTCGATGAAAACGGTAAAGTCATCGTCACCGGCTGTCTCGGCGCAAGAGAAAACGGCAATTTCATTCGCGCCCGTCATCCACGTATTCTGGCGATAACCGGAGCACACGCCGCCGCCGAAACGTTGACTGCCGTGCATCGCCATCTGCCGCGCCCACATGCGCCGCTTTCTGACCTCTTGCCGCCTCAAGGCGTAAAACTGACGCCGCGTCATTACGCGTATCTCAAAATTTCCGAAGGCTGTAATCATCATTGCACGTTTTGCATCATCCCTGATTTGCGCGGCAAGCTGACATCGCGCCCGATCCACGAACCGCTCGACGAAGCGGAACGTTTACTGAAGGCAGGTGTCCGTGAATTGCTCGTCGTCTCGCAAGACACCAGCGCTTACGGAGTCGATACGCAATACCTTACCGGTTTTTTCAAGGGACGTCCGCTCAAAACCAATATCAACATCCTGGCGCGTGAACTTGACGCGCTGGGTAAAGCGTATCACGCCTGGATCCGGTTGCATTATGTTTATCCTTATCCACACGTCGATACGTTGATCGAGTTGATGGCAATGGCGCATGAAAGTCAGCCTTACGCCGGTTTGTTGCCGTATCTCGATATTCCGTTGCAACACGCCAGTCCGCGCATATTGAAAGCCATGCGCCGTCCGGCGGCAGCGGAAAAAATGTTGGAACGCATCGTCACTTGGCAACGCGCTCTGCCACAACTGACGTTACGCAGCACGTTCATCGTCGGTTTCCCCGGAGAGACTGAAGAAGACTTCGAAATTCTTCTGGATTTCATCAAAGAAGCGCGGCTCAATCGTGTCGGCGCGTTTGCGTATTCGCCGATCGAGGGCGCGCGCGCCAATGCGTTACCCGATCCGATACCGGAAGAAATCAAAGAAGAACGACTGGCGCGTCTCATGGCAATACAAGCGGAAATCAGCCACGCAAAGCTACAAGCCAAAATCGGACAAACCATGGATGCGCTCGTTGACCAAATCGCCGAAGTCAAAGACGATCGAGGAAACCGATCCATTATCGCGTTGGCGCGCGGCATGGGCGACGCGCCCGATATCGACGGCTCGATACATATCATCGACGGTAGCGATTTGACACCCGGAACTTTCGCGCAGGTCACGATTATTGATGCCACCGAGCATGATTTGATGGCGCGGGTCAATTGAAATAGCAACGCCATCAATCAAGGCGCCAAGTGAAGCAAGGCGATCACCATTGATTTTCTCTATCTCTTTTTTCCTGCTTTTTCCGTTCTTTATCTTTTGGGTTGGCATTTTCGACAAGATCAAACAAGCCAAAAATAAGCCGATGATGAAGATAACGATGTCGCCGATCATTTGAGGCGCTCCTTTCTTCTGGTTCTGTAGGCAACCAAATTAATGATTTTAACAAGCCTCTGTTATTGTCAGAAAGTCAGCTTTTGTCATGGTTTTGAAAATTGGAGCGTTGTAGATTTCTAATATTTACTCCTATTTCCTCTTGGTCAACGATCCCAGAATACCGCGCAACAGTTCTTTGCCTTTTCTTGAGGTCAAGCCACGAATCATGCTCTTCGCGGCGACGCTGATCACGCCTTCGCGTCTTTTGGTGCCGAACAAAATTTCTTTCATCGTTTCGGTGTTACCGTCCGAGGCGCCCGAGTCGTTCGATGGCTTGGATGTTCTTTTTATCTCTGTTTTTTCGCTCGCGGCTTCTCGCGCTTCTTGCGTTGCCTGTTCGGCGCGCGCCGCCAGCTTTTCATACGCCGACTCGCGATCTATCGTTTGGTCGTAAACATTCTTTAGCCGTGATTTTTCCTGAATTTGTTTTCGTTCTTCGTCGCTGATTGGTCCAATGCGGCCGCCCGGCGCAACAACATAACCGCGTTCGACAATATTGGGTTTTCCTTTTTCGTCGAGGAATGAAATCAATGCTTCGCCGACGCCCAATTCGGTAATTGTGGTTTCGGTATTGAATTCGGGGTTGGCGCGCATCGTTTGCGCCGCCGCCTTGACGTCTTTTTGGTCGCGCGCCGTAAACGCGCGTAGCGCGTGATGAACGCGATTGCCGAGTTGCCCAAGTACGGTATCGGGCATGTCGGTCGGATTTTGCGTCACGAAATACACGCCGACGCCTTTCGAGCGGATCAGCCGCACGACTTTTTCGATTTTGTCGAGCAACGCGCGCGGCGCGTCGTTGAACAATAAATGCGCTTCGTCGAAGAAAAACACCAATTTGGGTTTTTCCTGATCGCCGACTTCCGGTAACCGCTCGAACAATTCCGCGAGCAACCACAACAACACCGTCGAGTACAACATCGGCGTATTCATCAGTTGCTCCGCCGCCAATATATGAACGACGCCTCGCCCATTTTCCGTTTGCAGCAAATCGTCGATATTCAGCATCGGCTCGCCGAAAAAATTTTCGCCGCCTTGTTGCTCCAACGAAAGCAGCCCGCGTTGAATCGCGCCGATACTTACCGCCGATACGTTACCGTATTGCGCGGTGAAGTCTTTGGCGTTTTCTCCGACGTATTGCAGCATCGCGCGCAAATCTTTGAGGTCGAGCAGCAATAAGCCTCGATCGTCGGCGACTTTGAACACCAACGTCAATACGCCTTCTTGCGTATCATTCAATTGCAAAATACGCGATAGCAGCAAGGGACCAAGATCAGATACTGTCCCCCGCAGAGGATGTCCGGCTTTCTTGAAAACATCCCAGAAGATCACCGGAAAACTTGAAAATTCCGGCGTCGGCAAATGCAATGATTGCAATCGTTTTTCTAATTTTTCCGAAGTTTGTCCCGCTTGCGACATTCCCGCCAGATCGCCTTTCACATCCGCCATGAACACTGGCACACCGATGGCGCTGAATTTCTCCGCCATCACTTGCAACGTGACTGTCTTGCCGGTGCCGGTCGCGCCGGTAATCAGCCCGTGCCGGTTGGCGAGCGCGGGTAATAACACGATTTCTTTTTCTTGCCGACGAGCGATGATGAGAGGCGCGATAGTCATGGTAAACTCCGTTCGATATGAAACGATTAATCTTACTCCAGATTTGTGTTTCGACACACATCTCTTCAGACGCGGTTTTGTTTTTCTCGCCAATTTTGATATAACCAAGATTATTTTTATCGAATCTTGCCGATGACCACGCGAATCGACGCCATCTTGGGCGATATTACGACATTGAACGTTGATGCGATCGTCAATGCCGCCAATTCTTCGTTATCGGGTGGCGGCGGTGTCGATGGCGCGATTCATCGCGCGGCGGGGCGTGAGCTGCTCGACGAATGCAAAAATCTTTCCGGTTGCGCGACCGGCGACGCCAAACGTACATCAGGTTATCGCCTTCCGGCGCATTATGTGATTCATACGGTGGGACCCATTTGGCGCGGCGGGGAACATCATGAAGCCGAGTTGCTTGCCTCTTGTTATCGTCGTTCGTTGGAAGTCGCCGCCGAAACAGGCAATATTCGTTCCATCGCTTTTCCGTGCGTCAGCGCTGGCGTCTACGGTTATCCGTTGGAAGCGGCGGCGCAGATCGCCGTTACCACCGTCAGAAAAGTCGCGCCAGAGTTTCCGCAAATCGTCGAAATCCTGTTTTGTTGTTTTTCCGAACAAATGTTTCGATATTATCGGCGATTGCTCGCAACGGCATAAACCGCCACTTGACAAAGCTTTCCGAAATAGATAGCCTGTGCGGACTATGTTTATGAATATTCCGTTTCTCATTACACTGATTCAAGGTTGGTGGTGGCGCTCTCCTTTCCAAGGCGGGTGTCTGTACGCGTAAACGTTTGATTGACCAATACATGCAAAGCCCGCCGATGTGCGGGCTTTTTTACGTCCCACGCCAATAGCGATATTGGAGACACATCGGCGGTTCTGGAAAGGCGTTAAAAAATGAATACCACTGTGAACCATCCATCCATTCCGGCTATCGCGGCAAAATCGCCGTTACCGGACTTGCCCGATCCCGTGACTTGCTTTTCGCGGTTGACACATCATGGAACGCGCCCGCATACCGTACTGCTCGAATCGGCTGAACCTTCGAGCCGCAAAACACAGCGCAGTCTATTGGTGATATCGAGTGCGTTGTCCATCGTTTGTCGCGGCGCGTCGGTCGAAATCACCGCGCTCGACGACGAAGGTCGAACGTTGCTGCCTCACCTCGTATCGCTCTTCTCACGGTATCTCATACAAACGGAGGCGGATCAAATACGACTCATATTACCGCTACCGAAAACCGCGCAAGGACTTTCCGAACAAAACCGTTTACGACATGATTCGACGCTAACCGTACTGCGCGAATTGGCGGCAGCGTTCACTTCTTCTTTGCCGCATTTTCCCGAAGCGGTTTTTCTTACCGGCGTTTTCGCTTATGATTTCGTCGATCAGTTTGAAACCTTAGCCGCGCCGCAAGCTGGCAACGATTTTCCCGATTATCAGTTTTACCTCGCTGATCAAATGATTGTAATCGACCACGTGCAAAACGAGGCATACGCCATCGCTTGTTCGTTTCATCCCGATCATGCCGATTCTCTTGAACGGCGCCTTCAATATTTGCAAAGTGTCGCGTTGGAAACGATTCAACCGGAGCGAACCATTTTCCGGCAAATCGCCGATTTCCCCGAAGCGCAAACGGATTGCAATGACGTGGCATTCGCTGCCAACGTGGAGGCTTTGAAAAAATATATCATCTCCGGTGATGTTTTTCAGATTGTATTTTCCCGTATTTTTTCATTGCCATGTCGTGACGCGTTCGCCGCTTATCGCGTGTTGCGTTCGCTCAATCCCAGCCCATATCTATTTTATATGAATGGCGGCGATTTCGTATTATTCGGCGCGTCGCCCGAATCCGCCGTCAAAGTTGATGAAACGAGACACACGGTAGAAATCTCACCAATTGCCGGAACTTGCCGTCGTGGCTTGCGCAACGATGGCAGTATCGATTTCGATTTGGACAGCAGATTGGAAGCGGAACTCCGTCTCGATGAAAAAGAAAACGCGGAACATATGATGTTAGTCGATCTTGCACGCAATGACATCGCTCGTGTTTGTAAGCCCGCAACACGTTCGGTCACCGAATTATTACGCACAGAACGCTATTCACACGTGATGCATCTCGTATCGCGCGTCAGCGGTGTGTTGTGTGACGATCTCGATGCGCTTCATGCGTATCAAGCCAGTATGAACATGGGCACGCTCACCGGCGCGCCGAAAATTCGCGCAATGCAATTATTACGTGAGATAGAGGGGAAACGGCGCGGACATTACGGTGGCACCATCGGTTATTTACGTGGTGACGGCAGTTTTGACACCGCCATCGTGATTCGCGCCGCGCTAACGCGCAATGGACTCGCTGAAGTACGCGCCGGCGCAGGTATCGTTTACGATTCCGATCCGCTACACGAAGCTGACGAAACGCGCCGTAAAGCCGAAGCCGTATTACGTGCTATCGCTATTGCAGAAAATATGGAGACAGTTCATGGCTAAACCGCACATTCTTTTTATCGACAATTTCGATTCTTTTACGTTCAATCTTGTCGACGCGCTGTTGCGACTGGACATAGAAGTCGATGTTTATCGTAACGATATCGCCGCGAATGACGCGCTACGTTTTGCCGAAAAAAAACGCTCCACGTTGATTGTTTTATCGCCGGGTCCGGGCAAACCCGCCGACGCCGGCTGTACTATTGCGTTGGTTCGTCTGGCGGCAAAACGTTTCCCGATATTCGGCGTTTGTCTCGGTCATCAAGCCATCGCCGAATCGTTCGGCGGCATCGTCGGCGCTGCCGACACGATCATGCACGGGAAAAAGTCGCGCTTGACGCATCATGGGCATTCTTTGTTTGACGGATTGCCTCGTTCGTTTGACGCCGGACGTTATCATTCGCTGATCGTAAAACGGCTTCCTGAAAATTTTGATACGATTGCCGAGCATAAAGGCGAGATCATGGCGATAGCACACCACACTTTACCGATTTTCGGTGTGCAATTTCATCCTGAGTCGATATTGACGACGCAGGGGCAATTATTAATGCGCAACGTGTTTCGTCTAGCGCAATCTTGCAATATCAAAAACTAATATCATCAGAAAGGAAAAAACATGGATCAAATACTCAGCAAACTCCTTACCGGCGGCAAGCTGGATCGTGAAGAAAGCCGTCAGCTTTTCGAGGCGGTGATTCGCGGAGAAGTCGGTGATGTCGAATTAACCGCGTTATTGGTCGCGCTCAAACTACGCGGCGAAACCGCCGAAGAAATCGCCGGTGCGGCGCAAGCGTTACGCGAAGGCGCGCATGAATTTCCACGCCCCGATTATCGTTTTGCTGACATCGTTGGCACGGGCGGCGACGGCGCGAATACGATCAATATTTCGACGGCGGCGACTTTCGTTGCCGCCGAGGCCGGTTTGCCAGTCGCTAAACACGGCAACCGTTCGGCTTCGTCGAAATGTGGCGCGGCGGATTTGCTCGAACAATTCGACGTGAATCTCGACATGACGCCCATGACCGCTCGCCGTTTACTCGATGAAATCGGCGTCACATTCTTATACGCGCCGAAGTATCATACGGGAATCCGGCACGCGATGCCGGTGCGTAAGACGCTGTCCACGCGCACGATGTTCAATTTGTTGGGACCTCTGGTCAATCCGGCGCGACCATCGATCATGCTGGTCGGCGTTTACGATTATACGCTTTGCACGTTGGTCGCGGAGACTTTGAAATTATTGGGTTGTGAGCGCGCGCTGGTCGTCAATGGTCTTGGCCTGGATGAAATCTCCGTACATGGCGAAACCAACGCGGCAGAATTAATCGACGGCGAAATCGTCACGCATCATTTCACGCCCGACATTTTCGGCGTAAAAACCTTTCCACTATCTTCTATCGTCGGCGGCACGCCGGAAGAAAACAAGGAGGCGATACGCTCGGCGCTTTCCGGAAAAGGCAATGAGGCGCACACGGCGGCAATCAGCGTCAACGCCGCAGCATTATTGACATTGGGTGGAATCACCGAGTCGTTCAAAGACGGTTTTGAATTGTCGCTCGATATTATCAAAAGTGGAAAAGCGTTATTGCTTTTAGAAAAAATGGCGCGGCTATCACACCAATATGAGGAAGATCATGTCCGTGCTGAATAACATCGTCGCGCAAAAACGAAAAGACGTTGCCCGTCGTATCGCGCAAAAACCTCTATCGTCTTTGCGCGCCGTCAAGACGACAAGGCATTTCGGCGCGGCATTGAAAAACCCCGGCTTGCGTTTTATTCTTGAATTCAAAAAAGCATCGCCCTCGGAGGGTCTGCTCCGCCCTGATTTCGACATGGCGCAAATCGCTGATATTTACCGCCCTTTCGCCGACGCCGTTTCGGTGCTCGCCGACGAGCCGTATTTTCAAGGCAATCTCGCCAATGTCGAACAAGCGCGCGCATCGTTACCGCAACCTGTGTTATGCAAAGATTTCATCATTGATCCTTATCAAGTCGTCGAAGCTCGCGCGCATGGCGCGGACGCGATCCTATTGATGTTATCTGTGTTGAACGACAATCAATATCAATATTGCGCCCAGGCAGCGAAAACGTTGGATATGGATATATTGACGGAAGTACATGATGAAGACGAACTCGCGCGCGCACTGGCGCTTGACGCGCAAATCATCGGTATCAATAACCGCGATTTGAAAACGCTGAAAGTCGATCTCGATACCACGCGCCGTCTCGCTCCAAAAACTCCCGATGATCGAATCGTTGTCTGCGAATCCGGCATCAAGACTCGCGCCGATATCGACGCCATTAACGAATACGTTGATGCGTTCTTGATCGGCAGCGCGCTCATGAAAGAAACGCGCCTCGATCTTGCGGTACGCGCATTGATTTTCGGACGTGTGAAAATATGCGGCTTGACCTCGATTGCCGACGCGCAAGCGGCTTACGACGTAGGCGCAAGTTTCGGCGGAATGATTTTCGCGTCTGAATCGCCACGCCATATTTCGGAAGCACAAGCAAAAACCATTCGTGATGCCGTGCCGTTGCCATTCGTCGGCGTCTTCGTCAACGAAAATATTGAACGTGTTGTTCGGCTGGCGCGTGATCTCGATCTCGCCGCCGTACAATTGCATGGTAACGAAACTAACGCAACGATAACCGAGCTACGAAAACAACTCCCTGAACACTGCGAAATATGGAAAGCCGTGCACGTGCAAAACACTATTCCCGTGTTTACCGACATCGGCGCCGACCGTCTATTATTCGATACTTTCGACAAACAAATCCGTGGAGGCAGCGGCAAGACTTTTGATTGGAATTTGCTTCATGATTATCCACAAAAAGAATATTGTGTTCTCGCCGGAGGTATTTCCGTTGACAATATCCGCGAAGCGCATTCCATAGGCTGCGGTATATTGGATGTCAATTCCGGCGTTGAAATCACACCCGGACAAAAAGACTATCACGCCATGTGCCAATTATTTTCTCGTTTGAGAGGCATTTCATGAACGCATCTTCTTATTCTATTCAATCAACACAGGGAAATTTTGGTGTTTTCGGTGGCATGTATGTTCCCGAAATTCTCGTGCCAACATTGCGAGCAACCGCGCGGGCTTTTGAAGAAGCGCAAACCGATCCGGCGTTTCAACAAGAACTCAAACAATTACTTTCGGAATACGCTGGTCGCAAGACACCGCTTTACCGTTGCCGTAATCTGGCAACGCACACAAAAGCGATTATTTATTTGAAACGCGAAGATTTATTACACGGTGGCGCGCACAAAACCAATCAAGTGATCGGTCAGGCATTGCTCGCTAAGCGTATGGGTAAAACGAGACTGATCGCCGAAACAGGCGCCGGTCAACACGGCGTCGCTACGGCATTGGTCGGCGCGTTGTTCAAAATGAAAACGCGTATTTATATGGGTTCTAAAGATATGGTACGACAGGCGCTCAATGTTTTTCGGATGCGCTTAATGGGCGCGGAGGTCGTTGCCGTCGATAACGGAAGCCGTAGCCTCAAAGACGCCGTGAATGAAGCGTTGCGTGACTGGTCGGAAAATTATTCGACAACCCATTATTTATTAGGCACAGCCGCCGGACCTCATCCGTTTCCGACGATGGTGCGCGAATTTCAGCGCGTCATTGGTGAGGAAGCAAAGGCACAGATTCTGGAACGCGAAGGTCGCTTGCCCGACGCGGTAATCGCTTGCGTCGGCGGCGGTTCAAACGCAATCGGAATGTTCACCGATTTCATTCCCGAAAAAAATGTTCGCTTGATCGGTGTGGAGGCAGCCGGACATGGATTGCATACCAAAAAGCATGGCGCAACATTGCAAAAAGGGAAACCTGGTATTCTGCATGGCAGTTACAGCTACGTCTTGCAAGACGAACACGGACAAATCGATGAATCGGATTCGATCTCCGCTGGATTGGATTATCCAGGCGTAGGTCCCGAACACGCATATCTGATGACCAGTGGTCGCGCCGAATACGTCGGAATCACCGACGATGAAGCTCTAGCCGCATTTCAAACACTATCGCGGGAAGAAGGCATCATTCCGGCGCTCGAGTCGGCGCACGCCATCGCGTACGCGCTGAAACTGGCTGAAGCGTCGAAAATTCCACAGTTATTGCTCGTCAACTTGTCCGGTCGCGGCGATAAAGACGTCGAACACGTCATCCCGCAAATCGTATTATAAATATTGATTGAGAAACACTATGATGAATGATCGTTATCAAAATATGTTTTCCCACCTCGCGCAAAATATCGAAGGCGCGTTCATTCCTTTCGTGATGCTTGGCGACCCAACCATCAAAGAAAGCGAAACTATTATTGACACATTGATCGCGAATGGCGCCGACGCGCTAGAGCTTGGCATTCCGTTTTCCGATCCTGTCGCCGATGGTCCCGTGATTCAACGCGCCGATTATCGTGCGCTGGTCGCGGGCGTTACACCAGAATTATGTCTGGACTTGATCATGCGGTTACGCGCCAAATATCCCGATATCCCGATAGGTCTGCTCGTGTACGCCAATCTGATTGTATATCGTGGATTGAAAGAATTTTATGAACACGCCGCTCGTGTCGGCGTCGATTCCGTGCTGATTGCCGACGTTCCATTGAGCGAGTCCGCGTCATTCATCGCCGCAGCCAACAACGCCGCCATCGCGCCAGTGCTGATCGTACCGCCTAATGCCGACGATGATCTATTGCGCGATGTCGCGCGTTTATCGCAAGGCTATGTGTATTGTCTCGGGCGCGCCGGTGTCACTGGCGCGGATCGCATGATGGAAATGACGCAGACCACCAAACTTACCACATTGCGCGAGCTAAACGCCGCGCCTACTGTAATTGGTTTCGGTATCTCGACACCGGAACATGTCCGCATGGCGTTAAACGCTGGAGCCCGTGGCGCGATTGCAGGTTCCGCCATCGTTGCGCTGATCGAACGACACCATAAAAATCCCGATGCGCTGCACACGGCGCTGGCGTCATTCACGCGACAAATGAAAGCCGCAACGCGCCTTTCGACAATATGATGCTTGCTCGATACCCCCGACGAGATTAATATTGGATTGATTGCTTTTCATCCCATAAAGGACTAATCATGATTATCTTGGTCACCGGCGCTACCGCCGGATTCGGAACCGCCATCGCCCGCCGTTTCGTCGAAGAAGGACATCTCGTAGTTGCCGTCGGACGCCGCGCCGACCGTCTCAAAACATTGCAAGGCGAATTGGGCGACGCATTGTTTATACTGACACTCGACGTAACACAACGAAGCGCGGTAGACGCCGCGTTCAGCCAATTACCGGAAAAATTCAGCAAGATTGACGTACTGGTCAATAACGCAGGATTGGCGCTTGGTTTAGAACCGTTTCAAAAAGCCTCGATCGACGATTGGGAAAAAATGATCGACACCAATATTAAAGGACTTTTATATTGTACCCGCGCGTTGTTGCCCGATATGGTCAAGCGTAAACGTGGGCATATCATTAATATTGGTTCGGTAGCCGGCGAATGGCCATATCAAGGCGGCAATGTGTATAGTGGCACCAAGGCTTTCGTGCATCAGATCAGCAATAATCTACGTGCCGATTTGCACGGTACATCTGTGCGCGTCAGCAATGTCGAACCGGGGATGGCAGGCGGCACTGAATTTTCCAATGTTCGATTCCACGGCGACGACAAACGCGCCGCCGAAGTTTACGCCAGAACACAACCATTGACCTCTGAAGATATTGCAGAAGCCGTTTTCTGGATTGCATCGCTACCCGCGCACATCAATGTCAATAATATTCAGATTATGCCTACCTGTCAGACGTATGCGGGGCTGACTGTTTGCCGTGATTCTTAATGAAAGAACATTGGTAATACGTCCTTTTTCTGTCAACCGATGTCGTTTTCTTGTTAATTTATAAACACTTGCTGTAATCTGCACACTACGAATATGGAGCAACGAATTCCTTTACGTCTGAGCGAGCTTGGGCAAACTCAGGCATGATTGAGCCGCGAATCAGAGGTAGATGTCGCTACGATCAGCGCGCTTATTCAGCGGGATTCAAGACGCACAGAGTATCTACCGGAACTGGCGAAAGCCCTCGCCGTAGAAGACGCATGGTTATCAAAAAGCGCGAGGCGTAAAGGTCACCAAAATATGGGGAACGCATCACATGGGACGGTCATCATGAAAGACATAGACGAAATACGGCGCGAAAATATGTTTATTCTCGAAAAAGAGGCGGGGGCGCGACGGCTGCTGCTGCTCACCTTGGCTGGTCTCAACCTCAATGGACAAATCTAAGAAACGGATCGCCGGAGAGTAGAATAAAAAGCCACGCGGCATGTATAAAGGAACGGCGCGAAAAATAGAAAGAGCTTTCGGTAGACATGAATATTAAATGGATCACGATCACGGTAACGAAAACACCGTAGAAGTAAAGTCACCGTTTTATACAGTGCCCTTAATTTCATGGGCACAAGCCGGAGAATGGGCTAGATAATGTCGTCACGAAATTTTAGCCCATGAGGCAATACACCGGATCTGCGCGGCAGTCACGAAAGAGGCTGCATTTTGGGCATAACGGGTCACAATGCTCCGCCAACGCTTCAGATGCAAGAAGGCATTCTCCACCCGATGTCTATGTCGATATAGGTGTTTATCGTATTTGCGCTGCTCTTTTCGGTTCTTCCTGGACGGAATGACTACCTGCATTCTCATCTCTTTTGCCTTCTCGACGATGGCGTCTGTGTCATAGCCCCGATCCGCCAGAAACACTGCGCTTCCATTCCTTCGATCAATGCGGAAGCCTTTGTACAATCCGCTGTGGTATCCGCTGTAACAAATACTCTGATCGGCATACCATGTGCATCCACGGCCAGAGGTATCTTGCTGTTGAGCCCCCTTTTGTAATCCCCATCTCCTGATTGTCTCCTCGTGCCCCACTCGCATCAGGATGTCCCTTGATATGAATCAGCCATTCATAATCCGCCTCATCCACCAGACGCTCCAGTAATCCCTCCCAGATGCCCTTGTCCCGCCAAAGCTAATCGATATAAATATGAAAGCCTACGAAGCGGGCGAAACGATCGCCCCCACGCTAATGTAACTTGTTGCGAACTATGCGTCGCCGTCGATGTATCCGCTCAATGGTCGAGCAAAAAAGAGGCTCAAGGCGCGGGGAGAGATCGTAGTTCGTAAAGAAACTGCGATCGGCGTCAATCCTTACTTTTTAGCGGCAAAAAAGACGGATACCGCTTTCGCGAGTATGACGAGAGGCGCGATCGGGGGTTGATCGCAACGCGACAAGTCCGAGCGCCGATCGCGCCCAAAAATCGCAAGCGGTTTTTGGGCCAAGCAAAGACCAACCTAGCTATAATGCAATGAAATCGTCCCCAGCGTCGGCGTTGCCGCGTCGTTCCCGCAGGCGTTGCGGCAGAGAGCTTGCGCTCGCGCAAACCGTAAATCGCAGAACAGAAAGACAGGAGTAGAAAGGCCAAAATGAGACACTACAACCCCAAGAAAAATCAGAGAATGAAGATTGCGCTTTTTGTCGCGCAAGGCGGCGGCGTGAGCAAAGGCGATCAGGTTGGAACTACGGGCGTTACCGGATTTGCCTTCGGCGATCACACGCATTTTGAAGCGCGCGTTCAGGGCGTAGCCGTAACGCCAATCGAGTGGATGGACCCCTCGTGGATTCGCGCCAATATACTCAAGGTTCAGGAAGACGCCAAGAAAATCATCGACGGACGCGCGATAAATCAAGCGACGATAAATTAACGGGTTGCAAGGAGGGCGTTATGGAAACGATCAAGCGAGAATCGGTTTGGCTTCTGCTGCTCGATCTATGCGTGATTGTCGCGCAGATCGCGGCTGTTTTTGTCGAGTATGCGATACATAAGCTTATGTATCTCTTGAATATTTCCGTCGTTTTAGCGCTTATAGTCGTTATAGCGCCTACAATCTTTTTTGTCGTCGGTTATATGTGGCTAAAATCGAAAAATCGCGCGTGGATAAACGGTTGTTTAATATCCGCTTTACTTCTGATATTAAACTTTTTCGCGGTTAATATAGCGGCTATTTATATAGGGACGGCAATTCAGATTTGGATTCTTGATTATAGGTGGAGCTAGACGCCGTCTTATATGGTAGTCTCGCTAGCGCGTTAGTCGTACGGCGGTTTTATCGTCTTATAATTTACGATCGCCAAATCGCCGTTTATTTCGCCCGCTTCGTATAGTTCGATTTTGTTTTTGCCGTCGATAAGCGGGTAGGTTTCAAATAATCGTGGAGCGGCTTGCTTGTATAGCCGGAAAAGTTGCCGAAACCGCAAGGCGGTCCATAGTTCACGAATTTCTGCACGACCTCGCCCGCAATGCCCGTGGACAACTTGAAAAAGTCCTCGGCGATTGCCGCTTTATTTACAGCTATCAAATAAGCTCCGGCGTTTACGGCGAAGTCAAGCGCAGACTGCCCATTCGTTATGAGTGGTATTTCGCTTTGGATAACGGCTACCGTGCCGTTTGGCGTTTCAATCAGTTTTTGCTCCATATTCTCAATCCTTCCAATCCCACCAATTCGTCTTGCCTTCCGGCAACTGCCCGTCGTGGTCGGCGTAATGCACCGCCAGCCGATAGCAGTAAAGGGCGCAACGGTCGACCTGAACGCCCTGAGCAAAGCAGTCCTTGGCGTAAACCTCGTCGGGGTCTTGCCCTTTGAGGGACTCTATATTCGGGTATCCGGCGGCAATAAGGCGCTGTTCCATATTCTTTCCGATGCCGGGGATTTGCGTTAGGTCAGTCATCGTGAGTTCCTCTTAGCGTTGAACTCTTCAATCCTTCTCCGATTGACCTTGACAATTTCGTCAGGTTCAATCATCCTGTCGTTGAAG
>JAISYH010000006.1 GCA_031270015.1 Burkholderiales bacterium | reverse complement strand
AATCTCACGCCCGAGCGGATTCAGGTCTTCGTAGACGCCGTGTACGAGTCCGCCTTCGCGATCTTGCAAACCCTTGGTGATGCGGAGGCCAACCAATGAAACGACAACTCTTAGCGGGCCGCTTCGGGCCTGACGACAGTCTCGATGTTGCAGTTGGTACCGATGAACAGAGGACGTACCTACAACTCGTCGCCGGCAAAAAGTCCTTGGATCATGGTATCGGTGGAGCGCTGACGAGCCTGAAGAAGTTCGGCGTGTTTCCCTCTGAGGTCGGCATCGATCTGTTAGTGCTGGCCGCTCATGTCCACGCAGCGGATACCCGCATCTCACGTGCCGAACAGTCTCAGGATTCTTGGACGCGAGAGATTCGCCTGGTCGTTCCGGTCAGCGATCCTGCTCGCTGGGCTGCAGCAGAACCAACGCTGAAGAGAGCGCTGGACTTTTTGACCGGTGATCGCTGGGTGATTGGGTTCAGGGCTCGTCCGATTCGCTTCGCGACGATCGCCGAGGTGGCGTCTCCGAGATTGATCGCTCCACCTTTTGATTCCCTCAGCCTGTTTTCAGGGGGACTGGACAGCTTGATTGGCGCCATTGATTTACTGGAGGGCGGCGCCACACCCTTCTTAGTCAGCCATTTCGGCGAAGGCGCGACCAGCGACGCGCAGGGCAAGTTGTTCGCGGGTTTAAAGAAGCACTTCAACAAATCGTTCTTCGAGCGCCTGCGGGTCGGAATGACCTTTATGGATGGACTTGTGGAAGATGTCGGTTCAGAGAACAGCACGCGCGGTAGGTCGTTCCTATTCTTCGCGCTCGGAGTATTCGCCGGTACAGGGCTGGGACGCCATTTCATTCTGCGTGTGCCTGAGAACGGGCTCATTGCTCTGAATGTGCCCTTGGACCCACTACGCCTCGGATCGAACAGCACCCGCACCATGCATCCTTACTACATGGCTAGGTGGGACGACCTGATCGGCATACTCGGCATAGACGGCGAGATCCGAAACCCATACTGGGACAAGACGAAGGGCGAAATGGTCACAAACTGTCGGAATCCCACATTGTTGAAGAATTTGGCAACCGATTCATTGTCGTGTTCATCCCCGACGAAGGGTCGGTGGCAAGGACTTGGAATCGAACACTGCGGCTATTGCCTTCCGTGCCTGATCCGTCGTGCTGCCCTGACTACGGCATGGGGAGTCGGAGGTGACGCGACGACATACACCGTGGAAGACCTGCACGCACAGCCGCTGGACACGCGCGAATCGACAGGAAAACAGATCAGATCGTTTCAGTACGCGATTGAGCGCCTCCGTGCAAGACCGCAGCTTGCGAATCTGCTGATTCATAAGCCCGGCTCCCTTGCGGACGAGTCGGCTCATCTCAATGAGCTGGCCGATGTCTATCGGCGAGGCCTTGGTGAAGTCGAGCGTCTGATCGATGGTGTCGAGGCAAGACCGAGTTGACGAGGATGCGATCATGATTCCGTCAGCCGGTCTTGTGGACTTCCATTGCCACGTCGATCTCTACCCGGACCACGCTCTTGAGGTCCGGGAGGCAGATGCTGCTGGCATATTCACCCTCGCGGTGACAACAACACCGTTAGCGTGGCCACGCAATCACGAACTCGCGCAGCGCACGAAGCGTGTCCGAGCTGCGCTTGGGCTGCATCCGCAATTGGTTGCGGAGCGTGCGAGCGAACTTGAACTGTGGGATCGCTACCTGTCGGAGGCGCGTTACGTTGGTGAAGTCGGCCTCGATGCAGGTCCGCGCTTCTACAAATCTCTGGACCTGCAGAAGCAAGTTTTTCAACACGTTCTTCAGCGTTGCGCTGACGCGGGGGGCAAGGTTGTCACTGTTCACAGCGTTCGAGCTGCCAAGGCTGTGCTTGACCATATTGAATCGTTTTTGCCCCCATCTAAGGGGAAGGTCGTACTTCACTGGTTCACCGGCAGCAAGGCAGAAGCGCAGCGCGCTCTCGAATTGGGGTGTTATTTTTCGATAAACGCCGCCATGTTGGAAAATATGCTAAATGCATCTATGGTCGCGCTGATTCCGCTCGATAGGCTATTGACTGAGACCGATGGCCCCTTCACAAAGACGGGCGATCGCCCGTCTAAACCTGCCGATGTTGCCATAGTGGTCGAAGCGCTCAGCCGGCTACACGGAATGCCCACTTCAACGGTTGCCGCAACGATACGAGCGAATCTGCGTGCCCTACTCGAACCGAATGATGGAGCGAAGAACGGTCAGCCCCCTCCGCCTGGGGTCACCGACTCTTAATGGAGACTACCGAAGTGCCAAAAAAATTTCATGTCGCCTTGTCCTTTGCCGGCGAAGATCGTGTGTATGTCGATGCCGTGGCCAAGGCGTTGCAAGCCGAAGGCGTCGATATCTTTTACGACAAGTTCGAGGAGGTCGATTTGTGGGGAAAGTACCTGTACACGCACCTGAGCGATGTCTACCAGAACCGAGCTGTCTTCACTGTCATGTTCGTCTCCGACGCGTACCGCAAGAAGTTGTGGACGAACCATGAGCGCAAGAGCGCTCAAGCTCGGGCATTCACCGAAAGCCACGAATACATCCTTCCGGCCTTTTTTGATGAGAGCGTCGAAGAGCCTGGTCTCTTGAAGACAACAGGACACATTGCTCTTGCAGGTCGTTCGCCCGCTGCCCTGGCCGAACTCATCACCAAGAAGCTACGAAAAGCCGGTGTACGCCTGAAGCAAGCCTTTTCGTACTCGGATGAAGCCAAGGCAGATGTGGACTTTTCGCTAAAGAACGGAAACAAAATCGCCGGTCTCATTAAGGCGATGAAGACCTACAACTGGTATCAGCAGAATCCGGCCGTCGTGGCCGTACTGGAACTCGATTGGGGCAAGGTCAGTGCTGACGAAGCCTGTGCTGGGTCGCAATCTATATCAATGCGCTTGTGGAAACGAGAATCGAGCGGTCGCGTTCTTGGACAAGCTGCGTCAGGAGTTGGCTTCCATTCCAATCGAGCGGGCGCTCGATATGTTGAACGGAATGTTCTTCGAGGTCTACTTCAATGCTGCTGGCGAGTTCCGCTCCGGCAAGATCAAGGGACGGTGTTTGGAGAAGTTGCTGGCTATTCAAACGGTGAAGAAGTACGAGCCCGCAATGCTATTCATCCAACGGACGCTTGAACCGTATCGTGACGAGCTTCCTTTTGTTCCTTCCACCGCACCTCAGGAAGTGGTCGTGGAGTTGAGCGTTAAGCGGAGTACGCCACCTCTCGTTAAGGCGCTGACGATTGGGAAACGCAGTCTGCTGAGTGAAGACAAGGACAACGATAGTCCAGACGGGCGAGTATGGCGTTTGTCATTCAGGGGCTTTACGGTTAAGGAACTGAAGGCGCAACTTGCAGATGAGTGGAGCATCCCCAGCGACTTGCTCACAATTGCGCCAGACCGGAAGCTGGACCCGAAACTTGAGCTTGAGCTACCGGACGGCGTGAGCATTCGATGGCCAGCACACAAATGATGTGTGCCATTCAGAAAGTCCGTCTCAAGAAACTTCCGGGCCCGGTTAAGTGCCGCCATGAGGACGTGAAGAGTTTTCACGAGTCCGTGGTGCGCAATCGTCAGCCCGAACAATTCGCCACACCGAAGTCTGGCGGCATCCATTTATAGCCAGGACCGATTCGTGCCTGATATCCCAATCGTAGACGCCCTATTTTCTGCACTACTCAACAGCGACAAGACCGCACTTGACGCCATCGAGTCCCAACGCGCGGTGGAATGCGCAGGTCTTCGCGCTGTCATTTGCACCGACTCCCCAGGTGCGATCAACCTCGAACTTGGCCTCAGCCTGTCCTCCAGTGAGTACGTCACCCCGTTCTTCGAGGGCCCACGAGCGTTCTTCATGTCCGCCGGGACCAGCATTCAAGCACGGTTCACTGGCGGCCAGTCGAATGCACTGATCGATTTTTCGCTGAGCTTCGACTCGAACTTTGCAGAGAAGATGCGTGCGGCCATCGCCGGTGAGAGCATCCAGCAGGTCGATCGCAACCGGGTCGACGAGGTCCTCATGCTCAAAGCTCGGAACCGCAACGTGCAATTCGATGTGCTGCCGTTCCTCATCGAGAACACCCGACTGACCCGTGACGATCCACGCAACGAACGACCCTTGAATACGTTGATTGCCTTCCGCATGCTCGATCACCTGGATTGGGATGCCTTTCGGGATGATCCCACTCGCTTCGTTTTCGATGTCCCGTGCGAAGAGCTAAAGGCTTTACTCCGTCCCAAAGCCGAGGCCTTTCTGTCGGAGTTGCAGACCAGTGAGCATGTCATTCATCACGAAGCCAAGAGCGCTGGGACACAGGCGTTGCTCTTGAGGTTTGCCCGACTGTGGTACGAGAAACGCAAGCCAGATAAGAGACACATTTTGAGCGAACTGCTGCGTTTCGGCATCCATAACCTGGGGGCCATCCCGCTCACCGAGTTGCACCTCATATGGAGCGGCATGACTTCCGAGTTGGGGTCGCCGTTCTTCGGTCCGATCACTGGTCGATCCAAGACGATGTTGGAGGAGATTCGCGGCATGGCTTGGGACATGACCCTCCTCCGTGTCTTAGAGAAGAATGCTACGGCAAGTCAGCTCGGCTCGTTTTTCATTCCTTATTTCGTGTCGATCGACCGCCGATGGCGTCACTTGCTGAGCCTGAATTCGGTGAGGTTGATGCTGATCGATGATGCACATCGGCGCGTACTCTTCGCCCGTACCGATGAGCTGGAATTCCAGCACGTTCTGGGAAAATGCATGCAGACTGAGTTGCAGTCGGAGATGACTCCCGGAAAGGTTGAAACCCGTCGGAGGTCCGCGCAGGCAATCCGATTGGACGCAATGCAACAGCTCGTCGCCGAGGAAAAAAACGGTTGGCTCGAACAAGCCTTGCAGCAATCGCAGAATGGAACCAGATAACACTTCTTCTGCGAATTGTCGTATCGCGTCACGACAATTCATTGGAGTTCACCTTTCGTGTAGCTCCCGCTGGTGAGTATGACGCTGCGCTGGTGAATGCCGACCAAGCGCTGCCCGTTGGTCGGCCCCCGGATGTCGCCCAGCAGCATTGAAGGTGCTGCCGGCGACGGAACGGATATCTTGCACCGGATCAAGCATTCACCTCTTCGGTGCGGCGCCCCCCCCCAGTGATTGCCTTGCGCCGATTCGCCACCAGTTCGGCGGCTTCCCGCACTGGCTTGTCCTCGGTGTGGACGTAGCGCATGAACATCACCACGGTCTTGTGCGCCGTCAGCGCCATGCCGACCTTGACCGGGATGCCCGAATTGGCAATGTCGGTCGCCGAGCGGTGGCGGATGCCGTGCGTTCCAACGTGTTCGCCCCCGCCGCTTTGAGCGAGCGGCTCCAGCCGCGTAATACTCGCCCGTAGTCAGGTGTTGTCCTGAATGGCGCGGTGACGGCAGGACGTAGCGAGCACCTTCTTCATGCGGCGCCGTCGAAAGCAGCCAGTAGGCTTCCTCGCTGATGGGCTTGGACATGCCACCGGTCTTGCTGTCGGGCCAGACGACGCGGCGGTTTTCCAGATCAATCCACTCCCATTCGAGCGAAACGATTTCGCCACGGCGGCCGGCAAATTCGAATTGCAGGCGGATCGCCAGCGGGATGACGTAGTTCTCTGATCCCTCGGCCTCGATCTTGTCGAGTTGCCGGAACAGCCTGCCCATGTCCTCGTCGCTGATGAGGTGAGTGGACTTGCCGGCAGGAAACATCGGGACATATCGGTGCCGTCAGGCCGATAGCCCCACACCTCGGCCAAGTTGAACATCTTGCGCAGGATGCTGAACGCCTTGTTCGCCTCGGTCTGCTTGTAGGAAAGTTTTTCCATCAGTCCGGCGATGTCAGGGCACTTCACATCGTGGACATTTTTGCGGCCCAGCAGCGGGATGATGCAGCGGTCGATGACACCTTGATAGCTGACTCGGGTACTGGGCTTGTTGCGCCTCTTGGAGTGATCCTCCATGAACTTCTTGCACAACTCCTCGACGGTGGGCGCTTTGCGCGCTTCCGCCTTGGCCGCGCCGGGATCACCACCTCGGCGCACCTGGGCCAGCCATTCCTGCGCTAGCGAGCGGGCCTGTTCGACGAACAGTTCCCCATACTGGCCCAAGGCGGGCTTGCGGCGTTCACCAGCGTTCGTCCGGTACTGGAGCATGAACACCTTTGCGGCCCGACGGGGTAATCTTGCACAAGAAGCCGGGTACCAGTGTGTCCCGGAGTTCGACGGCCTGCGCCTGAGGTTGTGCTGCACCGACAGCGGACTTGGTAAGCTTGATTTTTGCCATGATGACTCCTCGGAAAGACCCTGTTTCCAGGAGCCTTCTAGGGGCCAGCAGAGAGGAAGTCGGGTCAAGTTTCAGAAAGCACCGGCATATGATGAACTCGCCTAAGCTATTGATAAACCTACTGTATCTAGTCTTGGCGTAGTCCAGCGAAGTGCCGGGCTGGAGTCATGGTGAAATAAAAAACCCAATGTTTTTATCGGGCTTTTTATGTTGTAAAAAAGAAATTATCAAGGCGCAGGATCGTCGCACGCGAAGAACCGTGGACTGAACGCTCGGCAGTCGTGATGCCGGAACCTTCCGGCGACTCTACGACAAAGTCAAAGTTGCGCATCTGGCACGCCGTCACGATAACCGACCTATTCCTTGCGCTTCAACAAACTGTGTTGCTTATATCGACGCGAACACTCTCTATTTTTTAATCTTCTTGCGGCGCGGCTTCTTCTTTTCTGTCCCGTGACAGTTTCGATAAGTACGCCGCGTCGATGTCGCCAGTCACATAAAAGCCGGAAAAACACGACGTTTCAAATTCGCGTAAACGATCGGCAGACGCCTCATGTACCGCCTCTTCCAGCGCGCTCAAGTCTTGATAAATCAGCGCGTTGGCGCCGATGATTGCCGCGACTTCGTTTTCGTCGCGGCTGTGCGCCACCAAGTCTTCAGCGCGCGGCATGTCAATCCCGTACACGTTGGAAAAACGCACCGGCGGACTGGCGGACGCGAAATAAACTTTTCGCGCGCCCGCATCTCGCGCCATTTGCACGATTTCTTTGGAAGTCGTGCCGCGCACGATCGAATCATCGACTAATAACACAACTTTATTTTTGAGTTCGAAGCTGACCGGATTCAGTTTTTGGCGCACGCTCTTTTTCCGCAACGCCTGCCCGGGCATGATGAAGGTACGCCCCACATAGCGGTTTTTCACAAATCCTTCGCGATACGAAAGACCGAGTGAACGAGCCAATTCCATCGCCGAAGGTCTGCTCGAATCGGGAATCGGAATCACCACGTCGATATCGTCGAACGCCGGCGTCCGTTTGATCTTTTCGGCGAGCTTCGCGCCCATGCGCACACGGGCATCGTATACCAGCGCGCCATCAATGGTGGAATCAGGACGCGCGAGATAAACGTACTCAAAAATGCACGGCATCAACCGCACCTTGCCCGTGTACGAACGTGATGATAATTTTCCATCGCGGTGAATCAGCAGCGTTTCGCCGGGCGCAACGTCGCGCGCCACCTCAAAGCCAAGCGCTTCGAGCGCGACCGATTCGGAAGCAACCATCCATGCCGTACCTTCCGCCGTTTCTTGTTTGCCAAAAATCAGCGGGCGAATTCCGTAAGGGTCTCGAAACGCGATTACCCCGTAGCCAGCAATCATCGCCACTACCGCATACGCCCCGCGGCAGCTTTGATGCACGCGCTCGACCGCCGCAAATACCGCCTCGTCACTCAATCTTTCCGTCTCGCGCACGATTTTCCCCAATGCCAGCGCAAATACATTCAGTAGAATCTCGCTGTCGCTGCGCGTGTTGAGATGCCGCAAGCCGGTTTTGAACAACGTTTCACGTAACTCGTCGCTGTTGGTCAGGTTGCCGTTGTGCGCAAACACGATACCAAATGGCGCGTTCACATAAAATGGTTGCGCCTCTTGCTCGCTGAACGCGCAGCCTGCCGTCGGATAACGGCAATGCGCGATGCCCATATTGCCACGCAGTTCGCGCATGTGGCGAGTATGGAAAACGTTTTGCACCAAACCAGGCGCTTTGTGCGTATGAAACAACGACGCATTTTCGGTGACGATACCCGCCGCGTCTTGTCCGCGATGTTGCAAAAGAAGCAGCGCATCATACAACATTTGGTTGACGGGACTATGCGCTACGATACCGACTATCCCGCACATGATAAAAGCCTTTCAAAGAAGAACAGTACGTTCGGGGAAATGCAAATAATAAATCGTTTTTTGTTCATTCTGGTAACGAAAAATCAGAAAGATAAGGTTTGATGAGATCGACCGCCCGCGAAAAATGCGGCAATAACAACGATTGCTCTTTTTCCAGCGCGATCTTGAATCCAGGAATCAGTTCGGTGAGCCAGACCAGCGCCAAAATGAGGATGACACCGCGCAATACCCCAAAAACCAATCCCATACTATGATCAAGAAACTTCATGCCAGTCACCTTCATCAGTTTCGCGGCGAGTCCGCCCGGAATACCGACCGCCGCCAATACGCCAACGAAAATCACGATGAACGCGATCAATGTCGCCAACAGCGGATAGCGGTTGAAAAACGGAATCGCGTCGGCAAACGGCGCCGTGAATACAAACGCCGCCACCAACGCCAGCACACTCGCAAGCAACGCGAAAAGTGAACGGATGATACCGTGCCAAGCCGCGAATACTGCCGAAATCATTATCAGCAGCACGATGCCTATATCAACTGCCGACCATCCGAAATTCTGCATGAATCAATACCGATCATCGGCGCGCCGCATCAATCGCAATCTCAGCGCGCCAGAACGACAAGCCCGTTGTGCCCGTCTCTTTTCAGTTGTGCCAATACCGTCGCCGCGTCGGACCTCGATTTGAACGGTCCAACACGAACGCGCCACACCATCTGACTGCGCGATAAATTCGGTTCTGAATACGCTGGATAACCAGCGCGTTTCAAGCGATTCACCATCGCATTCGCGCCTTTGTCATCGGTATACGCGCCGAGCTGCACCGAAAACGTGCCGTCAGCCAGCTTAACCGTTTTCGGCAACGATGTTTGCGGTGGCGACGGCGTTTCGACCTGCGGCGTTTCGACCGGCTGCGCTTCTGGCAATGTTTCTGGCGGAGTTTCCAATGACGTTCCCGGTAACATTTCAGCGGCAGGCTCAGTCGGCGGCGTTGGCGAAGGTTGCGCGATAGACGGTGGCGTTTCGATCGGCGGAATCACGATTTCGACTTCTTCGCTCAATGGTTCGGGGCTTTTTTGCAGCAGAACAGGCACGAAGATAATCGCAACGAGCGCCAGAACAATTGCGCCCACCAAACGGCGCCGTCCACGCCGACGCATTACATCGATTACGGCGGTTTCCTGAAGATTATCATCTGCCATGAATTTCCTCGCTTATCGGCACGGCGCGTTCGCCTGATAAAAGCGCAGCGCTACGCTGACTGTTAAAAATGAACCGAAGATTAGTATTTTATCAGTCTTACGCAAACCCGTATCGGCTTCGCGGCAAGCGCTCAATACGTCGGGAAATTCTCGAACAGCATCACCACCGATGCCGTTCACGGCGAGCGCCGACCGCAGCCGCGCCGTATCCGCGCCGCGCGGACCCGGCAGCGGGGCAAGCCACCAAATGTCAATCTCATCGCGCAAACAAGATACGACGCCTTCGATATCCTTGTCCGCCAACATCGCAAAAATAGCGTAACGCCGCCCTGCCGTCCGCTCGCTTTCGTTGAGAAAAGTATTCAACGCCCGTGCCGCGTGCGGATTGTGCGCGACATCGCACAAAATAAATGGCTGCCGCCTGACGACTTGCAACCTGCCGTCGAGCGCGACGGAACGCAATCCGCGATCACGCGCCATGTTGGCAAGCGGCAACGACGGCAGCGCATCCAACGCCGCCAACGCCATCGCCGCGTTATCCAATTGATGGCGACCGGTTAGCGCGGGCATTTCCATCATTGTTTTTTCGATTGCCTCGCCTTCGCGCCGCCAATAACACCAATGCGTATCGTTGTCATCCGGCGAGATCGCGCCAAAATCACGTCCGATATATCGTGCTTGCGCGCCTATCGTCCGCACTTCTTCAACGAACGAAACGGGCGGCGCGGCATCACCACAAATGAATGGACGCGCCAAACGCGCGATGCCCGCTTTTTCGATACCGATCGCGTCGCGGCTGTCGCCCAGATAACTCGTATGATCAATGTCGATTGCCGTGACTACCGATACATCCGCGTCGAGGAGATTCACCGCATCGAAGCGTCCGCCCAGCCCGATTTCTAGAACCCAGGCGTCCAGCGATGAACGAGCAAACAGCCAAAACGCGGCAAGCGTGCCAAATTCAAAATAGGTCAACGCTATTTCCGGAGGTTGTGTCCTTGCCTGCTCTACTGCGGCGAACGCTTCACATAACATGGCATCGGTGGCTTCCACGCCATTGATCCGAACGCGCTCGTTATAGCGCAACAGATGCGGCGACATATAAAGTCCGACGCGATAACCGCCTGCTTTGAGCATCGCCGCGATCATCGCGCTGGTCGAACCTTTACCGTTCGTGCCGGTTACCGCCACCACCGGACAACACGGCGCAATCGCCAAACGCGCATATACCGCGCCGATACGCGCCAACCCCAACTCGATATGATGTTGAGGATGCCGCCGTTCGATCTCATCAAGCCACGCGCTCAACGTGGCGGGTTGCGTCATGATATGAAAACGGTTGTGTTCTGGGAAAAGCGGATTTTATCAGCAACAGCGGAAAATAGGTTCATCGCCTGCCCTTACGAATTACTTTCCTCTCATGAAAAGCGCATCGAGTTGTTCTAACGTAATCTGATGCCAGGTCGGACGTCCGTGATTACATTGTCCGCCGCGTTCGGTATGCTCCATGTCACGCAACAACGCATTCATTTCGGGAATGGTCAGCAACCGATGGGCGCGTACCGCGCCGTGACACGCCATCGTCGCCAGCAGTTCATTGCGTCGCGCTTCAATTTCTTGCGTCGCGCCCCAGTTATGCAAGTCGCGCAAGACGGCGCGTGTCAATCGCTCAGCGTCGGCGTCGCGCAATAATGCGGGCAAACCGCGAATCGCCAACGTCGCAGGACCGGCTATTGATATTTCAAAACCTAATATTTGTAAAGTGTCTGCGTATTCTTCCGCCGTTGCCATTTCCAACGGATCGGCGGTGAACGCGAGAGGGATCAAGAGCGATTGCGACGGCAATGTCTCGGCGGCAAAAGCCGTTTTCAGACGCTCATAGACGATGCGTTCGTGCGCCGCATGCATATCGACGACCAATAATCCGGCTTGGTTCTGCGCCAAAATATAAACTCCATGCAGTTGCGCAACAGCAAAACCAAGCGGCGGCATGTCGCTCTGCGCTTCTAGAGGAGGCAAAGTCGCTGTATTCGCGGTTTTATCTCCCGCTCTTTCATTTTTTGCTGCTCCGTCGTCATTTGCGACGGCGAAAAGTTTTTCATAAAAAGCCGATGTGTCGCCGGCGTATCGCGCCGCCGGTTCGCGTACCGGTAATGAAAACGACTTTTGCGTCGACAAATAATCGTTTTTTGTATCTCGCGTCAGCGGCGCAACCGTTTCACGATGCGTCATGGTTTCGCCGACTGGCAACGCCAGCGCGCGCATCACGGCATGATAGGTGAAACGATATACCGCTTGGCCGTCACGAAAGCGCACTTCGGCTTTTTGCGGATGCGCGTTCACGTCCACGCGCTGCGGATCGAGAGTCAACCACAACGCGAACGACGGTTGCTGTGCACCGTGCAGCACATCACGGAACGCCTCATGTACAGCATGGAGTAGCATTCGATTGCGAACGAAACGACCATTCACAAAAAGATAATAGCTTTCTTTGAGCGACGGCGCGCCGGTCGCGGGCGCGATCACGCAACCATGCAAACGAATATCGGTGGCGCGCTCATCGAGAAACCGCGCGCGCTCGATAAAAATGTCACCCAATACTTGTCGCATCCGTTCGCGCTCGTCCGTCGCCATCCAACGATAATGATCACGCTGATTGTGGCGCAACGAGAAAGCGACGGCAGGATGCGCCAGCGCGATGCGCCGAAACGTTTCCTCGCAATGCGCCCATTCTGTGGCGTCGGTACGGAGAAATTTGCGGCGGGCGGGGGTATTGAAAAACAAATCGTCCACCGTGATCGCCGTCCCCGCATCGAGCGCCGCCGGCATTAGCTCGCCGACCATGCCGCCCTCGACATCGATGCGCCATGCGTGTTTATCTCGTTTTTCGCGCGACACTAGCGAAAAACGCGACACCGACGCCATGGACGCCAACGCTTCTCCGCGAAAACCCAATGTCGCAATCGCGTCCAAGTCTGATAATTGGTTGATTTTCGATGTCGCGTGTCTCGCGATTGCCAACGGCAATTCATCGCGCGCGATACCGATTCCGTCGTCGGCGACCTTGATACGTTTGCTGCCTCCGTTACGTAGCTCGACCTCGATATTTTTCGCCTGCGCGTCTAGACTGTTTTCCAGCAACTCTTTCAACGCCGACGCCGGACGTTCGACCACTTCGCCGGCGGCGATTTGGTTGATGAGCTGATCGGAGAGCGGACGAATCGCCATGGTCATCGACTAAAAACGCGCCCGATGCCCGTTTTCAAAGCGATTGCCAAAAATCGATTTTTGCATACGCGGAATGGTTGTGTATCGATTCAAAGTTTTCCGCCTCGACCGAAAATCCGGCAAAGCGCGGATCGTCGATCAAACGTTGCGCCATCGCCCGTACCAAGTCCTCGACAAAACGCGGATGATCATACGCGTATTCGGTGACGTATTTTTCATCGACACGTTTCAGCAACGCAAAGAGTTCACTCGACGCTTCTTCTTCCCCAACACGCACCAAATCGGCGATGAACACCGGTACTTTAGGCACGACCGATACAGTAAGAACCGAGCGTTGATTGTGCGCGCCATAATCGGAAATTCTTTTTGAGCACGGGCAAAGCGAAGTGACTGGCACGCTGACCGAAACTTTTTCGCAGTAAACGCCGTTCTTGCATTCGGCGTAAAGGCGAACTTCATAATTAATTGTGCTTTCGATTTTGGATATCGGCGCGGTTTTGCGCATGAACAAAGTAAATAATAGCTCTATCGCCCCGTTCTGCGCGTGCAAGCTGTCGAGCAAGCGCGTGACCCATTCTTGCAAGCCGCCGACGCGCAATGGTTTTTTTTGTGTTACGGCGCTCATTTCCTCGAACAACGCCACCAACCGCGACATATGCGTCCCTTTTTGTTCCGCCACCAACATAATATCGGCGGCGCATGTTGCCACCACCGGCTGCGCGCCGAATTTATCTTCGAAATAAATCGGATAACGTAAACGTTTCACACCGACACGATCGATCGGCAACTTGCGCGAATCGTGTTCGGATTGAACATCGGGGATAACGGAGGAATGAGTCAAAATAGTTTGTTTGGAATTCATATTCTTCAAAAATTCAGCGCCAAAGCGCGCTGTTTCCGGCGAAATTATGAGGCAGGTTTTGCCGTTCGGATGTAACGTTCCCGCACCTGCCGTTCGATGCCCGCCGCGTCCAATCCGCATTGCGCGCGCAGCGCGTCCGCCGCGCCGTGTTCTATAAATGCGTCCGGCAGCCCTAAATGCAAGAGCGGCTTTGCCATGCCGCGCGCGGTAAAGTATTCGGCGACCGCCGTTCCCGCGCCTCCGGCGATGACGTTTTCTTCAATCGTCACCAATACGTCATGACTGTCAGCGATTTCATCAATTAGCGATGTGTCCAATGGTTTGACAAAACGCATATCCATGACCGTCGCGTTCAACGATTCGGCGGCTTTTAACGTTTCTGCCAACAAGGTGCCAAAGACCAATAACGCGATTTTACCGTCGCCGCGCCGCATCATCCGACCACGCCCGACAGACAACGTTTCCGTGATCGGCGGCAGCGTAACGCCCGTCCCCGCGCCACGCGGATAACGTACAGCCGCCGGCGTATTCATGTGGAAAGCGGTAGTAAGCATCGCATAACATTCCGCTTCATCGCTCGGCGTCATGATCGTCAAATTGGGCAAACAACGCATAAACGATAAATCGAACGCGCCGATATGCGTCGCGCCATCCGCGCCGACGACGCCAGCGCGATCAATCGCAAAAACCACCGGTAGATTTTGCAGCAGCACATCATGAATCAATTGGTCGTAGGCGCGCTGCAAAAACGTCGAATAAATCGCCACCACTGGCTTGACACCCTCACACGCTAAACCGGCTGCAAACGTGACCGCGTGTTGTTCCGCGATTCCGACATCGAAAAAACGTTCGGGAAACACTTCAGCAAATTCCGCCATCCCCGAGCCTTCGCACATCGCCGGCGTAATCGCAACCAATTTCTTGTTTTCTTTCGCCATGGCGCACAGCCAGCGCCCAAAAACATCGCTGTATGTCGGCGGCGGATTCGACGGCAGCGCGACGCCCGTCCGCAAATCGAAACGACCGACACCGTGATACAACACCGGATCATGTTCCGCCGGCGAATAGCCGTATCCTTTCCGCGTAATCACATGCAAAAGATGCGGACCTTTCATATTGCGCATGTTCAATAACGTTTTGCTTAATGCTCCGACATCGTGTCCATCGACGGGACCGATATAGAAAAACCCAAATTCTTCAAACAACGTACCGGGCATCAACATACCTTTGGTATGCTCTTCCATCAATCGCGCAAACCGTTTCATCGGCGGAATTTTGGCGAGGAATTCCTTGCCACCTTCACGCATCGTGTTGTAAAACGAACTGGTAAGAATGCGCGTTAAGTATTGATGAAACGCGCCCACCGGTTTGGAAATCGACATTTCATTATCGTTCAAAATCACCAGTAGGTCGGCGTCCATCGCGCCCGCGTTGTTCAATGCCTCAAACGCCATTCCCGCAGTCATTGCGCCGTCGCCGATCACCGCGACGACACGACGATTGTCATCGTTCGCCCGCGCGGCAACTGCCATGCCCAATGCCGCTGAAATCGAGGTCGAGGAATGTGCCGTGCCGAACGCGTCGTATTCGCTTTCCGCGCGCGATGGAAAACCGGACAAGCCGCCCTGTTGGCGCAACGTATTCAAACGCGCCCGTCTGCCGGTAAGCGCTTTGTGCGCGTAAGTCTGATGACCAACATCCCAGATGATACGGTCCTCCGGGGTATTGAACGTGTAGTGCAACGCGACCGTCAATTCGATCACGCCGAGATTCGACGACAGATGCCCGCCAGTTTGCGATACTGTTTCCAGCACCACGCGCCGCAATTCCTCGCAAACTTCCGACAACGCCTCGCGCGGCAACGCGCGCAAATCGGTCGGCGTGATGATTTGCTCAAGCAACGATTGCGGCGTGTTGCCTTCCGCGCCACGCAAAACTGCCGCGCTCTCGGGAAAAGAATGAGAACGCGCCATTCAATGACTCCGCGCAACCACCTGCGTCGCCAGCGTTTTCAAGATCCGCGCTCGCTCGCCGAACAGAGAAAGCGCGCTGCGCGCTTCCTCGCACAATGTGTTCATCAAGCGTTTGGCTTCGCTCAACCCGAGCAATGAAACATAGGTCGCTTTATTTTGAGCAGCATCCTTACCGGCGGTTTTGCCCAGTGCGTCGCTCACGCCTTCGACATCCAGCACATCGTCCGCCACCTGAAACGCCAAGCCGATCCGGTCTGCGTAGCGCGTCAGCGCCGTATTTTCGTCCGGCGACAACGCCACGCCGCAGGACGCGCCCAACGCCACCGAAGCGCGAATCAACGCGCCAGTCTTCATCTGATGCATGATCTCCAATCCTCGAATGTCGCGCGCGGTGGTTTCAAGATCACGCGCTTGCCCGCCCGCCATGCCGAGTACGCCAGAAGCCTGCGCCAATACATAGCAGGCGTGCGCCGGGTCGGACAATGCGCTCTTTGCCAGAACGGCAAAGGCTTGTGTTTGCAACGCGTCGCCCGCCAGCAATGCCACTGCCTCGCCAAAACGAACGTGGCAAGCAAGTCGTCCGCGCCGCAAATCATCGTCATCCATGCACGGCAAATCATCATGCGCCAACGAATAAGCGTGAATCAATTCCACCGCCACCGCCGGCGCGTCGGCGACATCATCTTGTCCATCGGTTAACGCGGCGGCGGCGTACACCAATAACGCGCGCAAACGCTTGCCGCCAAACGCCGCATAACGCATCGCGCTCAACAACGTTTTTTCTTCTTCGGGAACGGATAAAACGCTTTGCAATGCCGCGTCCACCCGCGCACGATGCGCCGCTTGCCACTGCGCCATTCGCTCCGCGTCAAGCGTCATCGTCTTCCTCGTCATCAAATTCTTTCAACACACCGTCTTCCAAAATGCGTACTTGTTGCTGCGCCTCGCGCAACGCTTTTTGGCAATACACGAGCAATGTCGCGCCACGTTGATACATTTCCAACGCCTCTGCGAGCGGCAAAGCGCCTTCCTCCATTTTGACGACGATTTGCTCGATCTCCGTCATTGCCGCCTCGAAATTGGCTGGCTCTGGAGAAGCAATATTAACCGGATGCTTTACTGACGATTTTGCCATGATCATTGTCCTCGAACCTTGCGCGGCGGACGGCAACAAATCGAACCGTATGACCGCGCTGCCCCAAAAGTTAGGGGAAGAATAGAATAACAGAAACCGGTGAACGAATGACAGAGACAGAAGAGACAAATGAGGAAAAATAAAAAATTAAACAGCCGGTTGCCCGCTTTCTCCGTCCGCTCTTCCGGCTTTTGTCATTGCGCCTTTGCCGTTGAAACGACGGCATGCGTCCAAAATGCCTGCACGGCAAAAATCATTTCCCGCTGCAAAATATCATAATAATGTTTGTTTTCTTTCGGCACTTCGACATTTTCGGAAATCTCGTCACCCAACGCCAACGCCATCGCCCGATAAAGGTCGCTATGGCCAATATAAGGTTGCGTCACGTCCATCAACATGATGTCTCCTTTGGCGTCGCGGACATTCATATTGCGAATCAATTTCATGTGCTCTTCGGTGAAATCGAACGCCAAAACATCGGCGTCCGGTAAACCGATTGGCGCGCCGCCATATTCGTCAAAATAAAGCTTACCCTCGTCAGCATATGTTTTATGATAATTTTTTAATTCATAAACGCCGAGTTCGATTTGCGCGGTTCGCGTGAAATCGAGACAACGTTGCGCCAATTGCTCCGCCAGCGGTACCCACGCCTTGTTATCGCTGCCGTCGATTTCGGGAAACAACTTGAGCAGTTTAGAAAACGCGGTGACGTTCAACGTTCCGTCATCGAGGTCCGCCAACAAGATGATGCCGCCCGAACCAAGCGGCGCCCAGTACGGTTTCAAGGTGATACGCATCTGCTCTAAAGGATCGTCCGGTAATTTGCCCATTGACGGTCTTTCGCCAGAGGGTTGCGTGGTAACGGACGCGGAAGACGCAGCAGCATTACTGGATGCTTTGTCCGCGTCGGTGGCGGACTGCGTTTGATCGCAAGCGGAGAGAAACCCTATTATGGAAAAACAAATAATATATCTTGAGATTGAAGAAAGCATAGCGTAGCCATTAAAAAGTCATTGAAACGCGAGATTGATCAAAACCACCGTTTTTTCGGTTCACGGGAGAAAATTTCTTCGCCCGGAATTGGTGTTTTCGGAATGATAAAGGTCAGCATTTGCGCCGACAACGGATAACATAGCCCAATTGCTTCGGCGCAACCCTGATACTCAGCTTTCAGGGTGATCGAACTACCGCGCTCTTGCGGCTCGAATGGTAAAACCAGCGAGACTTTTCCATAGTAAACACTGGTTTGCCCGAAATACGGATCGTTTTTCAATGTGCCGACCGGTAGCGCAATCTCGCTCAACTTGGCGGGCGTCAGCGTAAATTTGAGTTTATTTTGATACAGGTAATAGCACGGCTCGATAGCGATACGCACTTCTACCGAACGGTCATCGAGCGGAATTGCCGACAAGCGAAACGCGTCCTCATGCGCTAACGGCTCCGTACCGCAAGTGGCGAAAACATGCGCCGAACACAGCAATCCGGCAACGATGATAAGAAAACGTTTTATCACATCAGTTCCTTTGACGCAGGAAAATAGCGCAATTATAACGGTATTGGTTCACCGGAATCGATTTCCGTTTGGCTTTGCATCCATCGGCAGTACGCAGGAGACGCTTCGATGACATCGACCGCGACGATTTCGGGCACTTCATACGGATGATGCGCGAGCAACCACGATTGCAATGCCGGATAACGGCTTCGCATGGTTTTGATCGTCAGCGGGATTTCTTGCGCGGTTTCCGTTTGCCCTTGCCAGCGGTATATCGCCTCGATCGGCGCGCCGATGTGCGCACACGCCGCCAACCGCTCGCCGATCAGTCCTTGCGCCAGTTTACGCGCCGTTTCAATGTCGGGCGATGTGGTATAGACGATAATCATATGTTTCATTTTTGGCTTTGCCTGATTCGCTCTGTCGTGTCATAGTATCATGGTGTTTCAATCTGCGCCGTTTGGCGCGTAAAGTAAAACGTATGCCTATTTTTATCATTTGGTTACTGATTCCTTGGGCGCTGGATATCTGGCTCACCGTAATGCTGGCGGACACGCTCGACATCAGCGCGTGGTTTTTCTTCGTCATGCCAGCTCTCGCCGGATTCGTGTTGCTGGCGTGGGAATGGCGACGCATCCAAACATACTGGCAAACACTGCGCCGCTTCGAAGGAGGTTCGCTGTGGGCGCTACTTGGCAGTATTCGCCGCGTACTGGCGGCATTTTTGCTGATCTTGCCCGGCATCGGCAGCGCCTGCATCGGCGTATTGCTGCTGCTATTTGGGTGCGGCGCGACGACAACGGATTTTTCATCACGCCACCAGACTTCTCCGCCGTACCGTGAGCGTTACCCTCGTGATTCATCGTCGGCGGAAACGATTGAAGGCGAATTTCGGAGAACGGACGACCGATAACGGCGTTCCTGCGCCGATATGGCGGCGATTCGCTCAGTCCGCTCCGTGATTCTGATTATCGCTACCCGGCTTTCGCATCGAATACATCAAAAGCGCAATACCCGCCAACATCATCGGCAGCGACAACCACTGTCCCATAGAAAAATGCAGCGGCAATTCAGGCAGAAAACCATCCGGCTCGCGAACATATTCGATCAAAAAACGGAATAATCCGTAACCGATCAAAAACAACGCCGAAACAGCGCCGCGCGGTTTGCTTTTGGCAGAGAACCACCACAATACAATGAACAGAACTACGCCTTCCAGCGCAAGCTCGTAGAGTTGCGACGGATGGCGTGGCAGATCGTCGGCGTGCGGGAAAATCATTCCCCAAGGCAGCGCCGTCGGCTTGCCCCACAGTTCACCGTTGATGAAATTGCCCAATCGTCCGGCAGCAAGCCCGAGCGGCGCGAGCGGCGCGGTGAAATCACTGACTTCCAGCCAAGGTTTCCGACGCAACCACGCGAATACTGTCATCGCCGTCAACACGCCAAGAAAACCACCGTGAAAACTCATGCCCCCGTGCCAAAGCTGAATGATCTCGAGCGGGTTTTCGAGATAATAAGCGGGTTTGTAGAACAACACATAACCCAAACGAGCGCCGACGATGATGCCGATTACGCCATAGAACAGCAGATCGTCGAGGTCGCGCGTTTCCCAACCCGCGTGACGCCCGCGATGAATCCGGTATTTTCCAAGCGCATAAAAAATAATGAAGGCGACGAGATACATGACGCCGTACCAATGCACCGCCAAGGGACCAATAGACCCGTTCCCGATGGAAAACGGTCCTACGCTAAAGACTACTGGATCAATTTGAGGGTAAGTAAGCATGAAATCACGAGCTGTTTGCAACAGCGACACGATAAACAAGATTGCGACAAAAGAAAAGCCGTTCGCGTTGTTCAAGAGTTGATATTTTGCAACGCAGGCATCTTCTTGAATGCTTTTTTAGCTTAACACGAACATCGACCGGAGCGATAATAAGCAAATCTATTCTGATCTCGCATCATGTATCCTACAGCGCGTATTGTCGCGTACTTTTTTTTGGTCGTCACTTCCGCGCTTTGGGGCAGTAACGCCGTCGCCGCGCGGGGCTTGTTGAATACGCTCTCGCCGGAAACACTGGCGTTATTGCGCTGGAGCGTTGCCGTGCTGGCGCTGCTGCCATTCGTTTGGTCTGAACGGTCTGTCATCCTTCGCGCCTTGCGCTACCAATGGCGTGTGCTTCTTTTGCTCGCTGCGCTCGGTTTCGCGCCGAACGCGCTGTTATCATATTACGGTTTGCGTGGCACGACGGCGATTTTCATGGGACTAATGAATTCTATCGTGCCGGGTATGGTCGTGCTGCTGATGATATTTTGGAAAAAGCGGATTCCGCAATACCGTGAAGGCATTGGGTTGGCGCTGTCGTTCACCGGTGTGTTCATCGTATTGATGCGCGGCGATGTCTACAATCTTTTGCAACTCCGCGTTTCGGGTTTCGACTTTATCGTGCTCGCCGGTTTAATGTTGTGGGCGGTTTACACGATCTTGCTGCTCAATCGTCCACCAAACCTTTCGTTGGCGGCGTTCGTGTTTCTCGCTGGTTTGCTTGGTCTTTTTTTGATCGCGCCGGCGGTAATCACGGATTGGGCGCAAAACGGCATTCCTCGCGTCACGCCCAAAGAATTGATGCTCGCCAGCTATATCGGTTTGGCGCCGACACTACTTGCGATGCTGCTCTATGGTTACGCGGTCGGACAAGTCGGTCCGGTGCAATCAGGCATTTTCACGCACCTTGTCCCGCTTTTTTCAGCGCTGTTCGCAGTGCTGTTCATCAACGAATCGCTGCATCTTTATCATGCGGCAGGCTTCGTCTTGGTGGTCGGCGGCGCGATCTTGTGTTGTTTGAAACCGGACACGACATTGTCCGATACCAAAAATCCTGCAGGGAGAAACGCACATAACCAACGGTGAACAGAAGCCAGAGCCGTCCCACAAGGACGAGATTATCAAAGATACTGGAAAAATTTCATAGAAAGATTGTCGGTATCGCGCCCGAAAATGGCTATGGAATTTATCGCAACCAGAGAAAGCCTCGCAATTTATCATCCACTCAGTTAACAGTAGAAACCTACTAAAAAATGTTTCGCCTCGTTATATTGCTGATACTACTTTACTCTCGAACTATCAGGGGGCTTTATAGGACAAGCTCTACACGGCAGCACCACGACGACTCCAGGCAGTGCGTCGAGCGATCAAGTGCCATTCTATTGGCTATTTCCATATCGACATCGCCGAAGTGCATACCGTCGGAAGCCGACTTTTTACCTATTCGCCGCCATTAATCGAACCAACAACTTGAAGATCATTTATATGGCTTCATCCGGCCCTATAACTTCGCTTGACGATTGAAAACACCTCAAGGGCTGGCGCCCTATGAATACCTTTGCAAAACACGGACGGCTGAACCCGTATGGTTTACTATAAATCCGATCCAGCAAATGCAGAGGCTAAACAATTATGACGACGAGCAAGATGCCGAATGGGAACATGCAAACGGTTTTGTGTCCTGCGTTCGCGCAAACGCAAGCGTTCGTGCGCTTCTCATACCGCCCAGTTTGCGCCTCGCGAATTCAAACATCTTTACACCAGTGCAAGCCATCGCCTAACATTTCGTTCCAGAGGGACGCACCGCTTGCAGCGCGCCCCTGAATTCCAACGTTAAATGCAAGAGGAGAATTAAATGCCGGAAAAACAACAAGGTTTCAAGGATCCTAACAGCTTAACGAAATGGACAAAATGGTTCCTGTATGCGCAAGTGGCTATAGGTGTGGTCGCCATTATTTCCAGCATGCTTGAATACCAACTACTTTCGGACTTTAAGAACGAGCTCTATTCCTCTCAAGAATTGGCTGTTGCGGCAGGGGAAGCTAACGATTTTCGGCAAAGTCTCATAGGGATTATCCAGTTAGGAATTTTCATCATATCAGGCGTTCTCGTATTGAAATGGATATATCGCGCTAACTACAATGCACACCAACTTGGAGCTAAAGATATGGACTTCACACCAAGTTGGTCAATTGGCTGGTATTTCATACCTATAGCCAATCTATGGAAACCATATCAAGCGATGAAAGAAATATGGAAAACAAGTTCTAATCCGCAGTCATGGGAATCTCAGTCCGTATCGTCATTGTTGCCTTGGTGGTGGTTTTTCTGGATTGTCTCAAACATGTTTGGAAATGCCTCATTTCGGCTGACAATGAGAGCGGAAGAAATCAACGAGTTGATGACAGCAAATGTAGTCACTCAGCTTTCAGATGCTTTCAGCATACCATTAGGTCTTATTCTAATTGCCATAATAAGTAAAGTTCGCCAAATGCAAACGGAACATGTCAAGCCTGAACAAAGCATCTAACAATCGCGTCAACTCGGACTGCCAAAAACTGCACTGCTTCGCTTTGCAAGGTTACGCGAAACCTTAGGCGGCACAAGTGTGGATCGTCTCTATTCCATCGCAGATGACTTCGAGGCAACCATCCGAATCTTCGCGGAAGCTGAAGGTGGCGGTAAGACCTCGGCGTTCAACGGTATTCGGTGGGACTTTTCCTACGCCGACGCTACAGACCAACTCTGCATGATCTGGCCTGACTTCTCTTCTCCCTCAGGAGATGGATTACCAAAGGATCAACCTCTTCCATTTTCTACTGAGCTTTCCGCGCGAATGACCATTGTCATTGATGAGATGCGTGAGCAAGTACATCGAAATCGTATCAAACCTGGGGTTGAATTCTATTGTCACGAAGGTCCCAAACGGATGGCAATTGGTCGTGTCACTCGCATCACTGGGTTATACAATGATCGACAAGTGTCGTCCGCGCTCTTTCGCAAATAGCAAGAAACCCTTTTTTGTCATAAAAACTATCGTAGAATTCTAGTGCATCCAAATTTGGATACATTTTTTCTAAGCTAAAACGTAATTGAAATCGAGTTCCTTCAGACAACACTAGGCTTTCCTCATTAGAGGCCTCATTTAATGAAGGAATAGGGAAAGTATTATTTCCCATAGGGTAACCCATGAGCATGAAAACAATCATACACGCAAAATAGCGCTATATCATAAACAAATACCTGTTATCAACAATCATCACAACCTATTTCAGCGCTAGGAAAACTGCAAGTACAACTATCCCCTCGTCCAGCGTCCCCTCCTTGATGAGTCAATACTCCTATAGTCCTAGGAAGATTTGGAGAATGAAGATTTCCCGTCCAAATGTACGTACCTTCACATGGTTCACATATCCAAACACATACACAAATAACATTAAATAATCTTTCCCAAGATGTCTGCACCCATTTCCTCTTGCATGGCATAGCAGCTCCTTCTGAAGCAGAGGGGGCGGTGGACTGGGCTGAATCGGTCTTGTCCACCACCGCCCATATACCCTCGATGGTGCTGTTGTATTAAGTATAACATGCTATTAAAGAGAAACATTTCAATGCGCAATGTTTTCAATTTTTTTCAGTCTAACCTTCAATACTTTATCTGTAATAAAATAACTGGCGAATGAGGATAAAAAATGAATGGAAACTATATTGGATATGAATAAAGCAATATACATATTAATATCATCAGACTTAAGTATTATATCCGCCTTCAT
>JAISYH010000003.1 GCA_031270015.1 Burkholderiales bacterium | reverse complement strand
GTAGGCAGCGTGAGCAGCGTGACAAGAAAAAACCACGAAGCGGGCTATGCTGAATACGAAGCCTTTGGCGCGGAAGAAAAGCACGGCGCGATTCACCAAAACAAATTCGGCTTTACCGGACACGAAACCGATCTTGAGAGTGGTTTGATCTACGCCAAGGCGAGATCGCTGCTACCGTCATCTTCTACCTCAATTAATGAGTCCTGAGCCTAGGTTACGCGGGTTTGTGCAAGTTGCTCGCGGGCTGGCGTGGAACGGCGGCTGGCCGATTGCGGTGCCGCCGTATCTCCGCCAGTCGATGTCTTCGCAAATGCTGCTCCAGTTAGACGGCTGACTTCGACTTCGGGCAATTCTGGCATGGATTAATCTTCAGAAAGGCGACAATTTGGCGGCATGTCTTTCCGTGTCAGTTTCTGTTTTCCTTTCTCTCCATCACCACCCGGCAAGCAGAACCATTTCATCGAGCCGTCTTCCATCAGATGCGGTTCCATTAACAGAAGGCCGACCCGGGTATGTACGAGGACGGTCATGGACTCCGTATCCATTTCGATAGAAGTGCCGTCTTGCAGGCTGGAAGGCAATCCGGCGGCTTCGAGGGATTCCGGCACATCTTCTTCATTTTTGTAATATTCGGTCAAACCTTCCCGGATCGGTTCGCCCAGGCTCCATGCTGCGCTGACAGTAGTATGGGAGCGGTAACTTTGATAAGCGGGGATGGCGATGGCGGCCAGTATGCCGACTATGCAGACGAGGATGATGAGACCGCCCATCCCTCCCGTCAGGCGTCCGCCATAGGGGACGAACAGGGCAAGGAAATAGGCGAGGGGATTGCGTCCGGGAAGCGGCGCGGCAGGTTCCAACATATGCGCTACCCGGTTCGTCAGCCAGGGATAGCCGCCGATCAACTCGTGGAAGGAAGCCAGGAAGCCCGAATTTTCCCGCGACTGACGCGCGTAGTTTGTCAGATGGGTCGTTTTCCAGCGTCGTGACCCCGCTGCCAGCACCACCAAAGCGCGGGCTGCGTTCTGGACATTGTCGCAACAGGCGCGACCATGCAAATCACAGGTACGCTCCCGGGCGCGTGAGTAGGCAGCACCGATGAGCGGCAGCCACAGCACCGGCAGGCGCCACAAATGACCGATCAAGTGTTTCATGCGGATATGTCCCAGTTCGTGACCGATGTAGAAATTGATGCCATCCGGTTCGTCTTCCAGCGCGTCGACGACATCGGAAAGCAGCACCACGAAATTGTGGCCGAAGAAGCGGGTGGCAAAGGCATTGAGCATCCCGCCACCTTCCAAGATGTAGACATCGGGACTTTCCATCTCCAGCTTCTGGCAACAAATCTTGACACGCTCGAAGAGGTCGGGATGTTGGTCGGGCGAGAGCTTGACCCCCGTTCCCTTGATCCAGGCGATCAAACCCGATTGCGCGAAAACATAGCAGATGAACGCTATCAGGATATAAAACAGAATGATTCCCAAAGTGCCGACAATCAGGAAAACCCAGGTCAGGATGCCCAGTACCAGGGTCAGATTTCCCAAGGCGCGCTCGCGCGGATAAACCAATTGGTCCCTTTCAAAGTGCGTGTGCCGATAAAGGAAATGTCATTATGGCATGATGCGGTGAATCCGTCATGAGGCGTTTTCGGAGAGAATCAATTATTCATAAATATCTACTGTTCATGACGATCCTCCATAGATGTCGGGCAGTTCCCGCGATTCAATCGCCTCCCGCATTCCCGCAAAGTTCGACGCCGCGCCTTCCTCTTCTGCTAGGAACATCGAATACATTTCTTCCGTGACATCGTCCATCGTCACGATCAGGTCGTGCCATGGCTCCGCAACCATTCATGACGCGAGCTGTCCCGGTTTCCAGCCTTCATACGTTTCCACAAAACGCATCTTCCTCACTTCTTCCCGCGTGATCGTCCGTTTCATCACAACTCTTTCCTTATGAAGAGACTATGGCGACCGGACAACTGTCGCGCTACAAAGGTGGACAGATATAAAGCTCGCTACATCACAGAGCACGGCAGCGAGCAGATCAGTCGCGTGTTTATCAGACTACGCCACGCTCACCGTTAAATCATAAACATAATCAATAACTTTAAGAAATCATCTTAAGGTATTGAAATTAAATTTTTTAATATATTTATTCCCGTGTTTGAGCTTCCTGAGGCGCCGATCGTCGTTGTTTCCAAGTCGATGCCTTTGCTTTTTTCTGATTTTATCGGGTTGATTTTTGGCAGTATTGGTTGTTCTTTTTGCGGATGTTCAGTGTCATCTCGTTGGAACAATTTTTACCAGAAATGCGCCACCAAAGGCGGCACAAAAAACGGTTTTTGGTCAGCGGCTCGATAGAGTCCCGCTTCCTTGTCGATGACTGCTTCCGTTTCTTCCGAAATATAAAAGAAAGCAAAACCATTCATACTGCCAAAAGCGATAAAAATATATTTTCACCGCGCCGACCACTGGAGCATCGGATACAACGAGAAAGCAGGAATTGCGGCGATTATCGAATCAATGTAGCATGCGATCAATGAGCCGTGACGCCAGAAAGTCGACAGGGCGCTGGCAGCCCGCGAAAGCGGAACAGTGAGTTCCTCCACGGCTCATTCTCATTTTTTCTCCCTCATATACAATGTCAACCCTGTCTACCTCTTCTTGCCCGAAGCCCGCGCCGCCGTAATGACGCGGAAATAATGCGGCGCGATATTGTGAGTTTTCATTCCAAAAAAATGAAATGTACGCTAAAGAAGGTGTAAAAACGTCATCGCCTCATTGTCCCTTTGCCAAAGAATCTTGACACGATATATAATATTTGCCTTTTATTAGACGACAGACTTAAACGCTTAATTGAAGCAAAGGAAAAAACTATGACCGTTTCGGTTCAAGAAAAAGTGAAAATCATCGCTGATTATCAACGTGCCACTAGCGACACAGGTTCGCCGGAAGTTCAAATCGCATTGTTGACGGCGCGTATCAATGACTTAAATACGCATTTCAAAGAGCACGTAAAAGATCACCATTCTCGTCGCGGACTTTTGCGCATGGTCTCCCGCCGCCGCAAATTGCTGGATTATTTAAAATCGCGTGACGCGAACAGCTACAAGGCATTAATCGAAAAGCTTGGATTGCGGAAGTGATTGCCGTTCCGCTTATTTTTCAGGCAGCTTACTTTAGGCGAACACGGACGAATCGCTTGCCCGTGTGTTGCGTTATATGCTAAACGACTCGCCGCGCACGAATCTGTGCGCGGTTTTTATTTCGGGGTATTTCTACCATGATTCAAGCTACTAAAAAATCCATGACTTACGGGCGCCACACATTGACGCTCGAAACCGGCGAAATCGCTCGCCAAGCCACAGGCGCCGTTTTGGCAAGCCTCGATGAAACCGCCGTATTGGTTACGGTGGTGGCATCGCCATCGGCGAAGCCCGGGCAGGATTTCTTTCCATTGACCGTTGATTATCAAGAAAAAACATACGCCGCCGGAAAAATTCCAGGCGGCTTTTTTAAGCGCGAAGGACGTCCTTCGGAGAAAGAAACCTTGACTTCGCGGCTCATCGACCGCCCGTTACGTCCTCTTTTCCCCGATGGCTTTTTCAACGAAGTGCAAATCATCGCAACGGTTCTTTCGGTGAATCCCGAAGTCGATCCCGATGTGCCGGCAATGATCGGCGCATCCGCCGCATTGGCTATTTCAGGGATTCCGTTCAATGGTCCGATCGGCGCGGCGCGGGTTGGTTACATCGACGGTGAATATGTGCTGAATCCGGCGAAATCAGAAATACCGAAGTCGAAACTGGATTTGATCGTCGCCGGTACGGAAACCGCTGTTTTGATGGTCGAGTCAGAAGCGCGGGAATTGTCCGAAGAAACGATGTTGGGCGCAGTAGTATTCGGTCATCAGCAACAACAAGCGGTGATCGATCTGATTCATGGACTTGTTGAAGAAGCCGGTAAGCCGTTATGGGACTGGCAGCCGCCGGAAAAGAATCAAGTATTGATCGACAAAGTCGCCGCGATTGCCGAAGCGGACATTCGTGCCGCATATAAAATCCATTCCAAATCACAAAGAATGCAGCGGCTGGCGGAAATTACAACGAAGCTCGAAACCGAATGCGCCGCTACCGAAGACGCGACGCTTGCGGCGACCGTGAGAGACATCATGTTCAATCTCGAATCGAAGATCGTTCGTTCGCAGATTTTGGAAGGCGAACCGCGCATCGACGGACGCGACACGCGCACGGTACGCCCGATCACGATCAGAACGGGTGTGTTGCCAAGAACGCACGGCTCGGCGCTGTTCACCCGCGGCGAGACGCAAGCGCTGGTGGTGGCGACACTTGGCACGGCGCGCGACGAGCAAATCATCGACGCGCTTGAAGGCGAATACCGTGAACGTTTCATGCTGCATTACAACATGCCGCCTTACGCGACCGGCGAAACCGGGCGCGTCGGTACGCCGAAACGCCGCGAAGTCGGGCACGGGCGGCTTGCTAAACGCGCGCTGGTTGCCGTTTTGCCGAGCGCGGAAGAATTTTCCTATTCGATGCGCGTCGTTTCGGAAATCACTGAATCAAATGGTTCGTCGTCGATGGCGTCGGTGTGCGGCGGCTGTCTCGCGTTGATGGACGCGGGCGTACCGACACAAGCGCACGTCGCCGGTATTGCGATGGGCTTGATCAAGGAGGACAACCGTTTCGCCGTATTGACCGATATTTTGGGTGATGAAGATCATCTGGGTGACATGGATTTCAAAGTCGCCGGTACCGCGCAAGGCGTCACCGCGTTGCAAATGGACATCAAAATTCAGGGAATCACTAAAGAAATCATGGCGATTGCTCTTTCTCAGGCGCGTGAGGGCAGGATGCATATTTTGAAGTTGATGGAAACGGCATTACCGCATCCGCGTTCTGAAATTTCACAACACGCGCCGCGTATGATGGCTTTCAAGATCAATCCCGAAAAAATCCGTGATGTAATCGGCAAGGGTGGCGCGGTCATTCGCGCGTTGACCGAAGAGACTGGCGCGTTGATCGACATCGAGGATGACGGCACGGTGACGATTTCATCGGTTAATGCGGGTGCCTGTAATCTGGCGAGAAAGCGTATTGAGGACATCACGGCAGAAGTCGAGGTCGGCAAGATTTACGATGGCATAGTGTTGCGTTTGCTCGATTTCGGCGCGATTGTGCAAGTATTACCTGGACGCGATGGCTTGCTGCATATCTCGCAAATCGCCAAAGAGCGCGTCAACCAAGTATCCGAATACTTGAGTGTGGGGCAATCGGTGCGCGTGAAAGTGTTGGACGCCGACGACAAAGATAAAGGGCGGATTCGTCTTTCAATGAAAGCGGCGACCGAAGGAGACACGCCACCCGCAGCAGCGGAAAGTGAAACCGTTGTGGCTACCGAAAGTAACGAAGAAACGCCTTTCTGATAGAAAGTGAAAGATAAGGAAAACTTATGAAAAACCAAATTTTTATCGGCTTGATCGTCCTATTACTTGTTGGCTGCGCCAAAGAAGAGCCGCGCACAGCGGCATATTTCTTGAATAATAAAGAAGTGCGTGAGCAGGTCTTGAAAGACTGCGCCGACGATAAAGGACGCAAGGGTGTTAAAAACCAAGAATGCGCTAACGCGACACAAGCCGCTCAAGATGACGCGCTTAGACAAATGATGACCCCCGATCGAAAGCGTGTTCGTTCGATACATGAAATACCTTAATTAGACAAATGATGACCCCTGATCGAGCAAGTAAAATAAAGGCGGCTACGCTTATAATAATTTTACTTATTTTCCCGCCGTCGGTATTTGCCGCCGACACATTGGATAATGCGCTTACTCAGTTAGGCGGAAATGTTACTGGCTTTGGAAACATGATACGACCTATCGCGTTGGGGCTGCTTTTATCGCTCGCCGGCATTCAATTGAAGTTTCGGTTAAGAGGCGATGCCTCTTAACCTTATTTCTTATGTAAAACAATAAATTATATTGTATTTATAAGAAATTGGTTTAATATGATTGCGCTGATTTTCTCTGTTTCGCGTTGATTGGTAATAAATCTCGTCGATTTTATCGTGTTCTTGTTATAAATTCATTTTATGGAAATCGGACTTAACGCCGTTTTCATCACTGGTGTTTTGCAAATCATCGCCATCGACCTTTTGCTCGGCGGTGATAACGCGATTGTGATTGCGCTGGCTTGTCGCAAGCTGTCGCCCGAGCAACGGCGCAAAGGCGTCTTTTGGGGTGTTTTCGGCGCAGTGGTGGCGCGACTGATTCTGATTTTTTTCGCGCTGCAACTGCTTGCTTTGCCATATCTCAAAATCGTCGGCAGCGTTCTTCTGTTGTGGATCGGCGTGAAATTATTGCTGCCCGATCATGACGAACACGATAATATCGAAAGCAGTTCACGACTGCTGGACGCGATCAAAACCATCGTAATTGCCGATGTCGTAATGAGTCTCGATAACGTAATCGCCGTTGCTGCTGCGGCGCACGGTCATATGGCGCTGGCGGTTTTCGGGATTGCCGTCAGCATTCCGGTGATCGTCTGGGGCAGTCAGTTCGTTTTGAAATTGTTGACGCGCTATCCGGTGATTGTCTATTTTGGCGGCGCGTTACTCGGCTGGATTGGCGGTCGAATGTTGATGAGTGATCCCGCGCTCGCGTCGATTACGGAACATTTGCCTCCGTACAGCGCCCTTGTCGCCGCAGTGGTTGGCGCAGTGATGGTCGTCGTTTTGGGCTATGTGATCGGGTCGAAAAACAAACGCAAAATGAATAAAAATCCATAGCCCACGGCGGTAAGACAGAGAGATACGGCGTTATCCAAAAACGAAAAGGGCGGAAGATTTTCCGCCCTTTTCGTTTCATGGACTATTGTTATCGTCAGTCTTCCGACCGGGTTTCCACCATCTGCAACGCTTCTTCTTTCACCACCGCGCGAGACGGACGAGCGCGTCCAGCGCGGGATTGCGTCGTTTCTTGAGCGGGTTCGAGCAAGCGCGATGAGGTTTCGACCATTTGTAAACCGCTCGCGGCAAGGTCGGGGGTAAGCGAAATACCCGCCGGTTGTGGCTTTACGGACGCTTCTGCGTGCCGCGCCACGGGAGATTCTTTCACAGGGCGGAAGGGTACGGCAGGCTGAATTTTTTCGGAAATGGACGGCGCTTCTTCGGCGCGTTTCGTATCGGAAGTGAAAGCTGCCGTGGTGAAAGTCGTTGTTTCAACGCGAACTTCGCTCACCGGCTTGATCGCCGTGCCGGGCACGGGAACGGCGGGCAGCAGCGAAGTATCCGTTGTTATAGGCGTCAGAAGATCAGCCGGCGCGGTCGAGGAGGTTGCGCTTTCTTCAACGCCTTCAGCTCTTTTTTCGACGGAATCACCGCGACGGTTTCGATTGCCACTGCGTCCGCCTCGATTGCCGCGACGGCGGCGCCCGTTATCCTCTCGCCGTTCTTCGCGGATAGCATTCGCCGGAACGGATTCGAGTATCGACGCTTCGGTATCGGCAACGACGAAGGATATACGCTGTTGCGCGGACGAGCTATCGGTTTCGGCGTAATGCGCTTTCGTCATGCCTTTTTTGGACTCTGAGCTTTGACGGCGGCGCTTCGATTCGGCGGCTTGCTCGTTGCTCGCAACTTCTTCATGTTTATTGTTACGACGGGATTGTTCGTCACGCGGTTTGTTTTCCTGACGTTCGCTTTTTTCAGGGTGTTTCCGCTCTTTCCGCGATTCTTCGCGGTCGCCATCTTGTCGAGCGGTTTCGTTGCGGTTTCTGCGCCGATCTTTACGTTCTTTACGCTCTTCGTTTTGCCGACGGCTGTTTCCGCGAAGATCGCCCCTTGATTTTTCGGTTTTCGGCTTGACTTCGGGTTCTTTCGGCGCGCCGTTGAACCACGCCATCACCCGCGACCACAGCGTAACGTCTTCTTTGACTTGCGTTGGCAACACGTCATGTTTGATGCCTTTGACTTTAGCTTCCTGGCGTACTTCTTTAGCTTCTTCTTTCTTCTCTCTAACGATATCGGGCTGCTCCGGAAGTTCGGTACGCTCGAAGGAAAGCATTTGCGCTTCCTCGTTGTTCAAGTCGTCGTGACGCAGACGCTCGACAGAGAAATCGGGGGTCTCCAGATAACGATTCGGCACAAGCAGCACATTGATGCGGAAACGGGATTCGATAGCGAAAACGTCATTGCGTTTTTCATTGAGCAGGAAGGTAGCGACATCAACGGGAACTTGCGCGACGATTTGCGCGGTGTTTTCCTTCATCGCTTCTTCTTGGAGAATACGGAGGATATGCAGCGCGGTCGATTCCGTGCCGCGGATATGCCCAAGCCCGTGACAGCGCGGGCAGGGGATATGCGCCGATTCCGCCAACGCGGGACGCAAACGTTGGCGCGATAACTCCAAAAGGCCGAAGCGGGAAATTTTGTTGATTTGCACACGGGCACGATCATAACGCAACGCCTCATGTAAGCGATCTTCAATGGCTCGTTGGTTCTTGTTGCTTTCCATATCGATGAAGTCGATCACTACCAATCCGCCGAGGTCGCGCAAACGCAGTTGGCGGGCGACTTCATCGACAGCTTCGAGATTGGTTTGCAACGCGGTGGCTTCGATATCACTGCCGCGCGTCGCGCGCGCCGAATTGACGTCTATCGCCACTAGCGCTTCAGTGTGGTCGATCACGATAGAGCCGCCGGAAGGAAGCGGCACTTTTCGGTCATAGGCGCTTTCGATTTGATGTTCGATCTGAAAACGCGAGAAGAGGGGGACGCTATCATGGTATAGCTTCACGTTGTGCACGTTGTTTGGCAACACATGACTCATGAACTGCTGCGCTTGCTCGAATACGGCTTCGGTATCGATCAGTATTTCGCCGATTTCGGGATGATAATAATCACGGATCGCGCGAATCACCAATGACGATTCCTGATAAATCAAATACGCGCCTTTTTGTAATTGCGCGGCTTCTTCGATGGCGTTCCATAATTGCAGCAAGTAATTCAAATCCCACTGCATTTCTTCTTCGGAACGACCGATACCGGCGGTGCGCGCGATGATACTCATTCCTTTCGGGACTTCGAGTTTGTTCAGAGTATCGCGCAGTTCGTTGCGTTCTTCGCCCTCGATGCGCCGCGACACGCCGCCGCCACGCGGATTGTTTGGCATCAATACGAGATAACGTCCGGCAAGCGAGATGTACGATGTCAACGCCGCGCCTTTGTTACCGCGTTCATCCTTGTCGACCTGCACGATCAATTCCTGACCTTCACGCAGATGATCTTGAATTCGCCCTTCAGAAATGCCAAGCGATTGGCGGGAAATTTCCTTGAACGGCAAGAATCCATGCCGCTCGGTGCCATAATCAACGAAGCAAGCCTCCAGCGATGGCTCAACGCGGGTGATGATGCCCTTATAGATATTTGATTTGCGTTGCTCTTTGGAAGCAGATTCGATATCGAGATCAACCAGTTTTTGGCCATCGACGATCGCGACACGCAATTCTTCCGCTTGCGTGGCATTAAATAACATTCTTTTCATTTTTTGTTCTCCTATGGCGCCAATCCGCAACCTGGAAAACTGGATAATCGCCATCGCGCCAAGAGCGCGGGGCAACTTATTCGCTAACGCGGCAAGCCTCGATACGACAAATTATGTCGTGAGCTTGAGAAAACGATGAACAACACACGAAGCGATCAGCTTCGCGCCTGAGGTTTCGACAAAGGGGAGGGCACACGATGATTTCATGTATCCGCTAACAACCCGATAACAAACGTCTCTGTTCAACTATCAACAAACTATGCTTTTAGTATAATCTGCGTACATGCAATGAATAGATCATTAAAATATCATCATTGCGTCGTATTCTCATGCCGCGCATATGCGTTCCAGATTTCGGCAACGAAATGCGCGCGTTTCAATCCATTAATCGTGGGAAGCCATTCGGCGACTGGCGAGAGTTTGCGGAGGGCGATGATACATTGACCATGGCGACGATTTCGTCACATGCGGCATGGCGAGTATTCGCTTTACATTCGCTTAATAAGCGCGCTTCGCAAAAAAACTCTTTGAAAGTAGCGTATCGGTAAAGCTTCCATTAATATCGCTCTTTGCGTTTTTCCGAAATTCGGAGAACGCGCGGCGGGCGATTGCCGCGACTTTTCGGCGAGATCGCTATGGATTTTGCAAAACGCCTAGCGTTGGAGACAGCGGCGATCCGATGATTCATAAACGGTGGTTCGCGTCTCGTGCGAGCGATAAACTCTGCCTGAGTCAGGGTGTAATTATAAAGAAATGAAAGACATAAGCAAGAACTTTGTTCGTCATATTACAATCGATGAGGCGGTTGCCGGGCAGCGCGTCGATAATTTTTTGCGTAAATATTTAAAAGGCGTACCATCGAGTCATATTTATCGAATCGTGCGCGGTGGTGAGGTAAGGATCAATGGCGCGCGTATTCAGCCTTCTACGCATCTTATGCTTGGCGACATCGTGCGCATTCCGCCGTTGCGCTTACCGGCGCGCCTTGATAACGACACGGGAAAACCATCGGCGATGAAACTATCGGTCTTACGCAAAGCCGCCGCTTTGCCGGTGGTTTTCGAGGATGCGCATTTGTTGGCGATCGACAAACCCGCAGGATTGGCGGCGCATGGCGGCAGTGGCATTTCGTTCGGCGTAATCGAGCAATTACGCGCGCAACGTCCCGATTTGCGCTTTTTGGAACTGGCGCATCGGCTTGACCGCGAAACTTCCGGTGTTTTATTGTTGGCGAAAAAACGCTCGGCATTGACGGCGTTACATACGATTTGGCGAGAGGGCGACATTGAAAAGCATTACGATGTTTTGGTGCGAGGTGCCTGGCGCGATGCTAAGCGCCGCGTGAGCGTGCCGCTTACACGTTATTTGAACGCGCAAGGCGAGCGGCGAGTGCGCGTGGATGACGACGATGGACAATCGGCACTGACAGTGTTTTACCGACGCCAAGTCTGGAAACGGCTTTCGCCGTCGCTTTCGCTGCTGGACGCGGAATTGCGCACAGGACGAACACATCAGATTCGCGTACACTTGACCCATTTGGGTTTTCCATTGGCGGGTGATACTAAATATGGTGATTTTGCCTGGAATCGTGAATTGGCAGCGCAAGGATTGAACAGAATGTTTTTGCATGCGCGTGAATTATCGTTCGAGCACCCGCACAGCGGCGAGATGTTGACGATCACGGCGGAACTTCCCATAACATTATCGTCGTTCGTCGCGCACTTGGACGAGTGTGAAGAGAAGGAAAAACGATGATTGATAGTATGCCGTCAAATCGTCCATACTCATTATTGGTTTTCGATTGGGATGGTACGATTGCCGATTCGGCGCGCCAAATCGTGAGCGCCGTACAAGCGGCATACCGCGATTTGAGTCTACCGCCGCCTGACGATCGCGCCGCGAGTTATATCATCGGTTTGCGATTGGATATGGCGATCAAAACATTGTCGCCGACGTTGCCGCCCGCGACAATCAACGACATCATACAACGCTATTTGTATCATTATTTGCAGAACGATTCGGAAATTCCGTTATTTTCCGGCGTTCGTGAATTGCTCGATGAATTGGATCGAGACGGTTTTCTTCTTGCCGTCGCGACGGGAAAATCGCGTCGTGGACTTGATCGCATGTTGCGCGTACACGATTTATCGCATCGTTTTCACGTGACAAGAACTGCCGACGAGAGTTTTTCTAAACCCAATCCGGCGATGCTGCATTTTCTGATGGATCGTGTCGGAGTCGCGCCGCGCCAAACGCTGATGATCGGTGATACGACCCACGACGTTTTGATGGCGAAAAATGCCGGCATTACGGCATTGGCGGTGACTTACGGCGCGCACGATACAAAAACCTTACATACGAGCGAACCGAACGCAATGGTCGGCTCCATCGCTGAATTGCGGCAGTGGTTGATCGAAAACGCCGAATTTTCCGTTGCCGAAACGAACCACTGATAATTTTTTATGAATGGAAATATTATGAATGAATCTGAAAAATCAATATTGGAATCCGAGTTTTTCGGCGAACGGCAAGAGGCAGCGCCGAATGTGCAGAATCAAGGTTCCGGCAGTGTAGTGCTCGACGAACTAGCGATAGCGTTCTTGATCGAACAACGGCGCAGCCGCCGCTGGAAAATTTTCTTCCGATTGATCGCGTTGCTTATCGTTTTGCTGTTACTGTTGAGTAGTTTTTATGGCGCCGACCCAAGCAAACCGTTTTGCGTATCCTCATGCACGGCGCTGGTCAAATTGGAAGGCGAAATTGCCAGCGACAGTGATGCCAGCGCCGAACACATCAATGCCGCACTGCGCGATGCGTTTGGATCGGAATATGTGCGCGGCGTGATTCTCGAAATCAACAGCCCGGGAGGCAGCCCTGTGCAGGCGGGTAAGATTTACGATGAGATTAAGCGTTTACGCGAACAATATCCGCATATCCCGATTTATACGGTGGTCGATGAAATGGCGGCGTCGGGCGGCTATTACGTCGCGGCGGCTTCCGATGACATTTATGTGGATAAAGCCAGTCTCGTCGGTTCGATAGGCGTCATCATGATGAATTTTGGTTTCACCGGCGCGATGGAAAAACTCGGCATCGAGCAACGCACGATGACATCGGGCGAAAATAAAGCGTTCATGGATCCATTCAGTCCCGAAAACGATGAGCAAAAATCGCATATGCAGGGATTGCTGGACAATGTGCATCATCAATTTATCGACGCCGTACGCAAAGGACGCGGCGAGCGATTGCACGAAACCGAAAGTATTTTTTCTGGTTTGATTTGGGATGGCGAGAATTCCGTGCGCCTTGGTTTGGCGGATGGTTTCGGTAGCGTCGAATCGGTAGCGCGTGACGTCATTGGTGAAGAAAATATCCGAGATTTCAGCTATTATCCTGATTTCTCCGAACGCCTAGCGCGGCAATTCGGCGTGGCATTTGCTGAATATTGGGCGACGCGAACGGCGGGGAATACGATTCGCTGGCGATGAAAGAATTGACCAAACAGAAACGAATCATCGGCAAAGAGTAATGACCTAGGCATTACACAATAATCCTAAGAGAGTATTTCTGATTAGCTAAAACCGGATATTACTAATTTGCGCCTACATTTTAAGTTCGTATAATTTATCTTATGTCAAATTACATGGAAATAATGGTATTGTAATGTCAACTCATATTATTACAGAAGCAACCGCGACACTCAGCAACCTAAAACGTGATCCCGTTGGTACGGTCAAATCGGCAGGCGGCGCGCCGGTCGTGATTATGAAACACTCACGCCCGGCTTTTTATTGCCTCTCTCTAGAACAATACGAAGCTTTAATTGAGCAACAGGAAGATGCGGACGATTTAGAAGTATCGCGTGCCAGATTAAACGATGAACAAATTCCAGTAAATCTCCATGACCTATAAACTTTCCTTCGGTTCCAATGCTATGAAAGAACGGAGCAATCTTGATAACAATATCAAAATTGCGTTCAAAAAAAAGATTGAGGAAAGATTAAAACACCCAGAAATTCCTTCAGCCCTCATTGATTCACAAAATCATATCTATAAGATTTAATGTACTCAAAATTCTATCATGCTATTTAAATGGTTTGAAAATCGTGTTAATCCGTATCCCGATCCTTTAGTAACGCCGCCATCCTCTTTTTGGGCGTTTCTCTGGTCGTGTACGGAAGGATTGCGCGGAATGATCGCAATTGCCGTTTTTTTCTCTGTGATCGGCGGCGCGTTTGAAGCGATACTGTTTGCGATGCTGGGCAGCGTGATCGATTGGCTGGCGGCTGTACCGCCGTCGCAACTTTGGGAGAAAGAAAAATTTTCGCTTTTGCTGCTCGCCGCGATTGTTCTGGCAAGCCCGCTGATCGCAACCCTGCATTCGCTGATTAAATTCCAGACGCTGGCGGGCAACTTCCCGATGCTGTTACGCTGGAAATTTCATCGCCACATGCTCAATCAGAGCTATTCTTTCTATCAGAACGAATTTGCCGGTCGTGTATCCGCCAAAGTCATGCAAACCGCCCTTGCCACCCGCGAAACCGTGATGACTATCACCGATATTTTGGTGTACATCACTATTTACTTCGTTACCATGTCCGCCGTTATCGGCAGTTTCGACCCTTGGCTGTTACTTCCATTTTTGGGTTGGCTGAGTTGTTATGCCATGATGCTTGCCTTCTTTGTCCCACGTTTGGGCAAAGCAGCGAGTCGACAAGCAGACGCCCGTGCTCTGATGACGGGACGGATCACCGACGCTTACGCCAACATCGCTACCGTCAAACTCTTTTCGCACGCCCACCGCGAAGCCGATTACGCTCGTTTTGCGATGCAATCGTTCATGAAAACCGTACATGCGCAAATGCGCCTCGTGACCGGTCTCGTCTCCATCAATACATTCTTGAGCATGCTGCTGCTGACTTGCACCTCCGGCGTTGCCTTATGGCTATGGACGCAAGAGAAAACGACCATTGGCGCCGTTGCCGCTGTTACCGCTATGGCGCTGCGCCTGAACGGACTCTCGCAATGGATCATGTGGGAAATGACCATGCTCTTCGAGGCAGTCGGTACGGTACAAGACGGCATACGCACCCTTTCCTTGCCGCCTGAAGTCGTTGACCGCCAAGACGCCAAACCGCTTGTCGTCACCCGCGGAGAACTGAGTTTTGAGAATGTTAGCTTTGGCTATGGAAACGGCAAGACCGTGATTGATGATTTCACGCTGCGCATCCGTTCTGGAGAAAAAATAGGATTGGTCGGACGATCTGGCGCGGGAAAATCAACCATTGTCAATTTATTGTTGCGCTTTTACGATGTTAAAGGTGGGCGCATCGTGATCGACGGACAAAACATCGCCGACGTTACCCAAGCCAGTTTACGCATGCAAATCGGTATGGTGACGCAAGACACTTCTCTGTTGCACCGCTCGGTACGCGACAATCTGGCGTATGGACGTCCCGACGCGACAGAAGAAGAAATCATCGCCGCCGCCTGTAAAGCCGAAGCTTACGGTTTCATAAGCGAACTCGACGACGGACAAGGACGCACCGGATTGGACGCGCATGTCGGCGAGCGCGGCGTCAAGCTGTCCGGCGGGCAACGGCAGCGTATCGCGATTGCTCGCGTAATGCTCAAAGACGCTCCGATTCTCCTGCTCGACGAAGCCACCAGCGCGCTCGATTCTGAAATCGAAATCGTGATCCAAAGCAGCTTATACCGACTGATGGAAGGTAAGACCGTCATCGCCATCGCGCACAGACTATCCACTATTGCGGCAATGGATCGTTTGATCGTACTTGATCAAGGAAAAATCGCGGAAGAAGGTGACCATAAAACACTATTGGCGCGTAACGGACTTTACGCGCGTTTATGGGCACATCAAAGTGGAGGTTTCTTGGGAGAGTGAATTACCTTTCCCGCTTTATCTTCATGAAGTTCTTCATGAGAAGTGGTCCCAGAAAATCGGATAAGTCTTGCTGAATCGGTCTTGCCCACTGCCGTCCATGTACCCTCGATGGTGCTGTTGTATTAAGTATAACATGCTATTAAAGAGAAACATTTCAATGCGCAATGCTTTCAATTTTTTTCAGCCTAACCTTCAATACCTTATCTGTAATAAAATAACTGGCGAATGAGGATAAAAAATGAATGGAAACTATATTGGATATGAATAAAGCAATATACATATTAATATCATCAGACTTAAGTATTATATCCGCCTTCAT
>JAISYH010000056.1 GCA_031270015.1 Burkholderiales bacterium | reverse complement strand
GATTGGCTCAAATCGGAAAATGTGCGTTACATCGACTGTCAACAAGAAACGCCATATCTGGCGTCGCTGGGCGCCAAACCCGTTCCTCGTCGCTTGTTTCTTCAATGGTTGAAAAAGGCTATACGCACATGATGAAACAATCATGTGATACTTACACGATCTTTTTTGTTTTCTAGCATTTTATTCATGAAACACACATGATCCGGGATGTATTAAAAATATACAATAAGTAAAAACCACACTTTTTATGTGTGTAATATCCTGTTGCCGCTATAATTGAGGTCGGTAAAAATCCTTTACCGGTTCTAAAAGGAGGAATCATGAGTTTCTTGACAAGTATGAGCGAAGGTTGGCAATTCACATTACAGCTCATCATCGTTCTCATCTGTTTGTTTTATGGCGCCAAAAAAGGCGGGGTCGCTCTGGGTCTTTTGGGCGGTATCGGTTTGGTCGTGTTGGTTTTCCTGTTTAATGTCAAACTTGGCGCTCCTTCCATTGCGGTAATGTTGACCATTCTCGCGGTAGTTGCCGCCAGCGCGACACTACAAGCCAGCGGTGGTCTCGACGTGATGCTGCAAATCGCGGAAAAAATCTTGCGGCGCAACCCCAAATACGTAAGTATTTTAGCGCCATTTGTCACCTTTTCCTTGACTGTGCTCTGTGGTACTGGACATGTGGTGTACACGATGTTGCCGATCATCTACGATATCGCAATCAAAAATAACATCCGTCCCGAAAGACCGATGGCGGCTTCGACGATTGCCTCGCAAATGGGCATCGTCGCCAGTCCAGTTTCCGTGGCAGTTGTCTCATTGACGGCAATGTTACTCGCCGCCGAACATCCATTGGCGGGCTTCGACGGTTATGTGAACTTATTGATGATCACGATTCCATCGTCGCTGATCGGTGTTTTGGCGGTTGGCATCTTCAGTTGGTTCCGCGGCAAAGACCTCGACAAGGACGAAGACTTTCAAAAATTCATTGCCGTTCCCGAAAATAAGGAATATGTTTACGGCGAAACGGCGACGCTGCTCGGTAAAAAGCTGCCGCGCTCATACTGGGTAGGCATGTGGATTTTCCTTGCGGCAATTGCGGTAGTGGCCACGCTCGGTTATTTTGAGAACCTTCGTCCAGGTTGGGAAAACGCGCAAGGCAAAGTCACGCGTTTGAGCATGGTCAATACGATTCAGATCTTCATGCTGTTAGCCGGCGCGTTGATTATCATTTTCACGCCAACCGACGCAAGCAAAATCAGCAAAAACGAAGTGTTCCGAAGCGGAATGATCGCTTTGGTCGCGGTGTTCGGTATTTCGTGGATGGCAGACTCGATGTTTGCCGTGCACACGCCGATGATGAAAGAAGCATTGGGCAGTGTCGTTCAAGACCATCCTTGGACATATGCGGTCATGCTGCTGCTGGTCTCCAAATTCGTGAATTCACAAGCGGCAGCGCTCGCTGCTTTCGTTCCGCTAGCGTTGAACATCGGCGTATCGCCCGCCGTGATTCTGGCATTCGCTCCGGCATGTTACGGTTACTACATCTTGCCGACTTATCCGAGCGATCTTGCCGCGATTCAATTCGACCGCAGCGGTACGACGCGCATTGGCAGATTTGTAATCAACCATAGCTTCATTATCCCCGGTCTGGTTGGCGTAACCATCTCTTGTACTTTTGGTTACATCTTTGCGAAGATGTATGGCTATCTCTGAAATAATCATTTCAGAACACAAAAACCGGATCGCTTGACGATCCGGTTTTTTCATCACATGCCGAAAACCAATATTTATCGCTACGCTTTCTCCGCCGCGCCGGAAGTGAACAACCTCTGCCACAATGCCTTTACCGCCGCCCTTTCCGCCACCACGCTTTCGGGCGCAACCAGCGCGATTTCCTGTTCCTGTAATTGCGCGCTGTGTTGCAAACGGCGGTAATTGCGGTAAGCAACCGCCACATTTTCCGCCTCCTGCGATGTGATCAACTCAAGCGCGGCGGCGCTGGAAAGCAAAGCAACGTTACCGGTATTGCGCGTCAACACCGGATACCTATACGCATTGGCAAGAACAAGGTATTGCACCAGAAACTCGATATCGATCATCCCCCCTTCATCTTGTTTGACGTTGAATAGCGTATCATCCCTAGAATCATGCGCCTCGTGCATTTTCGCACGCATCGCCAAAATATCAGAAATCAACGAAGCGCGGTCGCATTGCCGCAAAATCGCGGCGCGTTCGCGCATGAACGCGCCCCCTAATTCACCATCGCCGGCAATAAAACGCGCGCGTGTCAACGCCTGATGTTCAAAGGTCCACGCACTTTCCTTTTGGTAACGCAAAAATCCTTCCCAACTCGACACAAACAATCCGCTGCCGCCATCGGGGCGCAGCCGCAAATCGGTCGCATAAAGGTTACCCGCAGCGGTAGCGCCGTTCAGCCAAGTATTCATCCGCTGCGCAAGACGGGTATAACGTTTGACGCTTTGCTCGTCTTCTTTACGCGCATCGTACAGAAAAACCAGATCGAGGTCAGAACCATAACTCAATTCTTTGCTGCCGAGTTTGCCATAACCCACGATGGCAAAACGCGGTGGCGGTTCGTTCGCCGCCAATATTCGCCAACATTGATCCAACACCATTTCAAGGATCAAATCAGCCAACGCCGTCAAATGATCGGATAAGCGTTCAACCGTCAACTTCCCCGCGATGTCTTGCGCCAACAGGCGAAAGATCTGCGCGTGCTGAAAATGGCGCAATTCATCCATTTGCCGCTCGGTATCGCCGCAATGCGTTGCCAACGTTTGCGTCAATTCATGACGCCACGCCAACCAGTCCGGTTCGGCATACAACATCTGCGGCATCAACAACTCGTCAAGCAAAATGGGATGACGGTCTAGATAAGCTGCCGCCCATGACGAAGCCGCAAAAATCTGCGCGATCATCGGCAAAATATGCATGTGCTCGGAAAGCAATGCCAAATACGCGCTGCGCCGACTGATCGTTTCGAGAAAAGCAAGCATTGCCTGAAAAATCGTGTCCGGCGTCTGATTTTTATTTTCCAAAGCGCGCGCGGTTTGCTGCGCGACGCTGATCAATTTTTCGAGCAACTTGTCAAAACGCTGCCGCGAACGTTCAGGCAACTGCGCAAAACGACGACTCTCCCGAACGCGCACTACCCGTTGCGTCATGTTTTGGGGATCGGCAAAACCGTGCCGGAAGAATTGTTTGACCAATGTTTCCGAAGTTTCCCAATTGAACGCGGTATCTTCTTCGTCTCGCACGGAACGAGGAAACGCCGGTACGCTTTCATTGCCCAAAAGATCTTCGAAATGATGAGCGACGCAACGACGCTTCTCATCCAGCGCATCGTCGAAAGCGCCGAGCGAGTCAAAGCCCATACTTTGCGCCACCACATCGCGTTCGATATCACTTTCGGGAACAATCTGTGTCGCCTGATCTTCGCGGTATTGCAAACGATGCTCCAAGCGACGCAAAAAGACATACGCTTCGAGTAGTTCGTCAACCGTGTTTGCGTCGATAAGTTTACGCTCGCGCAACGCGCGCAACGCCTCCTGCGTGCCGCGTAGTTGCAGCGACGTATCGCGCCCACCACGTACGATTTGCTGCGCTTGCGCGATAAACTCGATTTCACGGATGCCGCCACTGCCAAGTTTGATGTGATTTTTGAAATTGCGTTTCTCTCCTTCGCGACGAATTTGTTCACGGACATCGCGCAACCCTTCATAAGCGTCAAAATCGAGATATTTGCGGTACACGAACGAGCGGATGATTTGTTCCAGCTCGTCGTGACGATCCCCTGTCAACGCTTTCGCCTTGAGCCACGCGTAACGCTCCCACATCCTCCCTTGCGTCAGGAGATATTGCTCAAAACCGTCGAACGAGACAGCCAAAGGCGCGGCATCGCCGTAAGGGCGCAGCCGCATATCGACGCGAAAAACAAAACCGTCAGCGGTCACATCGTCAAGCGTGGCGATGACTTTCTGACCGAGCCGCTTAAAGAATTCATGGTTGCTCTGCGAACGGTGTCCATCGGTTTCGCCTTCTTCAGGATAGAGAAATACGAGATCAATGTCGGATGACACATTCAACTCGCCGCCACCTAATTTACCCATCCCGACGATGATCAGCGACTGCGCGTCGCCCGCTTCGCTGCGTGGAAAACCGCGCAACGCGATACATTCGGTTTTGTGCAATGTCAACGCCGCCAACAACGTTTCTTCGGCCAATCGGCACATGTTGCCGCAAACTTCGTCAAGGCTTGCTAAACCGAGCAAATCACGCGCCATCGTATACAGCATGACTTTTTGGCGGATTTGGCGCAACGTCATCGCCAAATGTTCCGCGTCCGCTCGATGCAACGCTTCCGCCAACGGACGAGCGACCCAATGTACCCAATCCAACGGAGCATTGGGCGCCGACTCCCAAGCGATGCGATATTCTTCGCGCGCCTCGACCATACGCTGCGCGTATCGGCTAAATAATAAAGCTTCAGATAAATTCATAACATTTCCAAAATGAACGGGCGTTTTTATCAAGTTTCCAAAAACACCGTGACATACCTGTCGCAAAAAATAAAACAGGCAGAGTACAATCATGATGCGCAACACTTCGGGGTGTCGCGCGTGTTTCCGTTCACGATGTTTTTCAGCGGCAATAAGGTATTATTATGAACGACTGCCGATTGTGTCAACGCGCCATCGGTCGAATTTTGATTTTGGAACAGGACAAGCTACTTCGTGGATTATCGTTCATTCTTATCGGAATGACGGTGTTGTTCGCCGTCGTCTTGTTGAGTGCCCGGTTCGTGCTACTGCCGCAGCTTGACGCCAATCCGCAGAAAGTCGCATCGCTTTTACAAAAAGAACTCGGTCTGCCCGTCACCATTGACGAAATGAAAACCGGCTGGAACGGATGGAATCCGCAACTGACGGTCCATCATCTGCGTATTTACGAAAAACCCGTGATTACCGACGCGGCGCTGGAAGAAGCGCATGTCGATCTGCCCAAAGTGACGATGCTGGTAAGCTGGCGTTCGCTGTTTCATTGGGATGTGCGTTTGCGGTTTTTGCGTATCGAAGCGCCGACGCTGACCATGCGCCGTGATGCTGCGGGCAACATTTTCATCGGCGGCATTCCGCTGGCGGCATCACAGAAATCCGAAGAGAACGCCACACAATTTGCCGCTTGGTTGCAACGTCAACACGCTATTGAAATCGTGCGTGGAACGCTGAACTGGAAAGATGAATACCGCAACGCGCCGTTGTTGACGATGCAAAATTTCGGGTTGCGCGGTGAAAAAGAATTGAATCGTTATCGGATCGCTTTTCGCGGTGTTTTCGACACAGACACGCAAGCTCGTCTCGATATCCGCGGTGAAACGACCAAAGACGCATCCCGCTGGTATGCGCGTTTCGAACAAGTCGATTTTTCTTTACTGTCACAATGGTTTGATCTACCGATTGCTGTTGAACGCGGCAGCGGCAACGCGCAAAGTTGGCTGTCGATCGTCAATCAACGTATTACTGACTTCACGTTGGATGTCGCGCTTCACGATGCGCGCGCGCATCTGGCGCCAAATTCATCCGATCCCATTCCGCTGCTGAACGTGCAGCAAGCCAATGGGCGTTTTACTGGTTTGCGGCAAGACAACCGTTATACATTAGCCGCGCATAATTTTTCGTTCATTGATGAAAACGGAACAATGTTTCCATCCGCCAACATTCAGTTGTCCATGCAGCTTTCACCCGATACGCCGGAAGAAAACGCGCCGTCTGATTTATTGTCGTTACTGTCGCGCGCGTCGCAAACACGGCTTGATTTCGACCGTTTGCGGCTTGCGCCTTTAGTGAAACTATTTGCCAGCATTCCCGCATGGGACGCGCAACAGGCTCTGCTTGCCAAACTACAACCGCACGGCATACTGGAAAATGGAACGCTGTATTGGGAAAGCGGCGAGAATCCATCGTTGCATGGAACGGCGGCGTTGGTCGGATTTACGTTGAATCCCTACCAAAATTATCCCGGACTGGACAACATCGACGCGCATATTAGCTTTGACGATGCAGGCGGCACGCTGATATTGAATGGCGTGGACGCTGCCGTCGAGTTCCCCGAAATCTTTATCGAAAAAATACCTTTGCAAAAATTAGACGGTAAATTGCAATGGCAGAAAAATGGCGGGAAAATCACCAATATCAATATTGATCATTTGCGTTTCGCTAACGATAATGTCGACATTACGCTCGGCGGAACTTGGCAAGCGAATGACGCCGCCGGTATTGCTGACCTAACAGCATCTGTCCACCGCGCCGAAGCGACGCACGTTTATCGTTATATTCCGTTGATCGTTGACTCCGACATTCGTGACTGGCTACAAACAAGTCTGCTGGCGGGACAAGCGGATCAGGGGAAAGTGATATTGCGCGGCGATCTCGCCAAATTTCCATTTTCCGACGGAGACGAAAACGCCGGCGTGTTCTCGGTGGAGGCGCAAGCGCATCACGTCCTCATGCGTTACGCTCCCGACTGGCCGCCCATCAATGACCTCGAAGCAAAACTACTCTTTCACAACGAAAGCATGACCATCGAGGCGCAACAAGGGGAAATACTCGAAGCGCACATGTTACCAGTACGCGCGGTGATTCCTGATTTAGGCGCGGATCTTCCGCATTTGTTCGTCGATGGAAAAACGCAAGGCGATCTCGATATTTACTTTCGCTTTCTTGAGGAAAGTCCGGTCGGCACGGCGATAAATCATTTATTGCAAGACGCGCGCGGCAACGGTATGGGTTTATTGTCACTATCGCTCGATATCCCCTTGAGCGTGGATGATCCGAATCATAGCAAAGTCAATGGGGAATTGGCGTTGAGCCAAAATACGTTGATGATCCCCGACGTACCGCTGCTTTCTCAAATACGTGGCGTGGTTTCGTTTACTGAAGACAGCATTCGTGCTGATGATTTATCGTTCGCCGCACTGGGTGGTACGGGGAAAGTCGTTCTATACAATAGCGAGGGTAGTGTCGCCATTAAAGGCACAGGAATGGCCTCAATGGCTCGCATCCGCGAGAATTATCCCTTTTTTCTGGCAGAACACTTTCGAGGTGAAATCCCATGGCGTTTCCATCTGAAGGCAAATATTGATAAAAAGAACGCTGATTGGTTGCTGGAATCTTCGCTGCGAGGCGTAACCATCGATTTGCCCGAACCATTCGCTAAAACTTCGCAACAAGAAACATCTTTGCGTATCGTCCGCAGTATACTTGATCAAAGCGACAATGAAGAAATCTGGCGTATCGATTATCAACTGCCGCAAGTGTCGACCATGCAAGTCGTTGCGCAGCGCGAGCGCGATCATTCGGACGCGCCATGGATAACGACGCGGACCTCCATTTACAGTGGCGAGCCTGTATCAATGTTGCCGCTTCCAAAAAACAAAGGCATTTACGTTAACGGATCTTTGCCGCAGATCGATCTCGATCCTTGGCTGGCGTTGCTTGACACCTTACCGAAGAATCATGGGGAAACCGTAGCGCTGTCCCGCGCCGATTTCTCGACGAACGCGCTTACCGCGTTTGGACAAACATTGCATCGAGTCAAATTGTCCGTAACGCCCGATGAAACATCATTGCTTTGCGGCGAATTCAATAATTATTGTCTGAAAATCAATATTGATAGCGATGAGCTTGCGGGTGAAATCGAATGGAAAAATGCCAAAGCAGGCGAAACTGAAAACGATCATATCCAAGCGAGATTATCCAAACTGGTGCTGCCTGAAACTGATGATGATAGTCATGATGGTAGCGCATTGAACGATAGGGCAATTGCCATCAAGCGCGACAGCGGTAATTCGTGGACTGAACTTGATGTCGATGTTGCGAAACTGATTTATCGGGGACGCGATGTTGGTCATATGAAGATATTGGCAAAACCGCAAGGCGCCGATTGGCGCATCGAGCGTATTTATCTTGTCAATGACGCAGGGCAATTCGACGCTAACGGTTGGTGGCATACTACTCTTGCCAAGCAAAAAACAGAAATGCGTATTGCAGTAGCTATTAACGACATGCAAAAATTTCTGGGCTATTTCGGCATTCCCGAAGGTTTTGTCGCATCTGCCACGCAAATCAGCGGAGTATTGTCGTGGGCAAACGCCCCTACCGATTTCGACTTGGAAACACTCGACGGAACGTTGGCAGTCAGTGTCGAGCGTGGACATTTTTCCAAAATCGAACCTGGTATCGGTCGCTTATTGGGGGTATTATCTTTGCAGGCATTGCCACGCCGTATCACGTTGGATTTCCGTGACGTGTTCAGCGAAGGTTTCGCGTTCGATACGATCAGAGGCAATACGACGATCAACGGGGGTATCATGACTACCGATGATTTGTTGCTGGATGGACCTGCCGCCAAAGTCAAATTTTCAGGCAACATCGATCTAGCCAAAGAGACGCAGCAATTAGACGTACTGGTGCGTCCCAGCATGATCGAAGGCGTCTCCGTCGGCGCGGCAGCATTGTTGATGAGCACGCCGGTCAGCGCTGCCGCCGTTGGACTGAGCGCGTTGGTTGGTCAAATGATACTTGACGATCCTATCGGAAAAATGTTTAGCTATGAGTACCATATTGAAGGTTCGTGGAGCGATCCGATCGTCGAAAAGAAAAATGTGGTGCGAAACGGCATCGCGCACGAACCGTAATACCATCGATCTTTGTGTGAAATGAATCATGGAAAACGACTTGCGTAATATGAAAATTGCCGCTGTTCAAATGGTGTCTGGTATGCGGCTTGATAAAAACCTGTCAGCAGCGCAAAGGTTGATTGGCGAAGCTGTCGAACAAGGCGCGGAGTTGATTCTGCTGCCTGAATACTTCGGCTCGTTGGGCGCGTCGTTGACCGATAGACGACGATTGCGCGAGCAGGATAACGACGGCGCACAACAACGATTTCTCGCGGAAACGGCGAAAAAACATCATATTTGGTTAGTCGGTGGTTGCGTTCCGATTATCGGCAATGATCCCGACCGCTCGCGCAGCGCTTGTTTGGTGTACAACCCCAATGGCGAACGCATCGCCCGTTACGACAAGATTCACCTCTTTCGTTTCTCGTACGGTGACGAAGCCTACGACGAAGCCGATTTGATCGAAGCCGGAGACATTGAACCAGTTGCGTTCGACGCTCCTTGTGGACGTGTCGCGCTGTCGATCTGTTATGACCTTCGTTTTCCCGAACTCTACCGCGCGTTGGCGTCGTCGCCGGACGGAATCACGCTAATTCTGATGCCCGCCGCGTTTACTTATACGACGGGGCGCGCGCATTGGGAAGTATTATTACGCGCGCGCGCGATTGAAAATCAATGTTATGTTTTGGCGGCGGCGCAAGGCGGCGTTCATGAAAACGGTCGTCAAACATTTGGATGTTCGATGTTGATCAACCCTTGGGGGGAAATCGTCAATGGGCTTGCCGAAGGTGAAGGTGTGGTCTGCGCCGAAATCAATATCGAACAAATGCTCGATGCGCGCGCGCGATTGCCTGCGCTCAAACATCGCAGACTCACGCATGCTTAAAATATTTTTAATTAATATTGTTTTGCGTTTGATAGGAAAAATACCGTGTCCTCTGTTCATGCGACGTGTCGATTAAGCAATCCTGTCAGCCATCATGATCATGTTTTGGGACCGGAAAGCGCGCCGGTGACATTAGTCGAATACGGTTGTTATGTGTGTGACGCCGCTCGTAAAGTCAATGTATGCATCGCCGATTTGCGCGACAGTTTCGGCGATCGCATCCGCTATGTTTTTCGCCATTTCCCCGCGCAGAGCAGCGATCTTGCCCGCCGTGCCGCCGAGTTGATGGAATTAGTCAAACCGGAAGACTTCTGGGCGGCACATCTCGAAATGATGACACGCTCCGAACAATTATGCGAAGAGGACCTCGACGCGATTATCGAGCGTTTCAACGTTCATCCGACCGAACAAGAACGTCAAGCGGCGCGTATGCGTATCGACGCGGATATTCGTAGCGCCAACGCCAGCGATGTAATGATCGCGCCGACCTTTTTTATCAATGGACGGCGCTACGATGGCGCGTGGGATAAGATTTCGCTCTCGGACGCGATTAACGGCACGTTGGGACATCGTTTTCGCGTTGCCGCGCTCGACTTTGCTCGTTGGGGACCTTCAGCCGGCGTCATGCTGATGATCTCCTCGATATTGGCATTGATCATCAGCAACTCTCCGTTCAGCGCATCGTTTGAACAGTTATGGAGAAGCCATCTCGGTATCCATGTCAGTAACTTCGCGCTTGATTTGTCGATGCGACATTGGGTCAACGACGGATTATTGACTTTTTTCTTTCTCGTCGTCGGATTGGAGATCAAGCGCGAATTTACCGTCGGACATCTCACTCAACGACGAACCGCCGCGCTGCCGATCATGGCGGCGCTCGGCGGTATCGCCGTTCCCGCGTTACTCTATCTTTTGATCGTCCCATCGGGTGAACAATGGGCGCGCGGTTGGGGTGTGCCGCTGTCCACCGACACCGCATTCGCCATTGCGCTGATCGCGATGCTCGGTTCTCGCGTTCCCATTGAACTGCGCATCTTTTTGACTGCGGCGGCAATCGTCGACGATATTGTTTCCATTCTCGTCGTCGCCTTATTTTATTCGGCAAACCTTCATTATCCATACATGGCAGCGGCGCTAATGACTATCATTCTTTTGGTCGTATTGAACCGCTCGTCGATTTATCATCCGTTGCCTTATATCTTGCTTGGGCTGATGCTCTGGTTTTTTGTACATCAATCAGGGTTGCACGCAACATTGAGCGGCGTCGTTCTGGCGTTGCTCATTCCCACCTTGCCTCCTCCCAACGCTAAAGCGCTGATGTCGCAAGCGCAGGAAATTGTCAGTGTCGAAGATGAACGCGGCGAAATATTGAGCAACGGTTTGTCGGAAATGGCGATGAGAACGTTGGAGAGAATTCTATGGAGGCTCGAATCCCCGGCGGACAGAATGCTACGCGTAATCGCGCCATGGTCGAGCTACTTCGTATTGCCAGTGTTCGCTTTCGCCAACGCCGGCGTTGTCGTTTCGGTTAGCGTCATCGACGGACATCAAGGGTTGATTGCCGCGATCATGGCAGGACTGATACTCGGAAAACCTATCGGTATTCTCGGTGCTTCCGCGTTGGCAGTACGTTCCGGTTTGGCGAGCAAGCCTGATGAATTCTCATGGGCGCAATTGTTGGGCGCGGGTTTTCTTGCCGGTATCGGTTTTACCATGTCCTTGTTCATCGCCGGACAAGCCTTTTCTGCCTCAATTGATTTTGACGCGGCGAAAATAGCGGTATTTTCTGCCTCAGTCATCGCCGCGTTGATCGGCTTAGTCGTCTTATGGTTGACAGGAGAAAAGAAGACGGGCGAATCGCGTGAATCCCAGCGCGCTTCCAAGAACGGTTCTTGTCAGGCGTAAAGTTTTGTTGAGCTATTGGTAACAAGACGCGAATTTTCGCTATCTTTGTTCTGCATATTTTCGACAAAGAAAGTAGAATATTACCCTTTCTTGGAGAGATCATGACGAAATTGATATTCATTCCTCTGGCGGTGTTCCTAGTGGCTTTTACCATCGCCAACACGCAAGCTGCTCCCAAAAACTACGTCATCGACAGCAACCATACTTATCCCAGTTTCGAAGCCGATCATCTCGGCGGGTTTTCCGTATGGCGGGGTAAGTTCAATAAAACCATAGGGAAAATCACGTTGGACCGCGAAGCTAAAACCGGTCACGTCGAAGCCGTGATCGATATTGGTTCGATAGACTTCGGCAACGACAATTTAAACAAGCATGCGCTTGCTCCTGATCTTTTTGACGTGCAAAAATTTCCGCAAGCCGTCTATCGCGGCACTTTCTCTAAATTTAACGGCGATACGCCGACGGAAATTCGCGGCGAATTGACGCTGCGTGATGTAACCAAGCCATTGACGCTGACGATCAAAAGATTCAAATGTCTTGACAGTCACCCGATGAGGAAAAAGGAAGTGTGCGGCGCTGACGCTTATACCGAACTCAATCGCGGCGATTTTGGCGTTTCCTATGGACTTATTGAAGGGCATCTTCCTGAAGTTCGTTTGATGATTCAAGTCGAAGCCATCAAGGAAGAATAAACTTTTTCGTTGTAATTTTTATGTCGGCTTATCGCGTAAAAATGGCGACTGCATTCTGATAAATAACGTTTGTTAACCTACTTGGTGATACAAAAAAGTTATAAGCTCAACCAAAATCGCAATAACTATAAAAGCAATTGCACGATAATATAAACTTCCTGTTTTTTGGAGAACGTATCATGAACTTCCGACCTTTCTTTTATTTTATGGCAGCGCTATTGATGAGCGCAATGACCAACATCACAACGGCGGCAGAATTACCGAACGTCCGTATTCTCGCTACCGGCGGAACAATCGCTGGCGTGAGCCAATCCGCGACGGAAACACAATATCAAGCGGCAAAAGTAGGCATCGAGCTTCTGATCGACGCGGTGCCAGAAATGAAAAAAGTTGCCAATATCTCCGGTGAACAGGTGGTCAAGATCGGTTCACAAGACATGAATGACGAAGTTTGGTTAACACTTGCCAAGCGAATCAACGAATTGTTGAAGCAAAATGATGTTGACGGTATCGTCATCACACACGGGACCGATACAATGGAAGAAACCGCGTATTTCCTGAACTTGACCGTGAAAAGCGACAAACCCGTAGTGTTGGTTGGTGCGATGCGCCCATCAAACGCAATGAGTGCTGATGGACCATTCAACCTTTATAACGCGGTGGTCGTCGCCGCAAGTCCCGACTCCAAAGGACGCGGCGTAATGGTGGCGATGAACGATGTGGTACTCGACGCGCGCGACGTGACCAAGACCAGCACGACGGAGGTGCAGACGTTCGTCGCGCCGAATTTCGGTCCATTAGGTTATGTGTACAATGGCAAGGTCACCTATCAAAGAAAACCAGAAAGAGCGCATACGGCGAAATCAGAATTTGATGTATCGCGGCTTGATAAGCTACCGACAGTCGGCATTATTTACAATTACGCGAATGCGTCGGAAATTCCCGTTCAAGCATTGGTGGACGCAAAATATCAAGGCATCGTTTCGGCGGGTGTAGGCAACGGCAACCTGTACAACAAAGTCTTCGACATCTTGGAAAAAGCCGCGAAAAGCGGCATCGCCGTAGTACGCTCGTCAAGAGTGCCAACCGGCGCGACTACGTTAGACGCGGAAATCGATGACGCAAAGTATGGCTTCGTAGCGTCCGGTACGTTGAACCCTCAAAAAGCAAAAGTATTACTACAATTGGCGCTGACCAAAACCAAAGACTCGAAACAAATTCAGACCATTTTTGAAAAGTACTGATTCAGATATCGGTTTTAGAAGAAAAATATTGGTTAAGATACAAATATTTAAAGGGCGGACATAGTCCGCCCTTTTTGTTGCGAATCCTGTCCGCGTAACACAAGTAAAGCGTAAATCACCGATCGCGTATTCGCTCGAAACTTTCCAATGAAAGGTCGGGAAAGACGTCCGTGACGATCAGCCCCGTCACGTCGGCAAACCGAGGTCCACACCGACACCATTGGACAAAGCCGTCTACATCTCCCGCATCTCCTTGCGCTAAAATTTCAACCGTCCCATCGGCTAAATTACGTATCCAACCAGAAATCCCTTTCTTCCGCGCAACCGCAATGGCATTGGCGCGAAACGCCACGCCCTGAACGTGGCCTTCGATGATGAGATGTTTAGCAATTGGTTTAGTCATTATCACTCACCATAAAAATAAATCGCTGAATTACTATAAAAGCATCGAATCTTATTTGCTTGTAATTAAGCATCTTAGAGCACTGTATCTCTCAAAATTATAATTTCCTTTATAATCAAACGCCATTTTACAATGGACTTTTCTCAGGTTATCTGGCAAATTTTTGGATATCACATCATTATTTATAATTAATTCTTGCTCAGAAAGCAAATTCCACTCTTTTAATTGCTCAAGATATTCCGGTTTATTTCTATTTAGAGTTGTCGGTAAGTAACTGAAATTTGCTCAAGAACTTCGTCGTAGAAATGGTATTAATTATCTCAAGAATCTCTCCCATTGTGCTTTCCTTACTGGGCAGAAAGTTCCACAATTCGCTTGCAATTAATGTTTCATTATAGGCAAAAAATCAAGGGGCTGAAGTAGATTAACATAACGATAATCTACTTCAGCCCCAAAACTTAATTACTTGTTTATTTCTTCTTTTTCGTCTCTTTCTCTTCTTCGGCACCGTTTTCCGTCATCGCTATCGACGTGTTCATCCCCACCGCAACGCGGATTTTGCTTTCGATTTCGGCGGCAACCTCGGAATGCGCTTTCAGATATTCTCGTGTATTTTCTTTACCTTGTCCGATTTTTTCGCCGCCATAGCTATACCACGCGCCGGACTTATCAACGATATTGTGAAGCACGCCGAGCTCGATCAATTCGCTTTCACGCGAAATGCCTTCGCCGTACAAAATATCGAACAGCGCTTCACGGAACGGTGGCGACACTTTGTTTTTCACTACTTTGACGCGCGTTTCGTTGCCGACGACTTCGTCACCTTTTTTGATCGCGCCGATGCGGCGAATATCGAGCCGGACGCTCGCGTAAAACTTAAGCGCGTTACCGCCGGTCGTCGTTTCGGGATTACCAAACATCACGCCTATTTTCATTCTGATTTGATTGATGAAAATTACCAGCACGTTGGCGCGTTTGATGTTCGCCGCCAGCTTCCGCAACGCCTGACTCATCAACCGCGCTTGTAATCCGGGTAGTTGGTCGCCCATATCGCCCTCGATTTCAGCGCGTGGCACTAAAGCCGCAACAGAGTCAATGACGATGATGTCGATACCACCCGAACGCACCAACATATCGGCGATTTCCAGCGCTTGCTCACCAGTGTCGGGTTGCGAAATCAAGAGATCGCCGACACTCACGCCCAGCTTACCGGCGTACACCGGGTCAAGCGCGTTTTCTGCGTCGATGTAGGCCGCGACCCCGCCCATTTTTTGCGCCTCGGCAACGACTTGCAAACAAAGCGTTGTTTTACCGGACGATTCAGGTCCGTAAACCTCGACAACACGCCCGCGCGGTAATCCGCCGACACCCAACGCGATATCCAATCCCAATGAACCGGTCGGAATGACTTGTAAATCTTGATTGACTTGCGATTCGCCCATTTTCATGATCGAGCCCTTGCCAAATTGTCTTTCAATTTGTGCCAATGCGGCGGTTAGCGCTTTGTTTTTTTCTTCCGTCATCATGTTGATTCCTTCCAGAGTAAAATTGCAATTGTGTGATTATGGCATGATCGCCCGTGTTAGACCACTAAGCGCGACCCTTGTTTCATCACGTCGTTTCACTTTGTTCGTCGTCGCTTTCCTTGCGCCACAGCGCGATCGCGCGGAACAGCAGGCTCATCGCTACACCGATCACCGTTGCCAAAGCCATGCCTTTGAGGTCAACCGCGCCCAATTTCAGCGTCGCGCCGGAAACGCCGACGATCAGCACCACCGAAGTCAAAATCAAATTTTGCGCATTGCTGTAATCTACCTTGCTTTCAACCAACACGCGAACGCCGGACGCCGCGATGATGCCGTACAACAACAGCGACACACCACCCATGACCGGCGTCGGGATCGCCTGAATCGCCGCCGCCAACTTGCCGACGCAGGAAAAACAAATCGCCAAAATCGCCGCGCCCGCAATCACTCGCGTACTGTATACTTTCGAGATTGCCAGTACCCCGATATTTTCGCCGTAAGTTGTATTCGGCGTCGAGCCAAAAAAACCAGAAAACATCGTCGATAAACCGTTGCCAAGCATCGAGCGATGCAAGCCGGGGTTGTGCATCAAGTCTTTGCCGACGATTTTGGCAGTCACCATCAAATGTCCGATGTGCTCGGCGATCACGACCAGCGCTGCCGGCAAAATCGTAACGATGGCGATCCATTCAAACTTCGGCGTATAAATCGTCGGCAATGAGAACCATGCGGCTTGCTGCACACCGGAAAAATCGACCTTGCCCATGAAAAACGCCAGCGCGTAACCAGCAAGAATGCCGATCAAGATCGGAATGATCGCAAGAAAACCGCGAAACAATACCGATGCCAGCACCGTTACCGCCAAAGTAAATAACGAAATCGTGATCACCGCCGTGTCAGGCGGCACGTTTTCTTGCGGGAGCAAGCCCGCCATGCCTGCGGCGACGCCGGCAAGCTCCAACCCGATCACCGCGATGATCGCGCCCATTGCCGCCGGCGGGAATACCACTTTGATCCAACCCGTACCTACCTTACCGACAATCAGCGCAACGGCGCAAAATACCGCGCCGCAGATGATAAAGCCGCCCAATGCTGTCTCGTAACCGTATTGCGGCATGATCAAAAGTACCGGCGAAATAAAAGCAAAGCTCGACCCGAGATAGGCGGGGATTTGCCCTTTGCAAATGATCAAATACGTCAACGTGCCGATCCCGTTGAACAACAGTACCGTCGCTGGATTGACGCCAAATAAAATAGGCACCAGAACGGTAGCGCCGAACATCGCAAATAAATGTTGGAAACTAAGTGGCAACATTTGCAGTAACGGAACACGCTCGTCCACGCCAATCTCTCGTTTCATCTTTCTTCCTCTCTTGTTAGTCCACGCCTTTTCAACGCATAAAAAAACGATCCGATATTCGGATCGCTCTGAGGATTGTCACACTGTCCCAACTACTGTCAAGCTCATCACATCTTGCTCAAAGTTGATCGGGTTCCTCACCATCATCCTCTATCGCACAATATGTCCTTCATTTCCGCTTTCGAACGAAATCGGCAACCTCTCGTTGCACCGTAGCAATGCTCGACCGCGCAAAAAAGCAAAAAACTCCGAGCTTCGTCAACCATACCAACTCTATTCGACCGTAACGCTTTTCGCTAGATTACGCGGTTTATCGACATCCGTGCCACGAATGACTGCGGTGTGGTACGCCAGCAATTGCAGTGGCGCGACATGGATGATCGGTGAAACAAAACTCGCGTGTTCGGAAACGCGCAACACACGCATACCGTCGGCAGCACCGATATGACTGTCGAGATCGGCAACTACATAAAGTTTGGCATCGCGCGCGCGCACTTCCTGCAAATTGGATTTGAGTTTTTCAAGCAACGTGTTATTCGGCGCGATGGCGACGACGGGCATATCGGCGTCCACCAACGCCAGCGGTCCATGTTTCAGTTCACCCGCCGGATACGCTTCAGCGTGAATATAAGATATTTCCTTGAGCTTGAGCGCGCCTTCCTGCGCGATCGGAAAATGCAATCCGCGACCAAGAAAAAGAGCGTGTTCTTTGTTGGTGAATTCTTCTGCCCAACCGATGATCTGCGGCTCGAGCGCCAATGCCGCCTGAACGGCGGAAGGCAAGTGACGTAATACCCGCAACCAATATGCTTCTTCGTCGTCGGTCAAACGTCCACGCAATTTGGCGAATGTCAACGCTAATAAAAATAACGAGACCAATTGTGTTGTGAACGCTTTCGTCGAAGCGACGCCAACTTCGATACCGGCGCGCGTCAAATACGCAAGTTCGGTTTGCCGCATCATCGTACTGGTAGCGACGTTGCATATGGCGAGCGTGTGCGTGTGACCGAGTGATTTCGCGTGTTTGAGCGCCGCCAACGTATCTGCCGTCTCCCCTGATTGCGAAATGACGACGACCAGCGCATTCGGATTCGGCACACTGTCGCGGTAACGATACTCGCTGGCGATTTCCACCTGACACGGTAAATACGCCAATGATTCCAGCCACTGTTTCGCTACTTGTCCCGCGTAATGACTCGTGCCGCACGCGAGGATCAATACGCCGTCGATTTTCGAAAAAATTTTTGTCGCCTGCGCGCCAAAAAGTTCTGGTGTAAGCGCGCAAACACTTTCCAGTGTATCGGCAATCGCGCGCGGTTGCTCGAATATTTCTTTCTGCATGAAATGGCGATATGGGCCAAGTTCGGCAAGCGCGTTACCCGCTTCGACATGTATCAATGGACGCTCAACGCGTTGATCTTTTACGTCGTAACAACAAATACCGTCCAACGTCAAATCGACAACATCACCTTCTTCGAGATATGCGATTTTTGTCGTCATCGGGAACAACGCCGCCGCGTCGGAAGCCAAATACACGCCCTCATCGTTTGCGCCGATGACCAGCGGGCTGCCCGACCGCGCGCCGATCAAGCGACACGGTTCGCGCGCGCTGACGACGGCAATTGCGTACGCGCCGACCAATTCGCGTGTCGCCGCCTGCACTGCGCTCAGCAAATCGCCGTGCGCGTTACCATGCCAATATTGATGTACGAGATGCGCGATGACCTCGGTATCGGTCTGTGTGGTAAAAACATAACCTGCCTTTTCTAAAGACATGCGCAACGCCTCATGGTTTTCGATGATACCGTTGTGCACCAGCGCGATTTCTCCGTGCGATGTATGCGGATGCGCGTTCACTTCGTTGGGCTTGCCGTGCGTCGCCCAACGAGTATGCGAGATACCGGTATGCGCGCTCAACGCCTGCGCGCGCGCCTGTGCGGCAAGATCGGCAACTCGCGCGGTGCTCACCAGCCGATATAAGGTTTCGTCTTCGTAAACTACGGCGAGACCGGTCGAATCATAGCCGCGATACTCAAGGCAAGCGATACCCTCCAACAACACTGGTACAGCGTTGTTTCGACTGATTGCCCCGACAATGCCGCACATAGTTATTCTTTCTTTTTCGCCAGACGCTGCCATCCGCTTTTGACGATGGGGCGCGTTCGCGTGAATGTCAGCGACTTTTCTTCGACGTCATCACTCAATGTACTTCCCGCGCCGACCACTGCGTCTTGACCAATAGTAAGCGGCGCGATCAATGCGCTGTTCGAGCCGATAAACGCGCGATCCTCAATAATTGTTTTATATTTGTTTTCGCCATCGTAATTGCACGTAATCGTCCCCGCGCCGACGTTGACGTCTTCGCCTATTACGGCGTCGCCTAGATAAGCAAGATGATTGGCTTTACTGCGCGCGCCGAGACGTGTCGCTTTCAATTCGACAAAATTGCCCACATGCGCTTCTTGGTCAACGTTTGTGCCTGGACGCAAGCGGGCGTAAGGACCAATCAGCGCGGCACGCGCGACAATCGCGCCGTCTAGATAAGAAAACGGTTTGATTTCAGCGTGCTCGCCGATGGTCGTATCGCGTACGATACAGTAAGCGCCCACCGAAACGTAATTGCCTAACGATACGTCACCTTCAAAAATACAACCGACATCGATGAAAACATCGGCGCCACAAGTCAACTTGCCGCGTATATCGATCCGCGCGGGGTCAGCAAGCGTCACGCCTTCGCGCATCAACGCTTGCGCTCTTCGCCGCTGTACGATGCGTTCGGCTTCGGCGAGTTGCGCGCGATCATTGATTCCGCGCGTATCATCCTCGTGTTGCGCCACCACCGCTTCAACGGCAACACCATCGCGTACCGCCATCGCCAGCACATCGGTCAAGTAATATTCGCGCTGCGCGTTGTCGCAACCCAATTGTCCGACCCACCGCGCGAGTTTGTCCGTCGGCGCAGCCAATACGCCAACGTTGATTTCGTCAATCTTTTTTTGCGCGTCGTCGGCATCGTATTCTTCGACAATCGCCGTAACCTTTCCGGTTTGATCTCGAATGACGCGACCCAATCCACTCGGATTAGATACCCGTGCGGTCAGCCAAGCAAGCCTATCTTGTCGAGCGTGCTCGACCAACTCCACCATAGTCTGCGGCGGAATCAAAGGACAATCGCCATTGATGACTAACGTCACATCCGCGCCGGACGTGGCAGACAACGCTAGCCGCGCCGCATCGCCGGTACCGCGTGGCGGGTCTTGCTCGACGAAAATGAGATCAGGCTGATCGGAAAAAGTTTCACGCACTGCCTTCGCATCATTGCCAATCACCGCTACGATTCGTTTGGGCAACAAACTGCGCACCGTCGTCAGAATGTGCGTCAGCAAAGGTCGTCCGGCGAGTGGATGCAGAACCTTAGGCAGGTGTGACTTCATTCGCTTGCCGAGACCGGCTGCCATAATGATGACTTGCAATGAAGAATATGCCATAAATTATTTGCTGATGGAAAGATAATATTGATTGAGTCGCTCAAGCCGCAAAAATCAGCTCCTCAATACCTGCAACAAGAAATTGACATCATGGTTGATTTCGGTATTGGCTTCGCGCAACTGCGCGATTTGCCGACAAGCGTGTAATACCGTCGTATGATCGCGCCCGCCGAAACGGTGTCCGATTTCCGGCAACGAAAGTTCGGTCAATTCTTTGGCTAACGCCATTGCCACTTGGCGCGGTCGGGCAATCGCGCGCGAACGTTTTTTTGAATGCATGTCGGCAATACGAACCTTATAGTAATCGGCAACCGTTTTCTGAATGTTTTCGATGGACACCTGCCGATTTTGCGCCGCGATCAAATCACGCAACGCTTCTTTGGCGGTTGCCAACGTGATCTCGGTCATATGAAACCGCGCGTATGCCAAAACCCGCTTTAACGCGCCTTCCAGCTCGCGCACATTGGAGCGAATATGTTTGGCGATGAAAAACGCAACTTGCTCGTCCAATGAAACGTTAACGGCTTTGGCTTTGGCAATCAGGATAGCGACACGCATTTCCAATTCCGGCGGCTCCAGCGCTACGATCAGCCCCCAACCAAAGCGTGAGATCAAGCGTTCTTCTATTCCCTTGATTTCGCGCGGATACGTATCGCAAGTGATGACCACTTGCTTGTGCGCTTCCATGAGCGTATTGAACAAATAGAAAAATTCTTCTTGCGTGCGATCTTTGCCCCGGAAAAACTGGATGTCGTCGATCAACAAGAGATCGACCGAGCGATAATAGTTTTTGAACTCGTCGAATGATTTGTGCTGAAACGCATGCACCACGTCGGAAACATATTTTTCGGCATGCAAGTAACGTACTTTCGCGGACGGATTACGTTGCAACAAATGATTGCCGATCGCCTGGATCAAATGCGTCTTGCCCAGCCCGACGCCTCCGTACACAAACAGCGGATTGTACGAGGTCGGCGACTCGGCGACTTGAATGCTGGCGGCACGCGCCAACTGATTGGCTTTACCCGTTACGAAATTATCGAAAGTAAATGCCGGATTGATCTGGTAAGGACTGTAATTGTTCACCACCGCCAGCGCGGCAGGTTGCGCAATGACGCTTTTGTTCTCGGCAATTTTATCCAGCGGCGCTTCTTGCCTATGGGCAGATAAGGGCGCGAACACCTTCTTCGTTTGCTCTGGAGTTTTGATCTTGTAAGAAATCTCGACCGGACAATCTGACGATGATTCGATCAGTTCACGAATACGGCGACCAAAGTGCCGACGTACCCAATCTTGAACAAAAGAATTCGGCGCGACAATACAAAGCGCGCCGCCACTTTCTTCACTGGTCAATCCTTCGATCCATGTGGAGAACTGCTGCGGATTCAGCTCTTGTGCAAGCGCAGTACGGCAAGCCGACCAGAGCGGAGTAGCAGCGGAAAGCGCGGACGCAGTAGTCAATGTTTTACTCGTGAGAAAAGATAAAAAAGCGCGCTTGGGAATCTTTGGAGGAGACGGGCGCGCAGAGCACATTTTAACGTGAGAAACCGATTCTATCTACCTTCTTGAATTTCTTTTTGCGCCGTCATTGGCACACATTTTGCGTATATCTTCCCGCGCCGTCATTCGCGCCATTTTGGCAATACGCCTTGTGCCGCCATCGACACGATTTTATCGCTTGTAACTACGAAATGATCAAGAATACGCACATCAATCAACGCCAGAACATCCACCAATTGCCGCGTGATAGCCAAATCAGCATCAGACGGCTCCGCCTGCCCCGAAGGGTGGTTATGCGCAAAAATCACCGCTGCCGCATTATGCGCCAACGCGCGTTTGATCACTTCACGCGGATAAACAGCAGCTTCGTTCAATGTGCCACGCGCGATTTCTTCATAAAGTATGAGTTGATGCCTGTTATCTAGCCACAACGCGCCAAACGTCTCGTGCGGGAAATGCGCCAGCGACAAACGTAGATAATCAGCAACCTCACTAGGGTGCGTAAACGCGTTCTTTTCGTGCAACGATTCACGCAACATGCGCCGCGCCAACTCGATTCCGGCAAGCACCTGCGCTCGTTTCACTTTGCCTAAACCGGAAATGTTCTGCCATTCCACATCATTCGCGCTAATCAAGCCGCAAATGCCGCCCAACTTTTTTAAAATCTCACGCGACAAATCCACCGCGCTTTTCCCGCGTACGCCGGTACGCAGTACGATTGCCAACAGTTCGGCATCGCTCAATGCCGCAGCGCCAAGCGCGTATAACCGTTCGCGTGGCCGTTCTTGTTCAGGCCAGTCCGAAAGAATCGCCATCATTTTTCCATTAAAATATAAAATCGTAAAAGTTGATTCAGCATTTACCGATATCGACACAACGAAGATGAATTGCGGTGTAAACTGTCGATCGGCAACTATCTATTTGTAATGGAAAGCGTTCGATGACGCAACCCTTTTCTGAGCAGTCTCTTTCAATCGCATCCGAACCGCCGATCATACTCGGCATCACCGGCAGCGTTGCCGCATATAAGGCGGCGGAATTGGCACGCCTCTGGGTAAAGAGCGGACGCGCCGTCGATGTGGTCATGACCGAAAACGCTTGCCGCTTCGTAACGCCGCTGACGATGCAAGCTTTGTCGGGTCGTCCTGTATGCCAAGATTTGTGGCGCGCGTCGGAAGACGGGATGCGCCATATTTCTCTATCGCGTAGCGCAGCAGCCATTGTGGTAGCCCCGACATCCGCCGACTTTTTGGCGCGGCTGGCGCAGGGACGCGCCGACGATTTATTGGCGGCGTTGTGTCTGGCGCGCGAATGTCCGTTGTTCGTCGCTCCCGCGATGAATCGGCAAATGTGGTTCAATCCGGCAACGCAACGCAATGTCGCGCAACTCGTCGCTGATGGCGTTACTTTGCTGGGACCAGATTACGGTGAAATGGCATGCGGCGAAAGCGGCGAGGGACGAATGTTGTCGCCGCAAGCGATTGTCGACGCGGTTGTACGATGGTTGCGCAATGCCTCGTCAGCAAGCGCGATACTTGCGAGGCGTCGCGTACTGATCACTGCCGGACCGACTTTTGAAACCATCGACGCGGTACGCGGATTGACCAACCGCAGTTCCGGCAAGATGGGTTTCGCGCTTGCCGACGCCGCAGCGCGCGCCGGAGCCGACGTAACGCTAGTCGCCGGACCAGTCAACCAACCAACACCCATGGGCGTAGCGCGTATCGATGTAACCAGTGCGGCGCAAATGGCGGATGCCGTTTTTTCGCGTGCCGAACAAACCGACGTGTTCATCGGCGTTGCCGCCGTCGCCGATTTTACGCCAACGAATATCATTGACGATAAAATCAAAAAAGACAAAAACGAAATATTGACTTTGACACTCGCGCCGACCGTCGACATTCTCGACGAGCTAGGGCGGCGCGCGCCTCATATTTTCCGCGTTGGTTTCGCTGCGGAAACACAAAACCTAGCGCAGTTCGGTGAAGAAAAACGCCGACGCAAGAAATTGCCGTTACTCATTGTCAACCACGCGGCGGAAGCTTTTTCTTCTGACGAAAACGAAGTTTTGCTGCTCGACGATCACGGACAACATCCGCTGCCGAAAATGAGCAAACGCGCATTAGCGACACGACTGATTGAAGAAATCGCCCAACGCATCGACTCATGAAATTGACCGTCGAGCTAAAAATTCTTGACGAACGTCTCCGCGAACGCTTACCAGTATCCGCGACGATGTTTTCCGCTGGTGTCGATTTGCGTGCCTGTTTGGATGATCCTTTGACGTTACGACCAGGGCAAACCGAATTGATTCCAACCGGGCTGGCGTTGCATATCGGCGATCCGAATTACGCCGCGTTGATCTTGCCGCGTTCGGGACTGGGGCATAAACACGGGGTCGTATTGGGTAATCTGGTGGGCTTGATCGACGCCGATTATCAGGGACCGCTGATGGTGAGCTGCTGGAATCGCGGAAATGAAATATTTGTTTTACAACCTTTTGAGCGTTTGGCGCAACTGATCATCGTGCCGGTGGCGCAGCCCGATTTTCGCATCGTCGATGAATTCGTCGTCAGCGAACGCGGCGTGGGCGGTTTTGGCAGCAGCGGCAGGCACTAAGCGCTACAACAAAGGACTCAACAAGCGAGCTACCGCTTCCCCTAAGCGACCAAATCGGGAAACTTGCCGTTCTTTCAGCACCGGCTTTGCCGAGACTGCGTCTTCCTCAAACTGCGCTGTCAGAGCCTGTGCCAGAGTTTCCCCGTACACGAACGCGCACACTTCAAAGTTAAGATGAAAGCTGCGATTGTCAAAATTCGCCGTGCCGACCGTCGCCAAAATATCGTCGATGACCATCGTTTTCGAGTGCAACATTCTTTCGTTAAATTCGTAAATCACCACGCCGGCGCGTGTTAATTCATCGAAGTAAGAACGCGCCGCCAACGTCACCAGTCTAGAATCGCTGCGCTGCGGCACCATGATACGCACATCGACGCCGCGTAACGCGGCGTTGGTCAAAACCAACATCGCCGATTCATCGGGTACAAAATAAGGCGTCGTCAACCAGACGCGGTTCTTCGCCATCGAGATCGCCGCCAAACTTGCACGATGAATCGGCGCCCAATCAGTATCCGGTCCCGAACCGATAATCTGAACGATGTATTTCCCGGCGGAAGGGAATGCGCCGTTCATCAATTTTGCGTCACGTGGCGGCTCTTCATCGGTCGCGTAATACCAATCTTCCCAAAACATTTGCTGCAAACCTTCGACGGCATCGCCGTACAGTCCCAAATGCACATCATGATAAGCGTCGACCGTGACACGCTCGTCTTCCGCGTCGGTAATATTGATACCACCGATGAATCCCGTCCAATCGTCGCACACGATAATTTTTCTATGTGTGCGTAAATTGATTACCGGACGCAAGCGCGCCAACGACGCGCGATGGAAAAACCCAATATGTGCGCCGGCTTCGTACAGCGGTCGCAAAAACGATCGGGTCAATCGTTTCGAACCTAACGCATCGATCAATAAACGTACTATCACGCCGGCGTTCGCTTTTTCGATCAATAAATCACGCAACGCCGTTCCGATCCTGTCCGGCTCGAAAATATAATATTCGAGATGCACGTGCCGCTCCGCTCGACGGATCGCGTCGAAAATGGCTTCGTACGTTTTTTCTCCATCGACCAACATACGTACTTCGACGCACGAACCGGGCGGATAACCGCCGGCAGTCAAACCGACTTTGGCGATGCGAGCAACGTTTTCGGGCAGCAGTATCGGCTTATGCGCCACCGAATGCGCGCACCACGATAATAATGCCTTCCGCGTTTCTTGACGTTTCAATCGCCGCCGTTTGATTTTATGTGGCCCAAAAAAATAAAAAATCAGAAAACCAATATAGGGTAACGCCAATAACGCCAGTATCCAACCGAGTGTCGCTGCCGGAGAACGCTTTTGCCAAATGATCCAAATGATCAAAACGACGATATATATCGACAAGAGCAATGATACGGCGACAGCAAGCATCTCAGTCTTTCAGTCGCCGGTGATAATTCACCGCTTCTTGCAACGTCGGCGCGCGGCGCTTGGCGTCGAGCCAGTGACGGAAAGCGAGCCATGGATGCTTTGACGGCATACGCGGTCCGGCATAACGCATCACCTCGCGGATACGTTCGCGCATGGTTTTACTGTAACAACAAATCGTGCAATTGAGACACACTGATTTGCCTTCTTCAAATAAACAACGTTCCAATCGGCGCAACGTATAACAGCGCAACTCTTCGCAATCCGTGCATAAAACGGTAGTCGTATGATGGTGATCACAACAATAAATCGTAATCATTGTGAAAACCGTTTCGTATTCGCGCCGACGGCGTGTTCCTAAATGTTGCGGTGAAATATCTTTGCGGCTCATCGCGCAAGTTAAGCTATGATAATAATTTTAACGCGGCGATCACCGTACTACTTTGCAGTAATTCCGGCAATAAAATCGGTTTCTTGCCTTGTTGAAAAAACACATAAACCGGAACGCCGTTACGCCCTAACGCATCCAACGCATCGGAAATTTCAGGATCACGGCGCGTCCAGTCGGCGCGCATCAAAATAATATCGTGATCGACAAAAGCTTTTTGCACTTTCTCGGTATCCAACACCATTTTTTTGTTGAATTGACAAGTCACACACCACGCCGCCGTAAAATCAACAAACACGGTTTTCCCTTCGGCGTTAAGTCGGGAAATTTCCGTTGCGTCGTAAACGCGCCATACGTCTGAATCCTGACGCGTCGTTTTCGAGACTGTTACCGTGTTCTCGTATTGGTAAGTCAGGATCGGCATAATCAGCCACGCCGACGATAATAGCGATAACACGAACAATAATATCCATAATATTTTTCTTTTCACGGCCATCCGAAAACTGTGCCACGCCCACAACGCGAGCGCCAACGCGATCAACGCTAACAACATTCGTAATACCGCGTCTTCATCAGTTTGCGCACCCAAAACCCAGGTCAGCCAAGCCACTGTCGCGTAAAGCGGAAACGCGAGAAACTGCCTCAGTCGCTCCATCCACACGCCGGGTTTCGGCAACCGATGTTGCCAGCTCGGGAAAATCGCCAATAGCACGAAAGGCAACGCAATCCCAAGACCGAGAAACGTGAAAATGACAATGACTGTCAACACGTTTTGCGTCAACGCGTAACCGATCGCCGCGCCCATAAACGGCGCGGTACATGGCGACGCGACGACGACCGCCAATATCCCCGAAGAAAAAGCGTCAAGCAAACGATTTTTCGATGTCCATCCAGCAAGCGATGAGGGGACGATCTGACCAAATTCGAAAACGCCCGACAAATTAAGCGCCATCATGCAGAACAAAACGGTTAACCCGATCACAACCGGTGGAGACTGCAATTGAAAACCCCAGCCCAAATGCGTGCCCGCCGAGCGCAAAGCCAATAATACCAATGCCAGGAAAAGAAACGTGATGATTACGCCACTGGCGAACGCATACGCTTCCCGCCGCATCGTTGCGCGACTGTCGTGATGCCGCACAAGTCCGAGCACTTTGATCGAGATCACCGGAAAAACACACGGCATCAAATTGAGAATCATGCCACCGACAAACGCGAACAACATCGCCAACCACAATGAGAAATGCCGATCACTCTCATTTTCTTTCGCCACCGTTGCGCCGCGCGTCATGCCCGGAATCTCGACGGCAGGCGACGCAGTAAACGTCGGGACAATACCCGCCGTCACCATACCGATCACCGGCGCGTTGATCGTCGCTGATGTCGTTCGATCCGGCGACCATGGATGTTGCGCGCGTAATACGCCACTCAGTTGCGTCAATCCATCTTTTATTTGATGTGAAACCGGCAACGTCAATACGAGCGTATCACCGTCGCGCCGCAATGTCTGCGCAAACGACGGTTCGATAACACGCTCGTCTTCTGAAAAGAAATATAATGCGCCCGGATCGCCGCTTTCCTCTTCCGGTGTCAAAGACAATTCTATTGTGTCTCCCACGCCCCGCGCCGACGCCATCCAACCGACAAGCGGTCGCGGTATGTCATTTTGCCCTTTTTCTATCACCGCTTTCCAATAGTCGTCTTCGATACTGGCTTCGCCAACATCGATCATCAGCGCGACATCCGCGCCATCAGGAATACAAATATCTCGACACATCAGCCAATCGGCGCGCGCTTCAAAGATCAAAGGAGTGGGCGCGATATTTTCGGCAGCCACGAATTCTGTGATCAGTAGAACCTCACCTTCATAGCCATAATTGAGGTAAGGTCCATAGAAATGCGCTTGTGGTGCAGGCCATTGCGTCGCGCCCGCCATCGTAATGTTCGCGGGCAATCGCCATTTTATCGTCGTCGGCAATCCAGTATCGCCCGGATTTTTCCAATAGGTGTGCCATCCCGATTCTATCGATAAACGAAGCGCAATGCGAAAAGCTCCGCCCGCTGAAATAACACGATGGTCACTGACCAGTTCAGCTTTCACATGCTGCGCTAAAACTGACGCGGAAAATACCAATAGCAATAATGGCAGCGCCAAAAACGTCAACCGCGCCACCCATGAATATCGAAAACCGCTATGAAACATCGCAATAAAAAATCAAAAAGATGACGCCCAAAGACACGCGCCTTTTTTACGTAATTCGTCGAGATACGCCTCATGCGCAGCGCGTTCTTCCGGCGACGCTTCAAGGACTTTGATGTTGTGGGGTATCGTACGCAATATCTGCACGTCGTGTCCCGGTGGCGCCGCGATGACCAGTGATTCTTGCCCACGTGTCAACGCCAGATACACGTCAGCAAGCAGTTGTGCATCGAGGCAAGCACCGTGCAACGTGCGATGCGCGTTGGAAATGCCAAAACGCGAACACAGTGCATCTAAACTATTGAGCTTCCCCGGAAATTGCCGACGCGCTTCCATCAGCGTATCCATCACGCCGCCGTAAAACGTTTCACACAACGGTTTTCTTGCACGCGCCAATTCGGCGTCGAGGAATTCCAAATCGAAAGCCGCGTTATGGATGATCCATTCGGCATCGTGACAAAAACCGATAAATTCATCGGCGATGTCGGTAAATCTCGGTTTGTCTTTGAGATCGTCCCAGCGCATGCCGTGTATTTTGGTAGCGTCCTCGCCGATATCACGTTCGGGATTCAAGTACCAATGACGAACTTCGCCGGTCACGCGGCGCGACACCATTTCGACGGCGGCAAGCTCAATGATTCGGTGCCCCTGTTTCGGATCAAGTCCGGTGGTTTCGGTATCAATGACGATCTGGCGCATATCTGTATCAAAAATATTATTCGCTCAACGGCGGAATTTGCGGATGGTTTGCTGAATTTCTTCGATCGCGCGCTCAATTTCGCTGTCGGTAAGTTCATGCCCGACTTCTTTTTCTTTCTTCTCACTCAATACGACAGTTTCTTCCAGTTGCGTTTGAAATTCACCTGGACTGAGTGACGCTGTTTCCGTCGTTTGCGTATCATCGACAGCTTCGGTATCCCATCGCATGATGATCGACGATAAATTGTCGCCCTCCACACCGCCGCGCTTTTGCGCTTCGCGCATCATGTTCGGCGCAGCCTGCAATAAAGGAGACAATTTCAAAGTTTCCAGAATGTCCTTCGGTGGCATCACGCTCCAAAAACCGTCCGAGCACAGAAGAATGATATCACCATTGAACAAGGTGGTGCGTATCGATAAGTCGATCACTGGTTCAACGATGCCACCCAAGCAACTGTAAATACGATTGCGTTCAGGATGCACAGCCGCCTCTTCTTCGGTGATCAAACCACGATCGATCAGAAATTGGACTTTCGAATGATCTCTGGTGCGAGCGAATAATTCGTCGTTTCTAAACAAATAAAGCCGCGAATCGCCGGAGTGCGCCCAATGCGCGTAACCGGATTGAACCACTACCGCAACGCAAGTGGTCCGCGGCGTTTCGGTCAGAGAAAATTGTCGCGCGTATGAACCAAGTGCTGTGTGAATGCGCCGCATCGACTCATGCAGAAAATCGAATGGATTATTCAATAATGGCTGCGCTTCTTGTTGAAACCGTTCAGCAAACAAACGTACCGCAATTTGCGCGGCGACTTCGCCACCAGCATGCCCCCCCATTCCATCCGCGAGCACCATCAACAGACTATCCCGGCTATAAATATAAGCAATCCTGTCCTGATTGACCTTGCGCGATCCTTTGCGGGAGTCCTGAAAAATCGTGAAGCGCATAATATGAGCTAATCCTGTTCCTATCGAAAAAGAGAATTTCTGATACTGCTCAAGATCCCAGCTTTTGGTTTTTCATCCGCCGTTGATAATAAAACTTTCTGCAAAGTCAACAGACTTTGCGGACGGCGCATCGGATCAAGTTCCAGACAACGGTCGATCACATGCAACAATGTGTTCGAATAGCGACCCGCCCAAAGTTTTCGCGCCGTAATCAAATGATCTTCTTTCATGCGCGCGTCTGCCGCCTGCGGCGCAAATCCCGCAAGACACGCGAACATCGACGCGCCAATGCCATAAACGTCCGTCCAAGGTCCCAGCTTGCTAATGTCGCGTTGATATTGTTCGGGAGCAGCGAATCCAGGCGTGTACATAGGCGAAAAACGTCCATTGGTGCTCGATAACGTTTGTTGCGCCGCGCCGAAATCAAGCAACACCGGCGTACCGTTGGTACGCAAATAAATATTTGCTGGCTTCAAGTCAAGGTGCAACAGCCGGTGCGTATGCACTTCGCGCAAACCGTTCAACAGTCGGATGAATACGCCGCGTATGAAGCGTTCCGATAATTTATCTTGTTTGATCTGAATATGCTGTTGCAGCGTACGCCCATTCTCATACCGCATCACCATGTACACGGTTTCGTTGGCGCGGAAGAAATTCAAAACCCGAACCACGTTCGGATGATCGATGCGCGCCAGCGCTTTGCCTTCTTCAAAGAAACACTTCATACCATAGCGGAAAGTGGTCAGGTTTTCCACGCAACTGGCGCGAATGATGTCGCCTTCCATGCGCAACCCCAGCGTCGCCGGCATGTATTCCTTGATCGCCACGATTTCACCGTATTGATCAGTCGCCCGATAAACGATAGAAAACCCGCCTCGGCTAATCTGCTGCTCGATGCGGTAATTCAATAACATATACCCGGGTGAAAGTGCCTGATTTTTAGCAACAGCCATGATAAAAGCATCAAAAGATAAAAATATGCGCCATCAATGGCACAAATGGTAATTTTCCTTGTCTATCCAGACAAAGTAAAGTAATAAGTGAAAATTCGTTTTGGACATTGAGTAAAAAATGAATCTTTTCAGCATGACCGGCTTCGGTTCAGCCGAGCAAAGTACGGAGAAATTGATGCTGACAGTCGATTTGAAGGCTGTCAATCATCGCTTTCTCGACATTTCATTCAAATTGCCAGATGAATTGCGACAACTCGAACAGGAATTTCGGGAATATATCGCCGGTCATATGAAGCGCGGCAAGCTCGATTGTCGCATTTATATGACTATCCGTTCTGGCGCGACGCTGAATATCACACCCGATTCGGCGCAGATTGCAGCGTTATTGGAAGCGGAAAAAGTAGTCCGCCAAATCAAGCCCGATGCGCGCCCGCTTTCGGTCGCCGATGTTCTGCGCTGGCCTGGCGTGCTCGCCACGCAACCGGTTTCCGCCGAAACGTTGAAAGAAGCTGTCTTTGCCGCTTTCTACGCCGCTTGGCAAGCGTTCACCGCCAGCCGTGCGCGCGAGGGGCAAAAACTCGTTGAAATTTTATCGACTTGTTGTGATGCGGCGGAAGCGCTGATCGCGCAAATTACTCCGCGCATCCCCGCTATTCACGAAGTCTATCGCGAGCGTTTGGCGACGCGGCTGCGCGAAGCTATGCTCGATCCCGACGAAGACCGGATCAGGCAAGAATTGGCGTTGTTCGCGGTGCGCGTCGAAATCAGCGAAGAAGTCGCGCGCTTAACGGCGCATATCAATGAAATCCGCCGCGTGTTGCAACCGGAAGGCGAAATCTACCGGCGCGATCAGGGATCGCATGGCAAGCGTCTTGATTTTTTGGCGCAGGAATTACACCGCGAAGCCAACACTCTGGGCGCGAAATCGCCGGATACCCAACTCTCGCAAGTCGCGTTGGAGCTCAAAGTATTGATTGAACAAATGCGAGAACAAATTCAGAATATCGAATAAAATTCTCAATTACGGTGAAAAGTGGATTTTCCGGTATCGTGTCGTTATCAATCGTAGTCATTATCTATACCGATGCCGTATCGTTGACTGACAAATAACTTATGGATTCACGTCTTTTTTCTGTTTCTCTCGGTTGTCTTTTCGTGCTTGCCGCGCCTTCCGGCGCCGGTAAAACTAGCCTCGTGCACGCGCTTTTGGCGCGTGAACCAAGTATCCGTTTGTCCGTTTCCTACACGACGCGCCAGCCGCGCCAAGGAGAAGAAAATGGCGTCCATTATCATTTCGTCGATCAAGCGTATTTCGACGAATTGTCTCGCGCTGGCGAATTTTTGGAAAGCGCGCATGTGTACGGCAACTGGTATGCTACCTCCGCGACTTGGATCAAAAGCCAGATCGAATCGGGGCAAGACGTATTGCTGGAGATCGACTGGCAAGGCGCAAAACAAGTCCGCAAACTGTTTCCGGACAGCATACAAATTTTTATTTTGCCGCCGTCGCTTGTCTCGTTACAAGAACGTTTAGAAAAACGCGGGCAAGACTCTGCCGATGTCATCTCCCGAAGAATGGATAATGTCCGTGAAGAATTCTGTCATTACGTCGATTTCGACTATGTTATTATTAATCAAAACTTTACCACCGCTACCGCTGATCTCGTGGCGATCGTGCGCAGCGCGCGATTACGCGCGCCGCGACAACATATTCGACACGCGCGGCTGTTACGCGAACTGATTGCCCCGATTATTTCTGAGGATTGAAACTATGGCTCGTATTACCATTGAAGATTGTCTGACCAAAATTCCGAATCGCTTTGAGCTGACTCTGGCGGCGTCGAACCGCGCGCGTTTGCTGTCCACCGGCGCGCAACCGCTAATCGACCCGACGCGCGACAAACCAACCGTGATTGCTCTGCGTGAAATCGCCACGGGTAAAGTTGGTATCGAAATGTTGAACAAGCAAACCGCCAACCGTGTTTCGCTGAACGAAGAAACGCTGTTCAACCCCGACCCGCTTGCCAAAACCGCGACAACGGAACAAACCCTGTCGGCGCGAGACATTGCCAGAGAGAACGCGGAATTGGCGTTTACATTTGCGCCGGCAGAGCCTGCGCCACTGACGGCGGAAGACTTGCCGTTTTTGACAACCACCGAGGGAATTTTGCCACCCGAAGAGGAAAAATGACCGACGTTTGCCCGTGTTCCGACGTTTTGCGACGAAAAAACTGCCGCGTTTCATTTTCGTCGCAAAAACGCGGGCGTATCAATAAAACGCGTTGCCGGCGCATCTTGCAAGAGCGCAGGTTATGACTCCCCTCGACATTTCCGTTAACCATTTTTTTGAAAGTTTGCGGCAATATTTACCAGATGATGACGTCACGTTGGTCGAGCGCGCTTTCCGTTTCGCCGAAAAAGCGCACGAAGGACAACGGCGTCTTTCCGGCGATCCTTATATCACGCATCCGCTCGCCGTCGCTTCGACACTGGCAGGATGGCAATTGGACGCGCAAGCGCTCGCCGCCGCGCTTCTACACGACGTATTGGAAGATACTGGCGCTAGAAAAGAAAAATTAAACGAAGAATTCGGTTCGGTCGTCGCCGAATTGGTGTCGGCGGTATCGAAACTCGACAAACTCGAATTTTCGTCGTACAAAGAAGCGCAGGCAGAAAATTTCCGCAAAATGTTACTGGCGATGGCGCGCGATGTGCGCGTGATCCTCATAAAACTCGCCGATCGTTTTCATAATATGCAAACACTGGAATCGATACGCCTCGACAAACGGCAACGTATCGCCCGCGAAACTTACGATATTTATGTTCCGCTCGCGTACCGCCTCGGCTTGTACGCGCTGCGGCAGGGATTGCTTGATTTGTCGTTTCAAAATCTGCGTCCCGCCCGCCATCGCGTCATCGAACAAGCTATTGAGAATGTGCGCCACGCGCGACGCGAAACCGTCGATAACGTAATCGCATTATTGCAGGATCGCCTGCAACGTCACGAATTGAAAGCCGAAGTCAGCGGACGCGAACGCACGCCGTATTCCACTTACAGCAAGATGCGGGAAAAGCGCATTCCTTTCGCACAAGTCATGGAGTCCTACGGAATTCGCATCATTGTCGATACGCGCGAACATTGCTATGCGGCGTTAGGCGTGCTGCATGAAGCGTTGAAACCAATCCCTGGACGCTTCAAAGACTACATCGCCATTCCGAAAGCTAACGGCTATCAGTCTTTGCACACGACTTTGTTCGGTCCCGGCAGTATGCCCATCGACGTTCAGATTCGTACGCACGACATGAATCTCGTCGCCGACGCGGGTATCGCCGCGTATTGGATGTACCGCTCGGCAAGCGACTTTGCCAATCTCGTCGAAACGCAACAAAACACGCGACAATGGCTTAAAGGACTGCTTGAAATGCCGCTGGAAGCGGATTCGATTGAGTTCGTCGATAACATCAAGCGCGATTTGTTTCCCGAAGAAATTTATGTGTTCACGCCCAAAGGCAAGATTTTTACGCTGCCGCTTGGCGCCACCGTACTTGATTTTGCGTACGCAGTGCATACCGATATCGGTCACCATTGCGCCGGCGCGCGCGTCAATCATGAAGCAATGCCGATGCGTACCGTGTTACGCAACGGCAGTCAGGTCGAGATCATCACCAACCCCGAAACGTCGCCTACACCCACCTGGCTTTCTTTTGTCGTTACTGGACGCGCGCGTTCGGCAATCCGTAATTTTCTCAAAAACCAACAAAAAGACGAAGCCGAAGCGCTTGGTGAACGTTTATTGCATCATTCATTTTCGATTTTCAAAATCAAGCCGGACAACGTCGCGCCTGATCTTTGGCAAGCGCTCGCGGAAAATTATTCCGCCAAAACTCTGGACGATCTTTATGTAGAGATCGGACGCGGCAAAATCCTGCCGTTCACCGTCGCCCAAACGCTGGTCGATAAGCTCACCAAAACGACCAGAAAAGTGGGAAAAAATACTCAGCAGAAAAATCTTAAGTTACCTGACGGACAAAATACACTGCTCCGTTACGCGGCTTGTTGCCATCCTCTTCCGCGCGACCCGATCATCGGCTGGATGCGTTCCGGACTTGGTTTGGAAGTCCATATCCGCGATTGCGCCGTTTTAAAAGAACGGGCGCCGGAGCAACACGAATTGATCGATGTCGCCTGGCCCGCTGAAGCCCAGGCTTTGTATGCAAGCGAAATTCTGTTGTGGGCGAAAGATCGACACGGGTTACTTGCCGACTTGACATCGGTCATCGCCAAAACCGATACCAATATCGCGCAGTTATGGCTGGATCGTTCCAGCCCGCAAGAACCGATAACGATGGGATTTTTGCTCGATGTCCGTAATCGCCAACAACTGGCGGAAATCCTGCGCGGATTGCGGCGTGTTGCTGGCGTCAAAAAAGTGCAACGCGCACGAAAAACAGCTTAACGGTATAATCTATTCCTGCTGTAATCACGTTTAATCAAACCGCGTTGCGAAGCGCTGCGATTGTAGGAGAAACTTTGTGTGGGATATCATTCAAGCGGCTGGCTGGCCGATTTGGTTTTTGATTTTTGCATCAGTGGTCGCCATACCGATCATCATAGAGCGTTTCTGGGCGTTGCGCCGTTCAGCGATCATTCCCAAAGGACTGGTCGATGAAGTGCTCGCCGAATTTCGCCAAAAAGGATTGAGTACTGAACTTCTGACTAAAACCGCGCAGCGCGGTCCATTGGGGCAGATCATTGCCGCTGGTTTGGCAAACGCGCAAGCGCCGCGCGTGGTGATGAAAGAAGCGATCGAAGAAGTTGGACGAGTCGTCACCCACCGGCTCGATCGGTTTTTAACCACGCTAGGAACGATTGCGGCAATGTCGCCATTGTTGGGACTTTTCGGTACAGTCGTCGGCATGATCGAAATTTTCGCTTCGACTACCGCCGCCGGAACGAACCCGACGCAATTGGCGCACGGCATTTCGGTAGCGCTTTACAACACCGCGCTCGGTCTGATGATCGCGATTCCGTGCATGATTTTCTACCGCCACTTTCGCGCGTTGGTCGAATCGTACATCGTCGAAATGGAGCGCGAGGCGATCCGGCTGGTGGATGCCGTGCATCATAGTCCCCGTTGATTGCGCAGGTTGCTCATGAATTTACGCGGTTACCGAGTCCCCAATGAACCTGAAATCAACTTTATCCCGTTGATCGACGTCTTGTTGGTGATTTTGATTTTCCTGATGGTATCGACAACCTATCAGCGTATCCGAGAGTTGCAAATTACTTTGCCCGAAGCCAGCGCCAAACAAGTCGAAAACCGCATCCAAGAAATCAATGTCGGCGTCGATTCCGAGGGCAATTACGTCGTGAACGGGCAGATCTTTCGTTTTTCGACCGCTGAAGATTTCGCGCAATTATTGCGTGATGCCGCTGGCGATACACCCGATCCGATCGTCGTTATCAACGCCGACGCCAGCGCCACCCATCAATCGGTGATTCGGGTGATGGAAGCGGCGCGTTTTGCTAATATCGCGCATCTCACTTTCGCAACCAACGAACCGATTCCCCGGTGACCTGTATGACGAAGATCGCGCGTGCTTTCCTCGATAGCTGGTATCGACGCGACGCGACATGGCTGGCGATCGTTCTGCTGCCATTGACGATTTTATACGCCGTCGTCGTCGAAATTCGCGCGTCGTTGTACCGACATGGTTTTCTGAAAATTCATCCGCTGTCCGTACCGGTGATCGTCGTCGGTAACATCACTGTCGGTGGCACCGGCAAAACGCCGTTCGTCATCGCGCTGGTTCACGCGCTGCGCGAGCGTGGTTTCACGCCGGGTGTCATCAGTCGCGGTTATGGCGGAAAAGCGAGCAAACGCGGCGATACCCTACTCGTCACTGAAGACAGCGATCCATCCGAGGTCGGTGACGAAGCCGTGCAAATCGCGCGGGTCGGCGTGCCAATGTCCGTTGGTACCGACCGCGTGGAAGCGGGCGAACGGTTGACGCGCGATTATCCTGAGGTCAACGTGATCGTCGCCGACGATGGCTTACAGCATTATCGGCTGTCGCGCGTCGCTGAGATTGCCGTTCTCGACGGCGTGCGGCAACTCGGCAATCGTTTGTGTTTGCCGTCCGGACCATTGCGCGAGCGTGCGTCGCGGTTGGCGCAAGTTTCCGCGGTCGTAGTGACCTCCTTAGATGACGCCTCGCCGTTACCGTCGCTCAACACCAACGCGCCGCTGTTTCGACAAATATTGAAAGAAGATGCTTTGCGAAAAACCAACGATCCCAAGACCACTCGCGAACCTGCTTCGTTGGCGCGCGAAAAAGACATCCACGCTATCGCTGGCATCGGTCATCCAGAACGTTTTTTCACCATGCTGAAAAAACTCGGCATTCACGCGACGAGTCATTCGTTCGCCGACCATTTCCCGTACACTGCGGCTGATTTGGCGATTCCCGAAGCCCGCTGGATCATCATGACCGAAAAAGACGCTGTGAAATGCCGTGTCTTTGCCGACGATCGCTGCTGGTATCTTGCGATGATCAGCCAGATTCCCGATCCGTTGCTTGATTTGATTGAGGAGAAACTGCGTGCAGCCCAACCCGCCAATTGATTCCAAACTTTTAGAACTGCTTGTTTGTCCGGTCACGCGCGGACGGCTCATTTACGACGCGACGCGGAGTGAACTCATTTCGCGCGGCGCGAAACTCGCCTATCCAATACGCGACGGCGTCCCAGTGATGCTTGAGGATGAAGCGCGCAAATTGAACGACAACGATCTCGCGGCGACGCAAGATCCGGCGCGGCATCATTTTCAACCGGATTAAACGCATGTCATTCGTCGTCATCATTCCCGCTCGTTACGCCTCGACGCGCTTACCGGGCAAACCGCTCGCCGATCTCGGCGGCATACCGATGATCGTGCGTGTCGCCGAACGAGCGCGACAAAGTCACGCCTCGCGCATCATCGTTGCCACTGACGATGAGCGCGTCGCTCATGTCGCTCTGGCAGCAAGCATCGAAACGGTAATGACTCGCGCTGATCACGCTTCGGGAACGGATCGTATCGCCGAAGCCATTGATCTGCTCGGATTGCCCGATAACCACATCATCGTCAATGTTCAAGGCGATGAGCCATTCATGTCGCCAACGTTAATTCATCGCGTCGCCGAAAAACTGATGATGCATGAAGACGCGGCAATGGCAACAGCGTGTCATCCGATCACTGAACGCGCTGATTTTGACAACCCCAACATCGTCAAAGTCGCGCTCGACCGTTGGGGTTACGCTTCATATTTCAGTCGCGCGCCGATTCCTTTTGCGCGCGAGTTGGTTTCAAACGCGTCCGTCGCAGACTGGCGACAAGCGTACCCGTCCGAACATCCACCGTACCGTCACTATGGCATCTATGCTTACCGCGCGTCATTTCTCCGTCTTTATTCTTCGTTATCAGCCGCGCCTACTGAATGTATCGAAAAACTCGAACAGCTACGTGCGCTCTGGCACGGCTATAAAATCTGCGTATTGATCACCGACGAGGCGCTGCTGCCGGGAATCGACACTGAAAAAGATTTGCGCGTCGCCAACGAAGAACTTTTGAAGCAGAACAACAACAACCGCTGATTCTCCGGCGCATATTGGCATTTTTCTCATAGCCGCGCTTGACCGTGCAGCTATCCCCATAGAAAATCAGACTTTAAGTAAGGAACACACCATGCGACTTATTTTACTTGGTCCGCCCGGAGCGGGTAAGGGAACTCAGGCAGGATTTATCAAAGAAGCTTACGGCATTCCACAAATTTCAACAGGTGATATGCTGCGCGCCGCCGTGAAAGCGCAAACGCCGCTCGGCGTCGCCGCAAAAAAAATCATGGACGACGGCAAGCTTGTTTCCGACGATATCGTGATCGGGCTGGTACGCGAGCGACTGAAAGAAGTCGATTGTGTCAACGGTTATTTGTTCGATGGGTTCCCGCGCACTATCACGCAAGCGGACGCTTTGAAAGACGCGCGCGTTGTATTGGATTATGTGTTGGAAATCGCCGTACCCGATGAAGAAATCGTCGAGCGGATGAGCGGACGGCGCATTCATCAGGCGTCGGGACGTACCTACCATATCCGTTTCAATCCGCCGAAACGAGAAGGCATCGACGATATGACTGGCGAACCCTTGATCCAACGCGATGACGATCAAGAAGATACCGTACGCAAGCGTCTTGCCGTGTATCATGAGCAAACCGCGCCGCTGGTGGCTTACTACGCGAAATTGGCGGAAAGCGCGAGAACGCCAAAATATCGCAAAGTCGCGGGTGTTGGTACGGTCGAGGAAATCCGCGCGGCTTGCCTCGCCGCGTTGAAATCGTAAGGAAAGAACGATGTCTACGCCGTGCGTTTCCGTAATCGTCCGTAGTATGGCGCGTCCTGGACTTTCTACGGCGTTGGCATCGCTGGCGGCGCAGACTTATCCCAATATCGAGGTACTGCTGGTCGCCGCGAACGGTAAAGCGCATCCGCCACAACCGGAGACCATCGGTGTGTTTCCGTTGCGTTTCATCGTTCCCGATACGCCGCTCTCTCGTCCGCTCGCCGCCAACCTTGGCGTTCAAGAAGCAAGCGGCGCGTGGTTGACTTTTCTCGACGACGACGACGAATTTCTTCCCGAACATATCGCCGGTTTGATCGACGCGACCACACGCGCCAATGACGCGAAAGTCGTTCATTCGCTGGCGCAAGCCGTGTTTACCGACGGACAACGCGAAATCTATGGGCAACCTGCGGCGCTCGCCGAGCTTTATTCACGCAATTTTATTCATTTGTCGAGCGCGCTTATCTCAAAACAGATGATCGCCTCCGGTTGCCTTTTCGATGCCGCGCTCGACATTCACGAAGATTGGGATTTCTTTTTGCAATGCGCGCAATACACGCCGTTTTATTTCGAGCCGCTGCAAACCTTTCTCTGGTATGTCGATAACGGTTCGTCCGGCACGGTTGGCGGCAGAAACCACGATCCCGATCGCTTCGTCCGTTTCCGTGATATCGTGTACGATAAATGGCGCGCCGCCAGCGAAGCGTTGACAGCGCGCGCCGAACCTCTGTTGCAAGAAGCGGCAGCAGCAATACAGCAACAACGGTTTTCGCAAGCGCTGGAAAAAATCGACGAAACGCTCGCGATCAGTTTCAACGATCCGTGGGCGCTCAATATGCGCGCCATGATCGAACGAATGCGCGGTGACCATGATACGGCGCTGGCGACGCAAACGCTGGCGACACAAATCCGCCCTTATGATCCGGCGTTCTGCTGTAACCTCGCACAATTGTTGCTCGATCAAGGCGCGCGCACCGAAGCGCGTTCACTTGTCGAACGCGCGTTGGCGGCGCAACCGGATTACGCGCCCGCGCTGCGCTTGCTCGGACAAATCAACCGCGCTTCGTTGCACGACACCGCCGTTTAATCGTGGTTTTGCTTTCGTGCCACAGCGATCTGATATTGACTTGATTGGTTTGGAAAACTCATGAAAAAACGCAACGCTTTTTACGCGCAATCCGGCGGCGTGACCGCCGTCATCAACGCCAGCGCCGCCGGCGTGATCGAGACCGCGCGTAAACATCAAGATAAAATCGGTAAAGTGATCGCCGGACGCAACGGTATTATCGGCGCGCTGACTGAAGATTTGATCGACACCGGACGCGACAGCGCCACCGCGATTGCCGCATTGAAACATACACCGTCCGGCGCGTTCGGTTCGTGCCGATATAAACTCAAAGGATTGGCGGAGTCGCGCGCGCAATACGAGCGGTTGATCGACGTATTCCGCGCTCACGACATCGGCTATTTTTTCTATAACGGCGGCAACGATTCCGCCGATACCTGCTTGAAAGTTTCACAAATCGCCGACAGGCTCAACTACCCGTTGCAGGCGATTCATATTCCAAAGACCGTCGATAACGATCTGGTATTGACCGATAATTGCCCGGGTTTCGGTTCGGTTGCTAAATACGTCGCTACCTCGATGCGTGAAGCGGCGTTCGATGTGGCGTCGATGGCGAAAACGTCCACCAAAATCTTTGTAATGGAAGTGATGGGACGCCACGCTGGTTGGATCACGGCGGCGGTCGGACTCGCCGAAGACAAAAAAACGCCGATACCTTTATTATTGCTGTTTCCCGAAGTCGTTTTCGATGAGGCGAAGTTTTTGCGCGCCGTACGCGAGAAAACCGAACGTTTCGGATATTGCTGCATCGGCGTCTCCGAAGGTTTGCGCGATGCTTCGGGAAAACTAATGGCGGAAACAGGAACACGCGATGCGTTCGGTCATGCGCAACTCGGCGGTATCGGACCGCAAATCGCGCAACTGATCCGCGAGAAACTCAATTACAAATACCATTGGGCGGTCGCCGATTATTTGCAACGCGCGGCGAGACACATCGCGTCGAAAACCGACCTCGAACAATCCTACGCCGTCGGCAAAGCGGCGGTGCAATTCGCGCTTGGCGGACACAACGCCATAATGCCCGCGATCATCCGTACATCCGATGTGCCGTACCGCTGGAAGATCAAAGCCGCGCCACTGGCAAAAATCGCTAATCACGAAAAAATGTTGCCCAAAACTTATATCACGCGCGATGGTTTCGGCATCACCGACAAAGCGCGCGCCTATCTCACGCCGCTGATTCGCGGCGAAACTCCGCCGCCGTTTAAAAATGGCGTGCCGCAATATGTGCGACTGAAAAACATACCGTTGCCCAAGAAATTGGATATGGATTTTGCGATTTAAACAAATTCCAAGCGGCGCACTCTGTATCGGGCGCGGGCGTGCCGCCACTCATCCAAAGAGGAATTCTCGTGAAAAAACCGAGACCAGCCGCTTTCAAGCTGATTTAAGAGTCACGCCACGGGATAGCAGCTTTTCTACTTCCTCAATTCGATATTTCGGCCGCCAGTACTTAGAACCATAGGGGTTGATTAGAAGGAACATGCCGCCCCCATCACTTAACTTGTAGGGCTTCTCAGCCGGTTTTGCCTGTCTGATTACCACGTCAGTCAACACGCCGCGTAATGCAGCCTTGAGCTTGGGCTTGCCAGCAGTGGAAACTCTGCTCATTTGGGGGCTCTTAAGGGACTCACTGGGTTTGGTGCCCCCAATTGTGCCCCCAATCACCACGATATGTCAAGAGATAATATGACACGGTAC
>JAISYH010000045.1 GCA_031270015.1 Burkholderiales bacterium | reverse complement strand
TTCACTCTAATCCTAAAACTCTCTCGAAATCCATCAAGGATCGATTCCAGTCAATCTCTATCAACCAGAACCGCACTTGCATACTTCTTTCGTGTGAGCCCTGCTTTTCCTATAAAACTCCATAACCACCTTCATGGTTATGAACCAGCAGCGCCCACACCTATCAATTGCCTCATTCTTAAAGAACTACCATCAGCCATTAATCCTAAAAACCTCAATAACCTAATCTAACACAACAGCTAACAGCAAAGGTCTGACATTATAGACATAGTTATTTTTTCTTGCAACTTAAAAAATAACGAAATAGAAAAAGCAAAGAAACATGACAAGAGAAACAACTGTGTCTTATTTGCGGCAGATTTACACTTTCGAAAATCTGCCTATGCTTTGACAATATTTTGGGTGAGCTTGTAAAGATAAATATCCGTTTTCTTTGTATGATTCAATAATCACATAATATTAAAATACAATATATTGGTATAAATTCCTTTTTGTTTCACTTATTTTTGTTTATACTGATGAAATGTCATGAAAAACATGATGATTATGAGGCGAAGCGAAACCATAATAATCTATGGTCTTTCTTTTATGTTAATTTCTATTAATGGTACTTATGCTATGAAAACAAAAAATGTTCATATTCTTCCCGGTCCTAATGGTTCTCCATTGTATGTATTAATGACTTACTCGCAGTATAAAGAGCTTTCGGGACAAAAAGTCTCGGCAAGTAAAGTATCGACTACGCAGAAAGTGAAAACGCATTCCGGAGCGGCTGTGCCCAACGAAGTATTAAGACGCGTCCAGCAAGATAAGGTTGCTCCGCTGCGTGCCTGGCGCGAATATCTTGGTTTGACGCAAGTTCAGGTGGCAAGACGCCTCAACGTCACGCAGGGCGCTTATGCGTTGACGGAAAAAAGAGAAAATCCGCGCCCATCGACTTTGGCAAAAATCGCCAAAGCGATGAAAATCAGACCGGAACAGTTGGACATTTAAACTTTTTTTCGTTCTAAAAAGTCCTCGGCAAAAGCCGAGGACTTTTATGTGCGATAGATTATCCGCCGCTACGGTCGAACTTGCGGTAGCTCAACGCCTCGGCGACATGACCGCGCGTTACCGTCGATGTGTTCGCCAAATCGGCAATAGTCCGCGCAACGCGCAGCAAGCGGTGGTAAGCCCGCGCTGAAAGATAATTATTTTTCATCGCTTGCCCCAGCAAATCCTCCGCGCTTTCCTCGATAGCGATATAGTGTTTCAATGCTGATGGCGACAAATGCGCGTTTGCGCAATTTTGCCTTTCCATTTGCGTTTGATATGCGCGCGTTACCCGGCGCCTGACGGTATCGCTGTTCTCGGACTCGGGATCGACAGGCGCGTTGAGTTTGATGGCGTCGGCGGATAGTGGCGGAACTTCTATGGATAAATCGATACGGTCAAGCAGAGGACCGGAAATTCGCGCTCGGTATCGGATAATTTGTTCCGGCGTACAACGACATCGCCCGCTTTCGTGTCCTTGCCAGCCGCACGGACAGGGGTTCATCGCGGCGATCAGTTGGAAGCGCGCCGGGAAAACGCTTTGTCGCGCCGCCCGCGAAATATGAATCTCGCCGGATTCCAGCGGTTCGCGCAATACCTCCAAAACCGAACGGTCCCATTCCGGCAATTCATCAAGGAATAAAACGCCGTGATGCGCTAACGATATTTCTCCCGGACGCGGATCGCTACCGCCCCCGACCAGCGCAACCGCGCTTGCGGTATGATGCGGCGATCTGTAAGCGCGTTGCCGCCAGCGACCGATATCAAACCGTCCGGCAAGAGAAGCAATCGCAGCCGAAGCCAATGCTTCTTCTTCTGTCAATGGCGGCATGATCCCTGGTAATCGCTGCGCCAACATGGATTTTCCCGCTCCGGGCGAACCGAAAAACAGCAAAGAATGTTGTCCCGCCGCCGCAATTTCCAACGCGCGTTTTGCTTGATGCTGTCCCCTCACTTCGCAAAGATCAGCTTGATGCGCCACACGCTCATCTGCGTCTTTGGAAAACGATAACGGCGGCAACGCTTCATGCCCCGTCAAATGTCCGCAAACCGCCAATAACGATTTTGCCGGATGAACAGTCGCCTGTTGTACTAAAGCGGCTTCTCTGGCACTGGCTTCTGGCAAAATAAACGCGCGTCCTTCGCGGCGCGCCGATAACACCATCGCCAATGCGCCACGAATCGCGCGCAATTCTCCGGTCAACGCTAGTTCTCCGGCAAACTCATATTGTTCCAACGCTTGTTGCGGTATTTGTCCCGTCGCGGCGAGAATTCCGAGCGCGATAGGCAAATCGAAACGTCCCGATTCTTTGGGCAAATCCGCCGGCGCCAAGTTTACTGTGACTTTTCGCACCGGAAATTCATATTGCGAATTTTGAATCGCGGCGCGCACACGGTCACGCGCTTCGCGTACTTCCGCATCAGGCAGTCCGACCAAATTAAACGCCGGCAGACCACCGGACAGATGCACCTCGACAGTAACCGGCGGCGCGTCAAGCCCTGTCAGTGCCCGCGAATGAACAATAGCAACAGTCATATCAATATCACGTTATCGCTCCGCCGTCCGTCGGTAAAGACGCGCTTTTTGGATGTGGAAAATGGCAAAAGTATAGTGCGCGTAAGCGCTCAGATCAATAAAAAGCAATAAAAAAACGGGCAAGAGCCCGTTTTTTTATTGTGGTTTCTCACTGCACCGATTTAACTCTCAAGTAAACTACGCAACATCCACGCGTTTTTCTCGTGCGCCTGCAAGCGCGCGGTCAGCAGATCTGCAGTGGCTTCGTCGCCCGCTTTGTCCGCCGCCGGAAAAGATTTACGCGCCGTGCGCGCCGCCGCTTCGTTGCCTTCGACCAGCAGACGAATCATCTCTTCCGCTTCCGGCACACCAATGGTTTCTTTGATCGTCGACAATTTGTTGTATTGCGAAAACGTGCCAATCGCGGGATAACCCAGCGCGCGAATGCGTTCGGCGACCATGTCCGTCGCGTTCCACAGTTCCGTGTATTGCTCTTCAAACATCGTGTGCAACGTATTGAACATTGGTCCGGTCACGTTCCAGTGGAAGTTATGTGTTTTCAAGTACAACGCGAAAGTGTCAGCAAGCAACGCATTGAGTCCCGCGCAGATTTTTTCACGATCTTTGGCGCCGATACCAATATTGATTCCCGGCGCAATGTTTTTCTTACTCATTATCTTTTCCTTTTCTCGTTTGATTTTCAAAACCCCTTTATCGCCTCTTTCCATACGGACAAGGCGTGCCATTCAAAACATCTTGTTTAGAATAACACCAGAGTAAACCAAAAACAAATAAAACCGTCTCTCGTCGTAACGAGTATAACAGAGCGGCTGTATTAATTCACCTTGCCATTCATTGCTTTTTTTTATCGGACAATTTAATCCATTTATCCATTTGCGACAAAATACCGCGCAAAATATTGACCTCTTCCCGTTCCAGCTCCGTGCGCGCGAAAAGGCGACGCAATCTCGGCATCAACCTTTTAGGGCATCCGGGATCGAGAAAGCCGCTTCTGATCAACGTTTGTTGCGCGTGCGCAAACAATTTTTCGACCTCTTCGTGTTTTGCCAGCGTAAATCTCGGCGCCCGCCAAACTGCGTCAGAAAGCAACGCGACTCTCATCTCGTAAGCGGCGACCTGTACCGCCGCCGCCAGATTCAGCGACGAATATCGTTCATTTGCCGGAATTGTCGCCACGACCGAACACTGCGCCAACTCGGCGTTTGATAATCCGGACATTTCCGTGCCAAACACAAACGCGATTTCTTGATCCTTTCCGGCATCGACAAGCAGATGTGTGGCGGCTTGTGCCACTTCACGTACCGAAAAAACTTTTCCGGCAAATTTACGAGGACGCGCCGAAAACCCGACGCTCCACGCACACCCGATGAGCGCCTCTGATAATGTTTCCGTCATCGTCACATTTTCCAATATATCGCCCGCTCCCGACGCCATCGCCATTGCTTCTGGTGCTGGAAAACGCCGCGGCGCAACTAAAATCAGCCGTGACAAACCCATTGTCCACATCGCCCGCGCCGCTGAGCCAATGTTCCCGGGATGACTAACGCCGATCAATACCATCCGAACACGCGCAAGGTCGTCAATCATGCGTTGTGACTTCTCATTCTCATTTTCTCGTTCCATTATGCCTTCATTCTGTGCCTTGATTCCACGTTTTAAGCTTATCGCTCATGTTGACCTTTTCCCGAAAGTTAGTCTATTATGTTAGTTTCTCTAAAATAAACGTTGTTTGACGTGAGTCATATATATTATGAAAACCTTTTCAGCCAAGCCCCATGAAGTCCAGCGGGACTGGTATGTCATTAACGCCACCGATAAAGTTCTCGGTCGTTTAGCCAGCCAGATCGCTTTACGTTTGCGCGGTAAACATAAAGCCACGTATACGCCGCATGTCGATACCGGCGACTATATCATCGTCACCAATGTCGAAAAATTGGTCGTGACCGGCAATAAGGCGCAAGCCAAACTTTACCATCGCCACTCCGGTTATCCGGGGGGTATCAGCACCACCAATTTTGAAAAATTGCAGAGTCGCTTCCCTGGTCGCGCGCTCGAAAAAGCGGTAAAAGGGATGCTTCCCAAAGGACCTCTCGGCTATCAAATGATCAAAAAACTGAAATGTTATGCCGGCGGCGATCATCCGCACAGCGCGCAACAACCCAAACCTCTGGATATTTAATTATGATCGGCAATTATTACTACGGAACAGGTCGCCGCAAAAGCTCGGTAGCGCGTGTTTTCATCAAACAAGGCAGCGGTAATATCGTCGTAAACGGTAAACCGATCGACGAGTTTTTCTCCCGCGAAACCGGTCGGATGATTGCGCGGCAACCGCTGGCGCTGACTGCGCATCTGACCACTTTCGACATCATGGTTAACGTCGCTGGCGGCGGAGAGTCCGGTCAAGCAGGCGCAGTTCGTCACGGAATCACCCGCGCGCTCATCGATTACGACGCGGAATTGAAACCGACGCTTTCCAAAGCCGGTCTCGTTACCCGCGACGCGCGCGAAGTCGAACGCAAAAAAGTCGGTTTGCGCAAAGCGCGTCGCCGTAAACAGTTCTCGAAACGTTAAACATCTTTTCTATGCGCAAAAAACAGCCCGAAACGCGGGCTGTTTTTTTATTCGTTCACTGATAGACACTACGGAAAATAGTCATTCGGCAACAAAAAAAGCATATTTTCTCTGCCTTTTTATCCAATTTTTCCCCTATCATCCATTGCCCGTCTGCTGAATCGCAACAAGATACGCTTCCTCGAGATAGCGGCAGTGCTGCTCCATATCGACCAAAGACGATTCTTTGAGTCCTTTTCGAATACCCTCGCGCACGTCACCCATAAACGCCGGATCGTTGGCAAGACGCGCAGCGATTTCAATGTAATCATTTCCGCTTTCGGCAACGGTTCGCGTCTCGCCCAAATTTTTCAATATCGAATAAGTCGTTCGCTCGCCATGCCGCCGTCCGAGCAAAGTCACGATCGGCACGCCAGCGTCCAGAGGTTCCAACGCGCCATTGACATTACCGTACGGCATCGGGTCAAGCACAAAATCAATAATAGCATAACGCGCTTGCCGCATCGCTTCGCCTTCGGGGATCGGCAAAAAAAGATAACGATCTTCGCCAATGCCAGCGCTTTTCATCAAGTGACGGTAAATCTGGACGTATATCGGAACGATCGGTGAAAAAACCAGTCGAGCTTTGGGAATTTTCTCCAACACTCGCCGCCACAACGCCAAACAACGCGCCGAAAGTTTCATCGGCTGCACGAACGCGCCGAGCAATACGGCATCGTTGGGAATGCCGAGTTTTTGCCGATGGTAAGGATGATCCGTCGCCGGTTCGACGTGATGATACGGATAAACGCATCCTCGCATCGCCAAAAACCGTTCGATTTGAAACTCTTGCATTTCTGGTATGTCGGCAAAGTGATCGGTCAACTTGAAATCAATCGTCGATAAACCCAATGTTCCAGCGTTGGCGACATGGGTGATTTGTACGCGTGCTGGCTTCAACGTCAAAATACCGGGTTTTGATCCTTTGGTGTTAGTGGACAGATCGACCAAAATATCGAGATCGTCCTCAGCAATCCGAAGCGCGGCTTCAAATTCGCCGAATCCGGCAAGTGTCGTAAAGTGATCGGCAAGGTTTTTCAAGTTTTCAGTCACGTGATCGTGGCTTTGCGTCAATGAGTAAAAGAATAGCTCAAAGTGATTTTGATCGTGATATCGCGTCGCCGACCAGATCATTCGCCCCATTACATGATTGCATAAATCCGCCGACAAGTAACCAATACGGACTTTCCCGGCGCGGCGTTGCGCCCGGCGCGGTAACGGCGCACCAAACGTTTTACGCATCGCTTCGTCGTAGAGTTTTGCCATTTTCAGAGACAACTCCGGCTCGATATCGAAAAACAAAAACTGATATTGGATGAGGTCCAGCGCCTCAATCAATTCAGCGTTGTTTTCCGCGCGGAACTCAAATTTGCGTAATCGCTCAAGAAAATAATCGACGCCTTGATAATTGCCCATGAACTGGCTAGCTTCCAATCCTTGCGAAATCATTAACAGCGACGATGGACAATGTGTCTGAAACTGTTTGAAGTTTTCAAACCACTCTCGGATTTTTCCTTGCGCCGCCAAAGTTTCACCCAATTGCATATAAGCGCGCGTATGCGTCGGCGCGAGGCTCAATACGGAGCGGTACGCGGCTTCCGCCGTTTCGAACAAGCTTCTTTCTTGAAACAACGCGCCCAGATTGAAATGCGCCTCGATCATATTAGGATCGAACAATAACGCGCGCTGATAAGAACGCGCCGCTTCCTGCAATTTATTTTGCCTCTGCAATGCGATACCGAGATCGAAATGAACGCGCGCGCGCGTCGGCTCAAAACGCAACAGATCGGAAAACATCGTTTCGGCAAGTTTCGTATCGCCGCGCCGCATCGCAACATCACCGGCAATGCGCGTCAGTTCCAATGCCATTGGTGCGTTCGCCAGACCCTGTTCGGTAATGGCGCGCGCGCGATCAATATTACGTTCCATCAAATATTCGGCGTAAGAACAATACGTTTTACCGCAAAAAGGTGCGTTTTGAATCGCGGCGTCAAAATGCGCTTCGGCAACTTCGCCATTTTGCGCATCTCGCTCCAACATCGCCACGAGATAATGCAACGCCGCCATTTGCGGCTGCTCACGCAAAAGCGTTTGATAGACCGCGCGCGCCGTCTCGAAATCGCGCTCTCGGTGCGCGCGCAATGCAATATCACGTTGTGTGAAGAAAGCTTGCGCCGATAATTTCGATGACGGCGGAAGATCTTTCGCACATTCTCGAAGCGTCGTCCATAACGTCGAAAAATCATTGAACGTTTTGTCTGTCCATACTGATGGTAACGCCAGCGCTTCCGGTGATACTGCCGACCAGATCATTCGCGCCGGGCGCTCGACAAAAAAAGTGCGGCACGACCACGATAATCCTGCGCCATCGATCAACACATCGTAGTCGAACGGCGTCAACTTCTCCGCCGGTTTTTCCGCAGCCAACGCGCGAATCATGGTGGTATTGCCAACAATGGCTTGCGCCGCGCGCGCTTCTTGATGTCGATTAACGCTCCAAACATCAAACACGGAAAAAAGTCCTTCTGATGTGATGGCGTTCGCTAATGGTTCGATCAGCGCGCGCACCGTATCGCCGGGCAAAAGCCAAGCGATTCGCAATGCGCCTTGCGTGCGTTGCGACCAATTCGACGGTGGCGTATCCGCGTTCTGTCGTTGATATTCATACGCCGCTTCCTGACGTCGCGCGTAATGCGCAGCGAACGATTCGGCTTGTTTCGCAAAACCCTTTGCCGACAATGTTTGCGCCAGCGCGCGCAATCCATCTTCATCCTGAGGCAAAATATTGGCTTCCAGTACCGTCGGAAGAAATGTTTCGATTTCTGAAAATCTTTCTGGCGCCAACTCGACGAACGCCCGCAGCAAACTCATCGCCAAAACGCTTGCGCTCAACGATTCCGAAAAAAGCAACGTTTCGACTAAAACCAATAATTCTTGATCGTCATCGTCACGATACGTCAATTGATCATCGAATGTCTGCGCCAACACGCGCGCGTAAGCAATATCGTCCAAAATCTCAACGTGCTCTTTGATGAGCGTAAGCAATATTTCCTTACTGTCGGCATCACGAACCTTAAACCGTAAAAGCGCGTCCACCCAAAGCGCACGCACGTCCTCTTTATCGTACGATAAGACTGTCTGCGCGTATTGCCCCGCTTCTTCGAGTCGTCCCAAGTGTATCAACGCATCGGTCAACGCCTGCAAACACACCATATTATTGCTGTTGCTATCGTAACCGCGCTGCCATGCGGCTACCGCTTTATCCAAGCGCGCCAAACCCCACCAAGCTTCGCCAAGATAAAAGTGCGCGCTGCCCGCGCGCGCCGTATCCGCGTCTTGTGTCGCTTTCTCAAAACAAAGCAGCGCGTCGGGCCACATTCCTTGCTCGCGATGCCGCAAACCACGCGCCAACCAATCGATTTTCGGCGTATTCATCACCCATCCACCCTCATTCTCCCATCGCGCGATTTAATAACGCGTTTATCAACGGCTTGGGCGTCAACCGATACAAAAGATGTCCCATCGACGTGCGCTTCGCTCTTACGCCCCATTGCGTCAGCCGCATCGCCAGCCCTACGTTCGGGCGCGGAGGCGTGGCAGACCACGCTTGATAACCGAGCGCGTCGCGGATGCGTGCCGGCGGAAACGGCAGCCCTTTCAAAGATAATATTTGCGTATCCAATACTTTTCGATAAATTTCTTCCGTTTGCGCCGCCATGATCGGTAAAGACATTTGTGGCGCGCGCGCAGCGAGTTTTGTTTTTTCCGCGCGCGCGCTTTCCGCTTCATTCGATACCAAAAATAACAAACGGCGGAACATCTGCGCTTCGTCTTTCCACTCTTCTTCGCTCATGATCCAGCCAGCGGAATGCGCTGTCATCCGCTCCGCCAATGTTCCGATGGGCGGCACAAACGCAGGGCGACCAGCGCGCCACGTTTCCGATAAAGTATAACTGAACGTCTCGGGTCCCGCCGAAGGAAAAAGAACCAATGAAATACGATAATAGTCCAGCAACGTCGATAAATCGCGCGGATCATAACGACCGGTGATGAAAAAACGGGCGTCTTCACTTTGCCATGGTCCGTGCTCTTTATCGAGATAGCCAATCAACACGAAACGAATACGCGCGTTTTGCGCGCGCGCTAACGCCACTAATTTTTCTAAGCGGCGCGCGCCTTTATCGGGACCTACCGCGCCCAATACCGCTACAGTCGGCACATCGTCTTGCGGCATTAATATTACGGGCAGTCCTTTCGGGGGGCGCGTCTCGTCTGACGTGCCATGCGCGATAACGGCGATTTCTGTTTCAGGAAAATATCGTTTGAACATTTCTGACGTCCAATGCGATGGCGCGATCACGAACGTCGCTTGCGCCATCCATACGCGATGCCGCTCGCGCCAATGTTCAATATTGACTTCCGCGAAATCGGGTTTCTGCTTCAAACACTCGGCACATGTTTCGTTGTCTGTCTGTCCACCGCAATATCGCGTCGTCGGATCAAGAAAAGTAATCGTCGGACAAGCGAAACTCAAATCGTGAACGGTATAACCATAAGGAATGCCCAGTTTAGGCAACGCCGGAAGGATGCCCTCTCGACATTCGGAAATATTATGCACATGAATCAATGTGATGCCGAGCGTCGCGCACAGTTGTCCGAGAAAAGTTTCCCAAGACTCTCTGGCACGCCGCCGCACACGGAGAACCGACGCGTTTCGTTGTTTTTGTTGCGCGTGAAGCTCGATCTGCCATTCGTCGCCGCACGCAATCGCTAAATAGTGCCGCCAATCTTTCTGTAACTCTGCAATGAGTTCGCGTGCATACGTTTCCGTGCCGCCGCCGTGCGAATGAATGATATGCAATACGCCGCGCGACGGCTGCCGCACTTTATCTTCCTCCAATAACGCCGCTTCCCGAATGGCGCTCAGAGGATCACGGATAACATACTGACGCACCAACGATAAGTATTCGGGATGCTTTTCGAGCAGCAACGGCATATTGCGTTCGCTCAATTCAGTTTTGCGTCCAACGAAAGAACGTTCGCCGGTATGCACGACGAACGCATCGTCGCACAATACGTTGGTGAACCCTTCTTTTTGCGCGCGCAAACAGAAATCGTTCTCTTCACCGTATCCGGTGCCGAACGCCATATCGAACACACCGATTTTTTTGATGACCGCGCGTTTGATATACAAGCAAAACCCGACACCCGTCGGAATTTCAGGGTAGCTCGGTACCGCCGCTTTTGCCAGCGCCGCTCGAACGGGTTCGAGATCGGCATTTTCCCGCCATGGATTATTGGCGCAAAATTTAGGGTACGAACAAATTTCGGCGTTGTTCGAAAACGGCGTAATCGTTCCTATTCGCGCGTCGGATGCCGCGCAACGGCGCAATGCGGTAAGCCAGTCCTTCGATACGATAGTGTCAGAATTCAATAATACGACATCGTTCCCCGACATTTGCATCCCGCGATTCGCGGTCGCGGTAAAGCCTAGGTTGCGCTCGTTGTGTTCGATGATCACATGCGGTAAATTTCTTTCCTGCAACTCGGCAAGCCATGCCGTCGTTTTCGGATCGGTCGAACCGTCGTTGATGATAATCAAACGATAGTTTCCTTCGGTATGCCGCAATACCGACGTGACGCATTGCGCAACATCCACCGCCGCATTGTACACCGGCACAACAACATCTACCGGCGACGTCGAAATTCGGAAATGGCGAAAAAACATATATTTATTTCCGCTCCAACTTGCAAAAATGTTGCCGCAGTTTGGAAAGAGGGTAGCGCAGCCAACCACGCCAACTATTTCGATAATTCAACGCGCTTTGTAGCTGCATAATAATCGTCTTTTTTTCATTGATCTCTTCATGAAGTTGGGCAGTTTGTCGTTCTAGCGCACAAAAATCGTTTGTCAACCGATCCATTGCGTCCATTTGCTTTCGGGCAAGCGCGTCAAGCCGAAGCACTTCTCGAGCTTCGTGATAAAACCTTTGCAATTCTTTTTCTTCGGCGTCGGAAAAAAGCGAAAGTTGCGTCGTCTTCGGCAACAACGCTTGCTCGTCGCGTGCCGCCAACACTACAAAATATTTAGCTTTGGGCGGCGCTGTCGGCGCCATGGAATCATCCGCCAATGCTTCCCACGCTTCGGCATCAACTTGATCTTGGCGCACACCATCCTCGCGCCACAGCGCCGAAGCAAAATAAAGACGCTGCGCCCACCACGCCTGCGTCGGAAAGCGCGGCGTCAACAACGCGGCGAGCTCGTCCCGATCTAACTCATGAACATGAAAAGGATTCGGCGCGCCGGGCTGCGCGTACTCCGGTCGATTCGGCGAAGAGATGATCAACAATCCTTGCGGCGTCAACACCCGCGCAAATTCGGCGATCATCGATTGCTGCGCCTCTTGCGGCAAATGCTCGATTGTCTCAAAAGACACGATGATATCCATGCTGCCATCAGGCAACGGTAATTTCACGGCGCTGCCCTGAACGAAATTCAGGTTGTCGCGCGTTTGATACGTTGCTTTCGCATGCGCTATCGCTTCCGCGCTAATATCGATTCCGGTGACCCGCGCTGCCGTATTCGCTAAAAGCGCGCTGCCATAACCTTCACCGCACGCGACATCCAACGTCCTTTTGTCAGTAACGAAACGGCTGGCGAAAACATAGCGATGCCAATGCTCGTAAACGATTTCACCGTGAATTCCGGGAATGAATCGCTCGCCGGTAAACTCCAAAAGAGACATATGATGCGCGCAAACTAAAAGCTGTTATTTTATACGATCCTCTCTTTGCCGACGAACCGTCCGTAACGTGTGCGGCAACCAAGCGCGCATCAATCGTTGTCGCCACCAATCGAGCGCTACGCCTTCTTCGCCGGTACGCCATGCCAGATAGAATGTTTCATCGGACTTCGGTTCACTGACGCGCATTTCGATCAGTTCGTCATTCTCCAATTCCTCCGCGATACAAGGGCGCGGCAAGAATCCATGTCCGACGCCCGCTTTCTGCAAACTGATTTTATCCGCCAGATTACACACCGTCATCTGTTTTTGCCCCGAATACAATCCGATTGTCCGCAACGGCAAATAGCGCGCGCTGTCGGCGATCACGATCGCCGTATGCTCCAAAAGCTGATTTTTTTGCAACGGCTGCCGTTCGTGCGCGAGCGGATGATCGGGTGATACACAAAACGCGAACGCCAGCGTTCCTACTGCGTACGTTTTATAACCGCCGCCGGACGGACCCTCGCCCGCCGCGATCACCAAATCGGCGCGCCGCTGCATCAACGCTTCCCAAACACCGGTCAGCACTTCGTGGCGAAAATGCAATCGTGTTTGATGTGGCGTTTGCTGAAAAGCGAGAATATCTTCGACAAACGCTTCCAACGGAAATAACTCATCCATCGTGACGGTCAGCTCGATTTCTACGCCTTGCGCCATTTTTTGCAGTTTTGACTCTAAATCGGTCGCCGCCGTCAATAAGCAACGTCCTTCTTCCAGCAATTCTCGTCCGATCGGTGTCAGCGTAACTTTGGGACCGTTGCGCTCAAAAAAACGCAACCCCATTTGCTCTTCCAACTTACCGACGCTGTAAGAAATCGTCGACGGTACTTTATGCAGCCGCTCGGCAGCGGCGGAAAAAGAACCGCTACGAGCGATGGCGTCTATTGTTCGGATTGCATCAAAAGATAAGCGCAGCATGACAACCTCCATTTTCGATTTTTTCGATTATACCAACGCAAAACATTCTCAGCAAATCTCAGAAAAATAGTAAATAATCAACGTGTAGCAATACTAATTTGTTTAAATTGATCTTCGATTTTTTTGAAAATAAACAATTGAAAGAAAGGAAAACGACATGCTTCAAGTACGAAAAGCCAACGAACGAGGCTCTGCCAATCACGGCTGGCTCTACACCCAACATACTTTTTCATTTGCCAATTACTACGATCCCAAAGAAATTGGATTTTCCGATTTGCTTGTCATCAACGATGATCGGGTACAGCCCGGCAAAGGTTTCGGAACCCATCCACACCGTGACATGGAAATTTTTTCCTATGTTCTTGACGGCGCGCTGGAACACAAGGACTCGATGGGCAACGGTTCGATCATTCATCCGGGGGATGTGCAAATGATGAGCGCTGGTACCGGTGTTTTGCACAGCGAATTCAATCCGCAATCCGACAAACCCACGCATTTCCTGCAAATTTGGATCATGCCGAATCGTGTCGGCGTGTTACCACGTTATCGACAGAAACATTTCAAAGAAGAAGAAAAGCGCGGCAAGCTGCGCCTCATCATCTCTCCGGAAGAGGAAAACGACTCACTGTCGGTATATCAGGATATCCGCGTGTACGCGGGACTGTTCGATACTAATGAGCATGCGACATTGACGTTGCCAGAAAACCGCTATGTCTATGTGCATCTCGCGCGCGGTTCTTTGCTTCTGAACGGGCAACCGTTGAATGCCGGCGATGGCGTGCGTATTCGTAATGAGCGCGCGCTGACATTCAGCGGCGGCAATGGCGCGGAAGTGTTGGTGTTCGATATGCGCCCCAACGAATTGCCGGAATTTTAATCACCGAACTTTGGTGATCCCGTAACCGAGTGGTTACGGGATTTTTTCTGCGTCTCGTGACACGATAAGTTGAATCGCCCAAAAAGACCGCTGCCTTAGGGTGGCAATTCCAATGCTTTAAGGAAATGAAAACGTTCCTTTGCATTGGCTTGAGATAGAGATAAAAACATTTATAACATACGACCTTCAATGAAACGTTATCTTCTTTTCTATTGCGTAAAACACTTTTAAGATTCCTCTGTTTTCTCTAATTTTATAAGAAACTTTCAAGGACTTTCATTGAAGAATTCTTGTGATCTATTATAATAAACTATTAGCCAGTTGTTAGGGGTTATGTACGAAAAAACTGATTCTTTCAATATTGCTTTATGCGCTTACAAGCAGTGCGCTCGCTGCCGATATTCTCATTATCCAGATCGATCGCTCAGCTTATCTTTCTCCACCTGTCGGATTGGCTGTGATGATCCAGCTTGATCATCTAATGCAAATACTTTGTTGCAAGAGATGGATATCAATGTTATCTCTAGATCATCATATCAGCCTATCGATTTTTCGTTCTGGGTTCCATTCTAATGCAGAATACCTTCTATTACGATTTATGGGACGCAAGACTGAGTGACAGAGCAACTATAGGCGTTGCGCCCTCAAGGGTTCAGCCCAATGGCGTGGAATTGTTCGTACATGTCGGGAACAAGCAAATGCCGTACGCGCATATCGTCGCCAGCTTTCCTGTTGCTGGTCCGCCGCCGCCACCATCTCTACCGACAGATATTGCTGTTGCTATTCCCGTTTTTGGGATACCCTGGTTTTTATTATTGGTCGCCGGAATTGCATTATTAAGTATAGGTTTTAGTTCTCGAAGAAGATATTCTGCTTAATCATCGACAGATGAAAGGCTTTCTTATTTGAGGCTTTGCGCGACTATGCTGTCGAAAAAACATCATCCTGAGACGAGCGGCGGATCCTCTTGGCAACAAAAACTTCGCATTCTCTTTTTTCGATCGAAAACAAGTGCAGCCGATCACATTTGCGCGTAATTGCTCGCCCAAGTTCTTTTCGTTTCAGAGCGAAGGATATTCTGCCAACAAAAATTGCTTCTGTGTTACCCAGCCTTCTTGCAGTCGCGCACGAAAACCGCTCTTGACGAAAACCTGCCAACGACCGGAAACGAACGCAAGCAGCACTGCCGCATGCGCCGCCGCGTTGTGTCCGCGCGGCATCCGCTCAGCCATTTGCGCGATACGCAGCGATTGCTTGAGCAACGCTTCCAATTTGTCGTAAAGTTGGTTGATCCGTCGCTGCAATCGTTCGTCTTCATGCACCAACGCCTCGCCGATTAGCACGCGCGTCATCCCTGGGTTTTTTTCGGCAAAACCGAACAGTACAGAAATGATTTGCTCCAACTGTGCCACGCCATCCGGCGTATCTGACTGAATTTTGCCAATCAGTGAAAACAGCGTTGTTTCGATGAAATCGATCAGCGCTTCGTACATTTGCGCTTTGCTGGCAAAATGTCGATATAACGCCGCTTCGGAAACGTCGAGTCGCTTTGCCAAGGCGGCTGTCGTGATTTTTTCACTACGTGGATTTTCCAACATTTCCGCCAGCGCTTGCAAAATTTGCGCGCGCCGCTCTCCCTGTCTTACCGCCACCATACTTCCCCCTTACATCATATCGCTTCGTCTGCGGAAATTTTCGTGCCGACGCCAGCGTCGGTCAATAACTCCAGCAACAGCGCGTGCGGAACACGACCGTCGATGATATGCGCGCTCTTTGCGCCGCCTTTCACGGCATTTAACGTCGAACTGATTTTTGGCAACATGCCGCCGTGAATCGTGCCGTCGGCAAACATTTTTTCGATCCGGCTGGCGGTCAACCCCGTCACCAGCGCGCCGGATTGATCCAACACGCCAGCGGTGTTGGTCATCATGATCAGTTTTTCCGCCATCAATCGCTCCGCCAACTTGCCGGCGACCAAATCGGCGTTGATATTGTACGCCTCGCCGTTGGGTCCCATGCCAATGGGCGCAACAACCGGAACAAAATTACGTGACACCAATAAATCGATCAATTCCGGTTCGATTTTCTCGATTTCGCCGACCAAGCCGAGATCAAGATCATTACCACCTTCCTTGCTGATCAGTTTCATTCGTCGCGCGCGAATCAATTTGCCGTCTTGCCCTGTCAAACCAACAGCGCGCCCGCCGTGCTGATGAATCAGGCTGACGATTTCTTGATTGAGTTCACCCAGTACCATTTCGACCACCGTCATCACGCGCTCGTCGGTGATGCGCATCCCCTGCACGAACGCGCTCTCGATTTTCATTTTTTCCAACAGTTGTCCGATCTGCGGACCGCCGCCATGTACGATGACCGGGTTCATCCCGATCAATTTCAACATCACGACATCGCGCGCGAAACCCGCTTTCAATTGCGGTTCGATCATGGCGTTGCCGCCATACTTGATCACGATGGTGCAACCGTGGAAACGTTGGATATAAGGCAGCGCCTCGGATAATACAGCGGCTTTGCGAGAGGGAGTAATCGCGTCGGTTGTCATGGTTTGCGGAAATAAAATATATTTTGCGGCAAAATAAGAGGAATTGTACTCCGAAACAAAAAGTCCGTATGCTTCAGTTACAGCAAATCGGTGCGACAAGCGCGGGCTTAGCGTATATTGATCTACTAAGCTATCGGGATAAACTTATGGAACTTCTTTTATTCAGCAGTGCCTCCACTTCCACCGGCTTTCTGGCGCATGTGGCGCAGGAAATCGTCAAACGACGAAACGGTCGTCAGCGCGCTCTGTTCATTCCTTTTGCCTCCGTCACGACTTCGTGGGATCGCTATACAGATATTGTTCGAGAAGCGCTCAAGGAAACCGGTCTGGAAATTCGCGGTATCCACGAAGTTGTCGATTCGTTGAGCGAAATCGCTCGCGCTGATTGCATCATCGTCGGCGGCGGCAACACTTGGCGATTGTTAAAAGAGTGCCGCGACCGCGCTTTTCTCGATGCCGTTCCGAAACGTGTGCGCGAAAACGCGCTATACGTGGGCTGGAGCGCCGGCGTCAACATGGCTTGTCCGTTGATCGCGACGACCAACGATATGCCTATCGTCGATCCGCGCGGTTTTGCCGCGTTCGGATTGATCGACTTTCAGATCAACCCGCACTACACCAATGCCGTGCCAGAAGGTTACGGCGGCGAAACGCGCGACGAACGCATTATCGAATTTTTGACCGCCAACCCGACCGCTCGTGTCCTGGGGTTACCGGAAAGCGACTGGTTGCATATTTCATCGACCCAAGCGGAGTTGCGCGGCGAAACCCCCGCTATGTTGTTTTTAGCGAATCAGCCACCGCGTGAAATCCCGCTTGGCTTGTTACCCGCGTTCTGATTCGCGCGTCTTTTTGGAGAAACACATGAAAACGCTTTTCATACTCGACCCGCTTCCAAAATTAAAAGCCTACAAAGATTCCAGCATTGCGATGATGCGCGCGCTGGTGAAGCGCGATCATCACGTGTATGCTTGCGGTATCGGTGATTTGTCCGTGTCTCACGATGGCGGGCGCGTTCTTTTTTCCGAATTGACCTTGTATCAGGATAACGTACATTGGTATGCTTCCACGCCTGTCGAAGAAGCGCCATTCACCGCGTTCGATGCCATCGTAATGCGCAAAGATCCTCCGTTCGATACGGAATATTTATACGCGACATACTTGCTGGAAACCGCTGAACGAATGGGGGTGGCGGTATTCAATAAGCCGCAGAGCATCCGTGATTTCAACGAAAAAATGTCTATTTTGCGTTTTCCCGAATGTATCGCGCCAACTTTGGTCACGCGCAATCCACAATGGTTGCACGAATTCATCGATGAACACCGCGACGTGATTCTGAAACCGCTCGATGGGATGGGCGGCGCCTCGGTTTTCCGCGTGCGTGTCGATGATCCCAACCGGAACGTCATCATTGAAACATTGAACGCTTTCGGCGCACGCTCAGTGATGGCGCAACGCTTCATTCCCGAAATCCGCAATGGAGACAAGCGCGTTTTGCTCATTGACGGCGAGGTGGTTCCCTATGCGCTGGCGCGCATTCCCAAAAACGGTGAAACGCGAGGCAATCTGGCGGCAGGCGGGCGTGGCGTGGCGATGCCGCTCACCGAATGGGAAAAACACGTTGCCGAAACATTGTCGCCACGACTCAGATCGTTGGGCTTGTTTGTCGTCGGCTTGGATATGATCGGTGGCTTGCTTACCGAAATCAACGTGACCAGTCCGACTTGTTTTGTCGAAATCGCCGATCAAACTGGCTATTACGTCGCTGATTTATTTGTGCAAAAGCTGGAAAGCGCGGTAAGCTAATGAATCGAGGTTCGGTTCTAGCGGGTGTTTGTCGATCTATGAATCCATTTGGCGCGAAAAAACCGGTAGGCGTTTTGCTATTCATGCACGCGCCGCTGGCGGAAGCTTTTTTGGATGTGCTCTCACATGTGCTTGGCGAGACACCGCCAAACTGCGCCGCGTTGTCGGCACAAATCGGCGACGACATACACGTCTTGTCCGCTGAAGTACGGGAAAAAATCAAGAAACTCGATCGCGGCGCGGGCGTTTTGATCTTCACCGACATTTGCGGAGCGACGCCTTTTCGTGTCGCTCAACAATTGGTGGAACCACGCCGTGTCGCGCTGCTCTGCGGTGCTAGCGTGCCAATGTTGGTCCGGGCGTTGACGTACCGAGAATTGGGTTTGGAAAAAACCATCGAAAAAGCGTTGTCCGGCGCGCATGAAGGCACGCTCTTTCTCGATCGTTACGAAGAAAAGGAAACATGATTGTGCTACATCGTGATGTCGAAATCGTCAATAAGCTTGGATTGCATGCGCGCGCTTCGGCAAAACTGACGCAACTGGCGTCTCGTTTTTCGTGCGATATTTTCATGGAGCGTAACGGACGACGTGTCAACGCAAAAAGTATTATGGGCGTGATGATGCTAGCAGCGGGGCGCGGATCGGTCGTCACGCTCGAAACCAGCGGGCAACAAGAAAAGGAAGCGATGGATGCGCTGGTGGCGTTAATCAACGATTATTTCGGCGAAGGCGAATAAAGATGCACCCTTATTTGATTTGCGCGTATGACGACGACCAGTAATTTTTCTTTGTACGGTATCGGCGTTTCCGGTGGTATCGCCATTGGGCGTACCAAACTCGTTTCTCACGCGACACTCGATGTTTCGCAATATCAGATCGATCCCGCTCATATCACCGACGAGGTGAACCGTCTCGACCTTGCCATCGCGGGCGTACGCAACGAACTGCGCGCGCTGCGTGACGAAATGGCAACCAGCGAACTCGCTGATGATATTGAGGCGTTCATCGACATTCAAGAAACACTGTTGAACGACGACGCGCTGTCCGAGAACACTAAAGCTTATATCGTCGAACACGGCTGCAACGCCGAATGGGCGTTGGTCCAACAAATGGATGCTTGGCTCGCGCAATTCGATCAAATCGAAGACGAGTATCTGCGCGAACGTAAATTCGACATCATGCAAGTCGTCGAGCGCGTCTTAAAACAATTGACAGGTCATGTCGGCGTCGCCGCGCCCGACGTCGGCGTCGAGTCACACACGATTTTGGTTGCTCACGACCTTTCGCCAGCGGACGTGTTGCAATACAAATACCACCGTTTTGCCGCGTTCGTCACCGATCTCGGCGGCGCAACCTCGCACACTGCGATCGTCGCTCGCAGTTTGGGCGTACCAGCGTTATCCGGTCTGCGTTTAGCGCGACAACTCATACGCGAAGGTGAAATGGTCATCGTCGATGGCGATTCGGGCAGTATCATCGTTAATCCGAGTCGTGCGGTGCTCGCGCAATACCGCGAACGTTACCAGCAACAAAAGGAACGGCGCGAAGCCTTGATGTCCCTGGTGCGCCGCCGTCCGAAAACCAAAGATGGCGTCGAGACTTCGCTGTTCATCAACATCGAAATGCCCGATAACTTCACCGCCGCGCAAAAAGTCGGCGCGCAAGGCATCGGTTTGTTCCGTACCGAGTTTCTTTATCTCAACCGCGAAGAATTGCCCGACGAGCGCACGCAGTTTTTAGCGTACCGGCGCGTCGTACGCGGCATGAAAGGCAAGCCAGTAATTTTGCGCACCCTCGATTTGGGCGCGGATAAAATTCACGCCGGTATCGACAGTCTGGCGCGAGTGATGCCTAATCCCGCGCTCGGTTTGCGCGCCATCCGACTGTGTTTTGCTGAGCAAGCGTTGTTCACGACGCAACTTCGCGCTATTTTACGCGCGTCCGTTTTCGGCAATCTCAAAATGATGATTCCGTTGCTCTCGTCCGCCGAAGAAATCAGGCAGGCGCTCGATATCATCGATGGCGTTAAAAAAACGCTTGATGAAGAAGGCGTTGCCTACGACCGCAATATCGACATCGGCGCGATGATCGAAGTCCCGTCCGCCGCCATCGCCATTGAGCCGTTTTTGAAACGTTTTTCGTTTTTGTCCATAGGCACGAATGATCTCGTGCAATATTTGCTGGCGGTCGATCGCTCTGATCAGGCGGTCTCACGGCTTTACGACCCCGTACATCCGGCGATGCTGCGTTTGTTGTCACACGTTCTCAAACACGCGGAAAAAGCAAAAATTCCTGTGTCGATGTGTGGCGAGATGGCGGGCGACCCTGAAATGACGCGGTTGCTGCTTGGTCTGGGGTTACGTCATTTTTCGATGTCCGCTTCGACTTTATTAGCCGTCAAAGAACGCATCCTTAATACTGATCTTGGCGCGCAGAAAAAATCGATCGCCCGCATTTTGCGCAGTAACAGTTCGCTCAAAACGCGAGCGCTCATCGAGCAACTGAACCAAAGCTAAAAACGAAAAAAACGAGTTACCTTCCTTTTTCGTTTTTGAATATCATTGCTCAGTAGCATGGCGTCTCATAAAAATGAACTATTGATGAGCGGAATTTTTCGCAGTAGAAGAGAAAAGAAAACTCGAAAACAAGAAGATCAAACCATACAAAATCCTTATTTTCTTCTTAATCAAAAAACTAATGATCGCAAATATGTTCCACGCTGGTCGTCAATCCCGCGCCGCTGTCGGTCAGTTTTCCGCGTTTTTCGAGAAAGCGAATCATTTCTTCAGCGTTCATGTCGTTCGCCGAACAAGTATGAAAATGCGCGTCGGCGCCAAATTCTTTTTCGATCGCGGCAATGAGTTCATCACGTGACCAAGCGCGCCCCGACGCAATGATCATGCGCATGACTTGGTGTCCATGTATCGATGTCGCCATCGCTTTTCTCCAATCATCAGCGCAGACGCGCCAAGATCCCTTCCAATATGTCAAGGTTAGCGTAATGTATGATGACTTTGCCGCCGCCCCTTTTATCAGTTTCGATGCGCACTTTTGCCGCCAGCGCATTCGACAATTCTTCTTCGAGCCGCGCGGTATCGATGTCGTGTTTTTTACTCTTGGTTTTTTTGCCATCGTCGGCGAGCTTTTGCATTTTTTGCGCCAACCGTTCCGTGTCGCGGACGCTCATCGCATCGCGGATAATGCGCGTTGCCGCCAATTCTTGTTGCGGCTCCGGCAACGGCAACAACGCGCGCGCATGTCCCATTTCGAGACGCCCTTCGGCTAGATGCTGTTGCACGGATTTCGCCAATTGCAATAAGCGCAGCAAATTGGTCACGGCGCTGCGCGATCGCCCTATCGCTTTCGCGGCATCCTCATGTTTCAATGAAAATTCGGAAATCAGGCGATGCAATCCCTGCGCTTCTTCCAACGGATTCAAATCTTCGCGTTGGATGTTTTCGATCAGCGACCACGCTAACGCCGTTTGATCGGGAATGTTTTTTTTAATCAATACCGGCGTTTCTTTGAGTCCCGCCCGCTGCGCGGCGCGCCAACGCCGTTCGCCCGCGATGATCTCATAATACCCGCCGTCGATTTCGCGCACGATGATCGGCTGCATCACTCCTTGCTCACGAATCGACGCGGCAAGCTCTTCGAGTGAGGCTTCGTCCATCCGTGTGCGCGGCTGATATTTGCCCGACCGCAAGCGCGTGATCTCGACGGTCTGTAATTCTGAAACAGCGGCATTCTCCTCTGCTTCCGGTACGACCAACAGAGCGTCGAGTCCGCGACCTAATCCTTTTTTGGGTCGTATCATGTCATCACCGATGTGGCTTTTCGCGCGCCGTTTTGATGCCGTCAATCATCTTTCCGTTCCGGCGAGCGCGCTTTCCATCTTTTCCACCGGCAGATAACGCGCCAGCGCCACGCTGGCGAGTTCGGACAACCGTGTCAGAAAGAAAGTCCCCATGCCCGCGTGAAACCGCGCTTCGTCGGGACTCGCCAACGCCAGTATTCCGAACGTCTGCGCCGTCCGCAACGGAATCAGCGCAAACGAGCCTACCTTTTCTTTTTCTTCCTGAAACCAGCCGCGGATTTCTTGCGAAGTTTCACGCCCACAATAGGGCGCGTCGAGTTTATCGGCGTATTCCCGCACTTCCCGAGACACGGGCATCATGGAAATCGCTTCTTTATTCTTCGCCGCCCATAAACGGATGACCACGGTAGGCACTTGAAAATCTTCTTTAAGCGTTTTTTTCAATATTTCCAACGTCGCCGCCAGAGAATCGGCAACGAAAAAAGCCAGCACGACACGGTGCAGTTTTTCGCTGATTTGATCATTTTCCCCGCCGAGACGCACCAGCTTTCTGATCTGCGCCTCCAACTGCGCGTTTCTTTCACGCAATTTTTGGTTTTGTCTTTCGGTCAGCGAAAAAACGCTGCTATCTTGCCCATCGAGCGGATCGAGAAGAAGATGAGCGTTTTCTTCGAGAAAATTCGGGTGTTCACGTAAGAACTCGATGACGACATTCGGATTCATGATGAGCCGTGGTTTCAAGTGAATGATGGTCGCCACGTTCCTTCAAACGTGGTTGTCGCTGGACCGCGCAAAATTACCGATGACTGATCGGCAAGCCAATTGACGGAAAGAAAACCGCCGCTGGTTTCGACCGAGACTTTTCTATCCAGCAAACCGCGCCGAATACCGGTTACCACAGCGGCGCATGCGCCCGTACCACACGCCAACGTTTCACCGGCGCCTCGCTCCCACACACGAATGCGGATGCGCTCACGATCCAGAATTTGCGCATAGCCAGCATTCACGCCATCGGGAAAACGCACATGTGTTTCAATGAACGGACCTTGCGTCAACACCGGCGCTTCCGCGACATTAGGCACAATTTGCACGGCATGTGGATTACCCATTGAAAGCGCGGTGATCGGTACGCTCTCGCCCAGCAAGTCGAGCGATTCGACGATCGCGCCCAATCCGCCGGTAAACGGCAAAGTTTCCGGCGCAAAACACGGTTCGCCCATATCGACGCTGACTTCGCCATTGTCCTCGATATGCGCTTCGATCATCGACGTCGACGTTTGTAATTTGAGATGGCGTTTGTCAGTCAATCCCTGCGTATAAACGAAAATAGCAAAACAACGCGCGCCATTGCCGCATTGTCTCGCCTCGCTGCCATTGCTGTTGTAGATGCGGTAAAAAAAGTCGGCTTCTTTTTTGGACGGCTTTTCGGCAACCAGCACTTGATCGCAACCGACACCCAACCGACGATGCGCCAACTCCCGAATCATATCGGGATTCAAATGCATGGGTTGTGTATAACCGTCAAGCAAGACGAAATCATTGCCCAATCCGTGCATTTTGGTAAATGAAAAAGAAGACAAAGCGCTCATTGAAGACTCATTTCTTTTTTGAAAAGGTGATCACACATCTCGCCTCAACAACAACAGCGTGTAATGTACCTCAGATACTGCGTCATGACTAGTAGACGCTATTTTGTCGCCAAATTGCGTCGCTTTTTGCCAACAAAAAGAGCAGGAATCCCCTGCTCTTTTTTACGAAAAACGGCAACCATTTATCTCGTTTCCGCCCGATTTTTGTATTTGCGTAGAATTTCCATCTGCGCAACCGCCGCCGAAAGTTCCGCTTCCGCTTGAACCATACCTTCTTTGGAACGGCGGTTTGCCATGGCTTCTTCAGCGCGTCGCTGCGCTTCTTGCGCGGCTTTTTCGTCCAAGTCTTTCGCGCGAATCGCGGTATCGGCAAGCACCGTTACGAAGCGCGGCTGCACTTCAAGAAAACCGCCCTGAACAAAAATCACTTCTTCTTGCTCTTGATTCGGAAGCTTGATACGTACCGCGCCCGGCTTGACTTGAGTCAATAACGGCGTGTGACGCGGCAAAATGCCCAGCTCGCCTTCAACACCGGGCAACGCGACAAACTCCGCTTCGCCGGAGAAAATCAACTCTTCGGCGCTCACGACATCAACCCGCAATGTGCTTTTCATGGCACTTCCTTCGTCTTACGATTATTGAATCTTCTTGGCTTTCTCAAACGCTTCATCGATTGCGCCGACCATATAAAACGCTTGTTCGGGTAACGCGTCGCATTCGCCGTTCACAATCATGTTGAAGCCGCGTATCGTTTCTTTGAGCGGAACATATTTGCCCGCCGAACCGGTAAACACTTCCGCCACAAAAAACGGTTGCGACAAAAAGCGTTGTACCTTGCGCGCGCGCGCTACGACAAGTTTGTCTTCGGGCGATAATTCGTCCATCCCCAAAATTGCGATGATGTCGCGCAATTCTTTATAGCGCTGCAACATTTTCTGCACGGCGCGGGTGGTTTGATAATGCTCTTCACCAATAATGTGCGGATCGATTTGCCGCGATGTGGAATCGAGCGGATCGACCGCCGGATAAATCCCCAACGCCGCGATGTCGCGTGACAGCACCACCGTTGCGTCCAAGTGCCCGAAGGTCGTTGCCGGCGACGGATCAGTCAAGTCGTCCGCCGGAACGTACACCGCCTGAATCGAGGTGATCGAACCTTTTTTCGTCGAGGTGATGCGCTCTTGCAGTTTGCCCATTTCTTCCGCCAACGTCGGCTGATAACCCACCGCCGACGGCATCCGTCCCAACAACGCGGATACTTCCGTGCCGGCAAGCGTGAAACGATAAATATTATCGACGAAGAGCAACACATCGTTGCCTTCTTCGCGGAAGTTTTCGGCAATCGTCAATCCGGTCAGCGCGACACGCAAACGATTCCCCGGTGGTTCATTCATCTGCCCATACACCAGCGCCACTTTATCCAGAACGTTCGATTCTTTCATTTCGTGGTAAAAGTCATTTCCTTCGCGGGTACGCTCACCGACACCGGAAAATACGGAATAACCGCTGTGCTCGATGGCGATGTTGCGGATCAATTCCATCATGTTTACGGTTTTACCGACGCCCGCGCCGCCAAACAAGCCCACTTTTCCGCCTTTGGCAAACGGACAAACCAAGTCGATTACTTTGATGCCGGTTTCGAGCAGCTCGGTCGAGGGCGACAGCTCTTCAAACGTCGGCGCGTTGCGATGAATCGACAATCGCTTTTCTTCGCCGATCGCCCCTCGCTCGTCGATGGGGTCGCCCAACACGTTCATGATGCGCCCCAAGCATTTCGTTCCGACCGGAACCGCAATCGGCGCACCAGTGTTGACCACCTTCATGCCGCGCCGCAATCCGTCGGAACTACCGAGCGCGATCGTCCGAACGATGCCATCGCCTAGTTGTTGCTGCACTTCCAGCGTCAAGCCGATGTCGTCCATTTTGAGCGCGTCGTAAACTTTGGGCATGGCATTGCGCGGAAACTCCACGTCTACCACGGCGCCGATACATTGAACAATGGTTCCTTCGCTCATTCCTTTAACTCCTGCGTTTCTTTTGAATTCCGTTTACTTGATCACTACATTACACTGCTGCTGCGCCGCCGACGATCTCCGTCAACTCTTGCGTAATCGCCGCTTGCCGCGTTTTGTTATACACCAGTTGCAATTCGCTGATGATTTTGTTTGCGTTATCCGACGCCGATTTCATCGCCACCATCCGCGCCGACTGTTCCGATGCCATGTTTTCCGCCAACACCTGATAAATTTGCGCTTCGATATAACGCCGCATCACGCCGTCCAACAACACTTTAGCATCGGGCTCGTAAATATAATCCCAAAATCCCGTCTGCGCTTCCGCTTTCCTCACATCGCCAGTCGGCGTGACGAACTCTTTCGGAATCGGCAACAGCAATTCCGAGCGAGACATTTGCTTCATCGTGTTCACAAAACCCGTCGAAAACAAATAAACTTCGTCAATGCTACCTTTGATATAACCATCAAAAACCGGTTTCAACGGACCGATCAAGCGTTCGATGTGCGGCACATCGCCCAAATGCGTGACACTCGACACCACATTCGCGCCCATTCGCCCCAAAAAACCGGCGCCTTTATTGCCGATGGCGACATATTGAACGTCTTTGCCTTCGGCAATCCATCTTTTGTGTTGGTTCAAAACCATCCGCAAAATATTGGTATTCAAGCCGCCGCACAAGCCTTTGTCAGTGGTCATGACGACAGCGGCGACGCACTTGACCGTTTCGCGTTTCACTAAAAACGGATGCTTATATTCAGTATTTGCCTGCGCGACGTGCGAGGCGATATAAAACATCCTCTCAAGATATGGACGCGAAGCGCGCATACGATCCTGCGCCTTTTTCATTTTGGACGCCGCTACCATTTCCATCGCTTTGGTGATCTTGCGCGTATTCTGCACGCTCTTGATCTTGTTGCGAATTTCTTTTGATCCTGCCATCGCCGTTTACTCTGTCGCTCGCCGCTCTATCAATCAATAAGTGCCGGTTTTTTTGAAGTCTTCAATCGCTGCCGCTAGCGTTTTATCATCTTCGGCGGAAATATCTTTGTCCTTTTCGATGCGCTCCATCAAATCCGCGTACTTACTCTTCATGAACTGCCGCAAAGCGGTTTCAAACGCCAACGCTCTTTCAACCGGCACATCATCAAAAAAGTTTTTATCGACGGCGTAAAGTGTCAACGCCATTTCCGCGACTTGCAACGGTTCATATTGAGGTTGCTTCATCAATTCGGTCACCATTTGTCCGCGATCCAATTGTTTGCGTGTCGCCTCATCGAGATCGGAGGCAAATTGAGCAAATGCCGCCAACTCGCGGTATTGTGCCAACGCCAAACGAACGCCGCCACCCAATTTCTTGATTACTTTTGTCTGCGCCGCGCCGCCGACGCGGGATACTGAAATACCGGCGTTGATTGCCGGGCGGATACCCGAGTTGAAAAGATCGGTTTCGAGAAAGATTTGCCCATCGGTAATCGAAATCACATTGGTCGGCACGAACGCCGTTACGTCACCTGCTTGGGTTTCGATGATCGGCAACGCCGTCAACGAACCGGTCTTGCCTTTGACTGCGCCGTTCGTGAATTTCTCCACATACTCCACGTTCACTCGCGCCGCGCGTTCGAGCAAACGAGAGTGCAAATAAAATACGTCGCCCGGATACGCTTCACGTCCAGGGGGGCGACGCAACAGCAACGAAACTTGCCGATACGCCCACGCCTGTTTGGTCAAGTCGTCGTAAATGATCAATGCGTCTTGTCCGCGATCTCTGAAGTATTCGCCCATCGTGCAACCCGAATATGGCGCGATGTATTGCATCGCCGCCGACTCCGACGCGCTTGCCGCGACCACGATCGTGTATTCCATCGCGCCGTGTTCTTCGAGTTTTCTGATCACGCTCTTGATCGACGATGCTTTTTGACCAATCGCCACATAAATACAAATTAATTCTTTGCCCTTTTGGTTGATGATCGTATCGATCGCCACCGCCGTTTTCCCCGTTTGCCGATCGCCGATGATCAATTCGCGCTGACCACGCCCAATCGGCACCATCGCGTCGATGGATTTCAAGCCGGTTTGTACGGGCTGTGACACCGATTGCCGCGCAATCACGCCCGGCGCCACTTTTTCGATCACGTCGGTTTGCTTCGCGTTAATCGGACCTTTCCCGTCGATGGGTTGACCAAGCGAGTTCACCACGCGCCCGATCAATTCAGGACCGACGGGCACTTCGAGAATACGTCCGGTACATTTCACCATATCGCCTTCGGAAATGTGTTCGTATTCGCCGAGCACCACCGAACCGACCGAATCGCGCTCCAAATTGAGCGCCAATCCGTAAGCGTTGCCCGGAAATTCGAGCATTTCGCCCTGCATCGCGTCAGAAAGCCCGTGAATACGGCAAATGCCGTCAGTCACCGAAATGACGGTTCCTTGCGTTTTGACTTCGACGCGATTATCGATATTTTGAATTTTGTTTTTGATCAGTTCACTGATTTCGGAAGGATTCAATTGCATGGTTTCCTCTTTGCCACATTCCCCTCGATGTCGAACGTTGTTTGAAAGATCGTCATCACTGGTTTATTTAAAAACAAATAATCTCTTAAGCGCGCAACGCCTGCGCCATCTGCGCGAGACGTCCCTGCACTGAGGCGTCAATGATTTGATCGCCCACTTTGATCCGCACACCGCCGATCAACTCAGGGTTGATCGACACTTGCGCCTCTACTTTTTTGCCCGTCCGCGCTCTGAGCACATTTTTCAACACGGTAACTTGCGCCTCGTCGATCGGCAACGCCGTTTCGATTGCCGCCTGCACGGTATCTTCCGCCGCGTCTTTGCTTGCCTTAAACAAGATTTCGATCTCCGGCAACAATGCAATCCTTTTTGCGCGCGTCAACACATCGACCAACCGCTTGCCGTCATCGGATAACCGATTACCGCACACTGTTATAATTGCCGCGATTTTCTCGTCCGCCGCAATATTGGGATCGCCCAAAAAAAGTTTCATCTTCGCGTCTTCTGCCACCACCCGCAGCAGCGACAAATACGCCAGCCACTCAGGGAGCCGTTTTTGCTCTCGCGCCAAAGCGAACACCGCTTCGGCGTAAGGACGGGCGACGGTCAATCGTTCTGCCATATCTGCCTCAAAGCTGTTGCTTCAATGCGTTTAACAAATCGGCGTGTGTTTTCGCGTCGACTTCGCGCCGCAGGATTTTCGCCGCGCCCGCCACCGCAAGATCAGCAACTTGGTCGCGCAACACTTCGCGCGCTCGGGTAGCCTCCTGCGCCGCTTCGGCGTGTGCCGCGGCGATGATCCGCGTTGCCTCTTCGCGCGCCGCGTTTTTCGCTTGATCCAGCGTTTCCACCTTGAGTCTCTCACCCTGCGCGATGATCTCGGCGGCTTTGTTCTTGGCTTCGCGCAGTATATCGGCTGAACGCTTGGCTGCCAGTTCCAAGTCGTGTTTGCCGCGCTCGGCGGCGGCTAAGCCGTCAGCGATCTGTTGCCTGCGCGCATCCAGCGCGCGGATGACCGGCGGCCAGATAAACCTCATGCAGAACCAGACGAACAGAGCGAACATGATCGTCTGACCGAGTAGGGTTGCATTGATATTCATGCCGTAACCTTTTCAGCTCATTGAAAACGGCGGTGCGTCAGGATGATTACGCTACCGCGAATAGAACGTACATAGCCAGACCGACGGCGATCATCGGTACTGCGTCAACCAAGCCCATCACGATGAAGAATTGGATACGCAGCATCGGAATCAGTTCCGGCTGACGCGCCGCGCCTTCCAGAAAACGACCGCCAAGAATGCCGATACCAACGGCTGCGCCTAAAGCGCCCAGTCCTAGCATCAGAGCGCCAGCGATATAAAGCAGAGGGGTTGCGAGTTCCATCTTTCGAGTCTCCTGTTAAAAAATCAAAAAATATTCGGGGTCAGTGATATTCCTGATGCGCCATGTCGAGATAAACGATGGTCAGCGTCATGAAAATGAACGCTTGCAGCGTAATGATCAGGATGTGGAAAATTGCCCAAGGCAGGGACAGCGTCCATTGCAGGTAAAATGGCAGCAGCGCGATCAAAATGAAGATCATTTCGCCGGCATACATATTGCCGAATAACCGTAGCGCCAGCGAAACAGGCTTGGCGATTAAATTGACGCTTTCTAGAAAAAGGTTCGCGGGTAAGCCGAATTTGCCGAACGGATGCAGCGTCAGTTCGCCGACAAAACCGCCAACGCCTTTGATCTTGATGCTGTAGAAAACCACCAAGAAGAAAACAGCGATCGCCATGCCGATGGTCGCGTTCGGGTCGGTGGTAGGAACCAGCTTGAAATGGCTGATGCCCAGTTGTTGCGTCAAGAACGGGATATAGTCTATCGGCACCAGATCCATCAGGTTCATCAGGAAAATCCAGACGAAAATCGTCAATGCCAGCGGCGCGACCAACGCACTGCGACCGGTAAAAGATCCACGCACGCTGTCGTCGATGAACTCGATGCTCCATTCGACAAAATTCTGCGCACCGCCCGGAACGCCCGAAGTGGCTTTTTTCGCAACGCTGCGGAACAGGAGAAGAAACAACAAGCCTAACACCAGCGAAACTCCGAACGTATCAACATTGATTGCCCAGAACCCCAGTTCTTTTGCTTCTTCCGCGCTATGCGCGCAATGGATGCTGCCTTCGCGCAACCCGCAGGTCAAGTTCTGCAGGTGATGCCTGATGTATTCCGTCGAAGTCAACGCTTCCGTCGTCATTTTACGTTTTCAACTCTCATCCAGATCGGCTCGAACTCCAGCATTGCGCATTCCTTTAATCGTTGCCTTTCAATGGTTGCTTTTGCCTATCGCGCTGAAACAGAGCTGCGCCAAACGCTAGCACGGTAATTAAAAACGTCACGAAAAACGCAACGGCTTGAAGTTCTTTATAAAAACTCAATACCAACGACAAGAGCGCCAGCAGAACCGCGATTTTGACTGCTTCCGCTTGCACAAGGCGTATTATCGTTTTGCCCGCCGTTTGCGGTCTCGCCACGAAGCGTATCATCGCCGCATAACTCGCGTTCGTCAGAACGATCACGCCGCCGCCCAAAAGCGCCGAGAACGCGCCATGCTTTCCGCCGAACACACCGCCGACGACCATCGCCGCGACCGTCAGCCCCATTTGCCAAAGCAACGCCGTTTTCATTGGACGAAGATCCGAAGGTTTTCGCATCGCAATCATGTTTACCGGACGTCTCCGTTCCGCTCTTGTTTGCCCGCCACATGGCGGATAAAAATAATCGACGGATTGTAAGGGGTTTTAACCGCCGACGCAACCATAAATGGCGATTATTTTACCATCTTATGCTTTTGCTTCCCCTTGTTTTTGTTACGGTTTTTCGCCACACGCATAAGACAAAAAACTATCACGCGCCGCGCCCCATACAAGAAACATTTGCTATCACGTTTTGGTAAAACACCTTCTTTTTTTTGATCAGGACATTCATTCCGATGCCGATGGTTCGTCTTTTTTTGCCCGGTTCATGTTTCCCATAGCATAACCTTCAAGCTCTAAAGCGACATACACGAAGCCGCAAGACTTGATGTTGCGAGACACCTGATCCATCACTGATTCATCGAAAAAACGCTGTCGCTCCTCAGGCGCGATTTCTAGTCGGGCGATATCGCCGTGCGCGCGCACCCGAAACTGGCGAAAACCCTGACACCGCAAATAATCCTCGGCTTTTTCCACCCTAGCCAGTTTGTCTCGGTCGATCCGTTCCCCGTAGGGAATCCGCGAAGCCAGACATGCAAAGGCGGGCTTGTCCCAAGTTGGGAGTCCGAAGTGCCGAGACAACACGCGGATTTCAGCCTTGGTGAGTTCCGCCTCCCGAAGTGGACTGACGATCTTCAATTCTTCCAACGCTTTGAGACCGGGACGGTAATCGGCGAGATCGTCCAAGTTTGAGCCGTCCAATACAGTGTCAATCCTCCGCCTGCGGGCTTCTTCCAACATAACGCCAAATTCCAGTTTTTTGCAGAAATAACATCGTTCCCGCGGATTCGTCGCGACTTCTTCGTCGATCTCTGTTTCTTCGATGAGCACGTGTTCGATGCCGATGCGACGGGCAAGCGCGGCGGCGGCGGCGAGTTCGTGTCTGGGCAACATCGGCGATACCACTGTGATAGCGATGGCTTCCCTACCCAAAGCTGCCGTCGCGACATAGCAAAGGAAGGCGCTGTCCACACCGCCCGAAAACGCCACCGCTACCCGCCGACGCGCCGCGATCGTAGTTAAAAGACGCTCGTATTTCTTCTCTAATGCCTCGTTGATCATCGGCGGCTTTTCTATGCCAATGACCGCTACGTCAGAAAACCCGCTGTTCATTTCCGCCGCCCCAATGCCCAGATTGCGCCGTTGGCAGTATTGGGGAATATTTTATCGCCGTAGCTAATCAAAGTTTTGCTGACGGTCATTGCCGGCCAGTCGCCGAACTCCGCGCTCAGCGCCTTCAAAAGAGATAAAGCGGTCGGCGTGACCGTCTCTCCCATATCGGCAAAACCATGGACAGGAACATTTTCCAGCATCCGTAACACCGCCGGCGCCGGAGACGGAACGTAACCATGCGCGCAACGAATGACGCCGTCCGCCAGCGGCAGAGGACTGCAAATGAAACGCGCCGGCGCGAGCACAGTAAAAATCCTGCAAACGAGGCAGATATCCAAAATACTGTCCAAAGCGCCTACTTCGTGAAATTCGATTTCGTTCGATTTTTTGCCATGCACCGCCGCTTCGGCGTCAGCGAGGAGAACAAAAGCTCGCGTCGCCAACGCTTTGGCGTTTTCAGGCATGACAGAATCGTCGATGATCTCTTGGATGTCCTCCAAGTTGCGATGGTGGTGTTCGCGGGGTAAATCGATGCGGCATCTGAGTCCAGCAATGTGGTTGACTAAGCAAGTTTCGAGGGTAAGACAATCCTTCAGCGCGGGCAGCTTCAGTTCACCGATGAAGGTAACGAGTTTGTCTGCCGTCAATTCTGCCAAGCCAGCCAGCCCCGCGAGCATCATATCTCCCGACAACCCCGAACGCGCCCGCACAGTCAGGATATCTTGTCTGCTCATTCCGCTACTTTATTGAGGAGATTGATCACTCTGGCGGCAGCGCAAGCCGCGCCGTAACCATTATCGATGTTGAGAACGCCAATGCCGGAAGCGCAACTCGCCAACATACTCGACAACGCGGAATTGCCGCCTGCCGCCACACCGTATCCGACTGAGGTAGGAACAGCGAAAAGCGGCTTGCCGATGAGTCCGCCTACCACCGAAGCAAGCGCCGCGTCCAGCCCCGCTACGACGATGATGACTTCAGCAACGGCAATTTTTTCAAAATTCGACATCAACCGCCAAAGCCCGGCTACGCCATTGTCCTCATAAACATGGGCTTCGATGCCGAGGTATTCGAGCGTGCGCGCCGCCTCCCAAGTGACGCGACCATCGGCGGTTCCCGCCGACACAATCGCCACACTGCCTTTTTCCTTGCGCGGCATACATCCGGTAAAAGCGACGCGCGATAATTCGTGATAATCGTATGCCGCCCTGACCGCTTCCGGTACGCCGACGAAAAATTCCGGCGCAAGGCGAGTGAATAGCGTCGGCTTCGCCTCATCCCGCGCGCAGGTTTCGAGCAACGCAGTCAGCACATGGGGCTCTTTCCCTTCGCAAAAAATCGCCTCCGGTAGTCCGATGCGCGCTTCACGCTCGTGATCAAACAGAACGCTTTGCATAGATGACGTCTAGCCAAAATCAGAAGATGTTAAAGATTGATCAGTTCGTATTGGTCGTTACCCATGCCCAGAGTCTTCATGTATTCGAGTTGATGCAAACCGCTGCGGCTCTCAATTCGTTCTACGAGATCACGCTTTTGCGCTTCGGGCAATGCGTAGACCATGTCCACCGAAGCCTTATCAACAGCGAGGATATCCGTCGACGCCAGAATGCCCAAATCGGGCGCAACTGGCGCGGCAGCGCTAACACCGACACAATCACAGTCTATGGACATGTTTCGAAGCACGTTGATATAAGCGATGCGCGTCCCGAAATGGCTGGTGATGGCTTTGCCGCCTTCGACCATGCGCTCCATGAAGCGCGGTCCGCCCGCCCAGAGATTCGACCCTTCGCGGTGCAGTTGCTCCTTGCCCGTCTTGCCGGAAGCGCAACCGATGGCGATATTCTTGAGCGAACCGCCGAACCCGCCCATAGTATGTCCCTTAAAGTGCGTGAGCACCAACAGGGAATCATAGTCGAGAAGGTGTTTTCCGACGGCTACTTTCTTGAGCCACTTGCCGCCGGAAATGGGCAGATCGGCGTCGCCGTCCGCGTCCAGGATATCGACCGGGCAAAATGTCCAGCCATTTTCAGCAACAACCTTCCGATGTCCTTCCGTAGTGTACCGCGGTCCTGAATAAAGCACATTGCACTCGACAATGGCGCCATTCGGAATACGCGCCATCAGCGGCTTGACCATTTCCGGCGGAATAATATTCGGTCCTTTGGGTTCGCCGGTGTGTACCTTGACAGCGATTTTGCCCGTCAGGTTCTGGCTGATTTGAGCATAAGCTTTCAGCAGTCCCTCGCCGTTGATATCTTTGGTGAAATAAACTTTAGCCTTCTCTTTCGTTGCGGCAAGACCGTTTACCGGAAAAGCGCCCGCGACCGCAAAGGCAGCGCCGACGGCCAGAAGATTACGGCGGGAAATCTGATTGGACATGTTCTCCTCCTTGTCTTCAAGTACGGCGTGTACAACACATGCCGACAACTTGAAATTCGTCATCGAAATCCATAATACGCTTCCCGTAACACGTCGACAATCTGTCTGTTAGTCTTTCAGAAAGAAATTCCGTAAATGCTCTCCCGCAAACTTTTCTTCTGTTTTTTCCAACTGAAATTTATTTATTAATGATTTAGACATAACCACGATCAAGACGATATCTTGGTATTCGCGCTTGCTACGAAGAAAATTGTTATAATTATCGCTTTTCATGTTTTCTATCAAGAAAGCATAGTCGCCAACCGCGGACGACCGATCGTTCTTTGGAACACGCAGGAAGGCCGCAGACTTTGAGGAGTTTTACATGGCTACCAGCCAAACATTGGAAATTGCCGCGCAACCGCGCAAAGAAGAAGGACGTGGCGCCAGCCGTCGTATTCGTCGCGCCGGCGGTGTGCCGGGCATCATTTACGGCGGAGACGCCACGCCAACCCCGATCACGTTGGATCACAACACGTTGTATCACGCGCTGCGCAAAGAAGCGTTTCACTCGTCGATTCTGACGGTACGGCTCGACAAAAAGCCGGTCAAAGCGCTGCTGCGCGACGTGCAAATGCACCCGTATAAACAGCAAGTGCTGCATATCGATTTTCAACGTATCGACCCGAATCGCAAGATTCACATGAAAGTACCGCTGCACTTCATCAACGGAGAAATTTCGCCGGCGGTGAAACTCGAAGGCGCGTTGATCAATCAGGTGATGAACGAGCTAGAAATTTCTTGTTTGCCGAAAGATTTGCCGGAGTACATCGAAGTCGATCTATCGGAAATGACAGTGGCGACGTCGATGCACGTTTCTTCGCTGAAATTGCCGGAAGGCGTCACGGTGGTGATAACGCGCGGTTTTGATCCGACGGTAGTCAGTGCCAGCGTGGTGAAAGAAGAAGTCGAAAGCGCCGAGGAAGTTATCGAAGGCGAAGCATCGACGACAGCAGCCGAACCCGGAACCAAAGAAGAATAACCATCGGGTTGTTTTTCTTGTTGCCCCACAAAGCGCCCGGTGCTCCACAAAGCGCGGGCGTTTTGTTGTAACATCGGGATATGACGCACTTCCGTTTGATCGTCGGTTTAGGCAACATCGGACGCGACTACGAGGCGACGCGCCACAATGTCGGCTTCTGGTGGGTGGACGCGCTGGCGCAATCGCTGGGCGCGCGGTTTTCGCAAGAAGCGAAATTCTTCGGAGAGATCGCCAAAGTAAATCATGGCTTACGCTTAATCAAACCAACGACATATATGAACCTTTCCGGTCGCTCAGTTACGGCGACAGCGCATTTTTTTGCGATCGCGCCGGAAGAAATATTGGTCGTTCACGATGATCTGGATTTGGCGCCAGGCGTGGTTCGCTTGAAGCAAGGCGGCGGCTTCGCCGGACACAACGGTTTGCGCGACATCGCGACGCAGCTCGGCGACGCGAATTTCTGGCGCTTACGTTTCGGTATCGGACATCCCCGCGATTCGGAAACGCCGCGTCAGCCGGTTGCCGATTATGTGTTGAAATCGCCGCCGCTCGATGAACTGCGCGCCATCGAAAACGCGATACGGCGTGCGCTCGATGCTTGGTCGTTTTTGGAAAAAGGGAATACCGCCGACGCCATGCAATCGCTGCACGCCGCCCCTGACAAGCCGCCACCTCAGAAAACTATTATTGATAAGGACGTTTGCTCATGAGTTTACGTTGCGGTATCGTTGGCTTGCCGAATGTCGGAAAATCCACATTGTTCAACGCGTTGACCAAAGCAGGCATCGCTGCGGAAAACTATCCGTTTTGCACGATTGACCCGAATGTCGGCATCGTCGAAGTTCCCGACCTGCGTTTGCATCAGCTTGCCGAAATCGTCAAACCACAACGCGTTCAACCCGCGACCGTCGAATTTGTCGATATCGCCGGATTGGTGGCGGGCGCGTCGAAAGGCGAAGGGTTGGGCAATCAGTTTCTGGCAAATATCCGCGAAACCGACGCCATCGCGCACGTCGTGCGCTGCTTCCACAACGATAACGTGGTACATGTTTCAGGGCAAGTCGATCCGGTTTCCGATATCGAAGTGATCAATACCGAACTGGCGCTCGCCGATTTGGCGTCCGTCGAGAAGCAAATGACAAAAGTCGAAAAAATCGCGCATGCCGGTGGTGACAAAGACGCGCAGCGTTTATTCGACGTATTAAAAAAAGTATACGCCGTATTGAACGAAGGGCGTCCGGCACGCTCGGCTAATTTATACGAAGAAGAAAAAATACTACTCAAACCGTTTTTCTTGTTAACGATGAAATCGACGATGTATGTAGCGAATGTCGATGAACATGGTTTTCATGATAATCCTTTATTGGCAAAAGTCGAAGAATACGCGGCAAAAGAAAACGCTCTGGTCGTGCCCGTGTGCGCCGCGCTCGAAGCGGAAATCGCCGATCTCGATGATGACGACAAACAGGTGTTTCTCGACGATATGAATTTGACTGAACCCGGACTAGATCGCGTGATTCACGCTGGTTACCGTTTGCTGGGATTGCAAACCTATTTTACGGCAGGCGTCAAAGAAGTGCGGGCGTGGACCATCCACATCGGCGATACCGCGCCGCAAGCTGCAGGCGTGATTCATACCGACTTTGAAAAAGGGTTCATCCGCGCGCAAACGATCGCGTTCAACGATTTTATTCAATACAAAGGCGAACACGGCGCGAAAGAAGCAGGCAAAATGCGCGCTGAAGGCAAAGATTACGTTGTGCAAGACGGCGACGTAATGAATTTTTTGTTTAGTCATTGATTTCGTCGTATCCCGATCAGGGTTCTGTCGCGGGAAGAAAATTCAATGATTACATTTGCCGCTGGATTCTAATTTTTCTCTTTAATTTTCACAATATAAATCTATTTCACTTTGAGAACATCTCCAAATTCAGATTCCATTCTGCCTATATATAGTTTTAGTTTAGCCAAAAATTCTTGATCTCTTTCCGAAAAATTCTTTCTAGATTTTAATAAAAATGAAAGTTTTTCATAACCGCTCATAATGTTTTTATCAAACCGGTTGGCAATCGAATCATAAAAATGCGGAAGATTTAGTTTCTCTATTAAATTAATTCTCTTCTCAATGACCTGCATCGCAACCTCATTGTAATCATCATCATTTTCGTATAGAAATGGAAAATTAATACCCTGCCAACAAGAAACATTTTGCCCCAAAAATGAACCAGTGACCTGTCCCCATTTTTTCGATCCAATTGAAGTAGAGATAATGGTCTCTTGAAGAAGGAGGCGTTATGAAGAAGAAATATTACAGTGATGAACCAATAGTCCGCATTTTGCGAGAGAC
>JAISYH010000021.1 GCA_031270015.1 Burkholderiales bacterium | reverse complement strand
ATAATGTGATGTATTTAAGGGTATTTACCGTGATAATACGGATAAGTTTTTCAATCAGGAGAGGTTGATATGGAATCGTTAAAAACGAGCAATAAAGTTAAACCGGGCGCGGATAACGGCATCCATGTTAAAAACATAACAGGGGAGAGGTAGATACCCTTGTGATTCATTTCGTTGATTAAAGTATTACGCGCCATGATCAATAAACCAAAACATCATCAAAGAACATCCTTGCCTCCATGTCGGGAAGCAAAACACCACAAAGCAAAGCATCACAAAAAGGTTTGGTTATCGGCATTCGCGGCGGCGATGTTGTGTATGGGCATTGCCGCGCAGGCGGCGACGATCACGGTGAACAGTTCTGTTGACGCGCTCACTGATAGCGACAAATGTACCCTGCGCGGGGCGGTAGGTTCCGTCAACGCCGGTAACAATCAAAACAACTGTGTCGCCGTCGCCTCGCCCGATGCTTACGGCAGCAACGACACGATCACATTCGACACGGCAGTATTCAACACGGCGACCACCATCGACGTGACTGCCAGTGGCGAAATCGCCATTACCAGAAGCCTCACCATCGAGGGATTGCTGGACGGCGGCGGCGCTCCGCTGATTACGCTCGATGGCAAGAGCGCCAATCGTATTCTGAATGGCTCCGGCACCGGCTTTGTTCTTACCGTTTCGGGGTTGGCTTTTCAGAATGGTCATGTGGGAAGCGTCCACGGCGGCGCGATTTATGCCGGTAACAACGCCACCGTCATTGTTCGCAACAGCGCATTCAAGAACAATCGGGCTGGCGTCAGCGGCAACGGCAGCGGCGGCGCGATTTATACCTCCGGCGGCAGTGCCACCGTCATTGTTCGCAACAGCACATTTGAAGGCAATCAGGCAAGTGTTCAAGGCGGCGCGATTTTTGCCACTACCGCCGATGTCAGTAACAGCGCATTCGAGAAGAATCAGGCAAATAGCAGTTTCGGCGGCGGCGCGATTTATGCCAGTACCGCCAATGTCAGCAACAGCACATTTGAAGACAATCGGGTCAACGGCGGCAGTAGAGGTGGCGGCGCGATTTCTGCCGCCACTGCCCATGTCAGCGACAGCGCATTCGAGAACAATCAGTCCAGCATTAGCGGCGGCGCGATTCATGCCTCCGGTACCGTCAATATCAGCAACAGCACATTCGAGAAGAATCAAGCAAACAGCAACGGCGGCGCGATTTCTGCCGCTACCGCCAATGTCAGCGACAGCACATTCGAGAACAATCAGATAAACAGCAACGGCGGCGCGATTCGTGTCAGTGCCGCCAATATCAGCAACAGTACCTTTGAAGGCAATCAGGCAAACGGCACTTACGGTCGCGGCGGCGCGATTTACGTCGGGACGACGCTTGAGGCCAGTCACCTGACGCTGCTCGACAATAGCGCGGGACAAAATGGCGCGGCGATCCACTATCAAGGTAGCGGCAATGTCAGCATTGACAACAGTCTCATCCTTTCCAGTGCTGCCCTTGTCGGCGCAACGGCGTTATGTTCAATTTCGGGTACCCTCACGGGCAATTACAACATCGAATGGGTGGATGGCGTGGATGTGGCGTCGCCAAGTTGCGGCACAACCAATCGAGTGCTTGCAGGCAGTGGCGCGATTGGCGCTATTGTCGAAACGACGCTTGCCGACAATGGCGGACCGACGCTGACGCTGGCGTTACCTGCGGGCAGCCCGGCGATTGGCGCGGTAGATCCAAGCGGCGTGACCTCACAGATGCTCATCATCGACTTTTCGTCAACGCCGGTGACGGCAACATGGGAGGACGCCACGCTTGATCAGCGCGGCGTCACCCGCGGCACAACGCCAGCGGAACGTTCACTGGGCGCGTTTGAATACAAGGCGCCACCGCCGCCAGTGAACGGCGCGACTTCAATTCCTGTTTTGCCCATGCCGCTCGCGCTGCTGCTGGCGCTGGGAGTGGCGGGAATCGGGTCCAGAAGATTGAAAGCCGCTGGGCGTTGATTTTCTGAAAGTCACTGAGAGCTAATATTTTCTGAAAGCAAATATCTTCAGAAAACGGCTCGATGAAAAGGAATTCAATAAAAATTAACTCAATAAAGAGTGACTCAATAGAAAGTAACACGGCGAAAAGGCGGAATCTTCCGCCTTTTCGTTTAACTTTCCGTTTCTTGCTCTTCGTTCCCTATTCTTCGTTTTCTGAGAAAACCGGCGAGGAACACGCCGAATTCGTACAAGAACCACAAGGGGAACGCGAGAAACAACATCGACAGCACATCCGGCGGCGTGATAACGGCGGCTAACGCAAACGCGCCAACGATGATATAAGGGCGAGCCTCTTTGAGTTGTTTGACAGAGACGACTTCCATGATGACCAGTACCAATACGACGACCGGCGTTTCGAATGTCGCGCCGAATGCCAGAAACATCGTCAACGCGAAACTCCAGTATTTGTCCATGTCGGTCATCATGTTGACGCCTTCGGGCGTGACGCTCGCAAAGAATTTGAAGATGAACGGGAACACGACGAAGTACGCAAACGCGATACCGACAAAGAAAAGCGCGACGCTCGACACGATGACCGGCAACACCAGCCGTTTTTCATTTTGGTAAAGACCGGGCGCGATAAACGCCCAAATCTGCCATAGCACATAGGGCAACGCGACCAGAAAGGCAACCATCAACGTGACTTTGATCGGCACGAGAAACGGCGCGGTGACTTCGGTGGCGATTACGCTGCTGTGTTCGGGCAACACCACCGAAAGCGGGCTTAAAAGAAAGGTATAAATTTCATTACGCCAAGCGAAAAGCGCGAGAAAAATAATGAAGATGGAAAGTATCGCGCGCAACAATCGATCTCGTAATTCGACGAGATGCGAGATAAAGGTTTCTTGCCGATCTTCTTCGATTTCGCTCATGTTTTTTGGGCGGCGGTCACTTGCGTATCATTAGACGCAGGCGTTTCGGGGATACTCAATTTAACGTCACCTTGCAAAAAAGAGGGAACGTGACTATCAATAACAGGAGGTTCGACAAGCGGTTCGGCAGACGGTTTGGCAGACGATTCGGCAGACGGCTCATTGCGCTGCCCGTCGGATGCCGCCGCTTTGGTGTCGGGGGGCGTGGCGTCCGTTTCACCGGAAGTTTGCGACGGCGTGTCTCGTTTGCTTGTGTCGTCGATAGCGCTTTCCAGTTCCGACTCCACGGAGCGCAAACTTTGTCCCACTGATCGCGCGCTTTCCTCGGCGTCGTTTATCGTTGCGCGCACAGATCGTTCGATGTCTTTACCGACCTCCTGGATGGACTGCCGCACTTTTTTCAAGTCTTCCAGTTCCATTTCACGCTGGATATCGGCTTTGATGTCGGAGACGTAGCGTTGCGCCCGTCCCAACACATGCGCCACCGCGCGCACGGTTTTTGGCAGGCGCTTCGGTCCGACGACGATCACGGCGACAACGGCGACGATGAGCATCTCCGAAAAGCTGACATCAAACATGGTAAAACGATTACCGACGAAGAAAGATCAACGCGAAGTGTTACGCTTCTGTTTTGCTGTTTTCTTTCTTGACTTCGCCTTCGATGGTCTGACCGGCAATTTTTTTTGCTTGTGGCGCATCATCCGACGCTTCTTCATTGGCTTCTTTGATGCCTTCTTTGAATCCTTTGACCGCTTTACCTAAATCGCCTCCTAGATTGGCAATCTTTTTGGTGCCAAACACTATAATGACGACTACCAATAAAATCAATAAATGCCAAATACTGAATGCGCCTGAAAACATATTTATCTCCTCGATCTTTTTGCGTATAACGACGATGTTCTACGTAATGTATTTTGGGATTACCATTTTACTCCGATTGGCGCGTCAACATTCGTCCTAGCGGTTCGGTGTCGCTGATAATATGATAATGCAGATGCGGTACTTCTTGTCCGCCGATTCTGCCGGTATTGACGATGAGTCGGAAACCGTCGGTCGCGCCGACATCCGCCGCGAGTTTGCCGACGAGCGCCGTCATTTTGCCCAACAACGGTACGTCAGCGGCGGTTGCTGTCGCCAGCGACGCAATGTGTTTTTTTGGAATCACCAGAACATGAATTGGCGCGACAGGCGCGATATCGTGAAACGCGATGATATCTTCGTCCTCGTAAACCTTGTGGGACGGAATCTCGCCACCGGCGATTTTACAGAAAATGCAATCATCTTGCCGAGACATGGATCACCTCGCTTCCACATAAAAAGACAGTGTACCGCAGAACGGCGCCGAGACACCTGCGAATTCCTGTTTTTACTTCAAGCGGAAATACGTTCGATGCGCGCCCCCAGTTTGGACAATTTTTTTTCTATCGCTTCGTAACCGCGATCCAAATGGTAAATTCGGTCGATGACGGTTTCGCCGTCCGCCATCAGTCCGGCAATGACCAGTGACGCCGAAGCGCGTAAATCGGTCGCCATCACGTTCGCGCCGGATAATTGTTTGACGCCGTTGACATGAGCCGTATTGCCCTCGACTTTGATATCCGCGCCGAGCCGTTTCAATTCCTGCACATGCATCATCCGGCTTTCGAAGATGGTTTCGGTCAACGTGGAAACGCCATCGGCGCAAGTCGCCAACGCCATCATTTGCGCTTGCATGTCAGTGGGAAATCCAGGGTACGGCGCGGTAGTTATGTGAAATGATTGAAAATGTCCGTTGCCGCGCAGCGCGATAGTGTCGTTGCCGGCATCGACGGTAACACCGATTTGGCGTAGTAAATCCAGCACGGTTTTCAACAATGACGGATCGGCGTCGCGCAATACGACATGACCGTGCGTCGCCGCCGCCGCCACCAAAAACGTGCCGCTTTCGATGCGATCCGGCATCACGCGATGTTCTGCGCCGTGTAGCGCGGCGACGCCTTCGATTTCGACGCGCGATGTTCCGGCGCCGCGAATTTTCGCGCCCATCGCCGTCAGGCAGAGCGCCAAATCAACGATCTCCGGTTCGCGGGCGGCGCGTTCGAGAACGGTGACGCCTTCGGCGAGCGTTGCTGCCATCATCAGGTTTTCGGTGCCGGTCACACTCGGCATATCGAACGTGAAATGCGCGCCTTTGAGTTTTCGCGCTTTGGCGGAAATGTAGCCATGTTCCAAATTGATCTCGGCGCCCATCGCCGTCAGTCCTTTGATGTGCTGATCGATCGGACGCAATCCAATCGCGCAACCGCCGGGCATGGACACTCGCGCTTCTCCGCAGCGCGCCAGCAACGGACCCAACGCCAGTATCGACGCCCGCATCGTTTTCACCAGTTCATAGGGCGCGAGAGGCCAGTCTATTTCTTGGGCGCGTAGCGTGACACTGCCGTTACTGTGCTCGATCACGACGCCCATTTGCGACAACAGCGTTTCCATCGTTCGCACATCATTGAGATGCGGACGGTTATGCAAAAGCAACGGTTCGGCGGACAACAGCGTGGCGCAAAGCTCAGGCAACGCCGCGTTTTTCGCGCCGGAGATGTTCACTTCGCCCTCCAGCGGTTTGCCGCCGTAAATACGCAGACGATCCATCAGTGTGTTCTCCGCGTCGTTTGTTCTCGTGTCGCGGCGCGTTCCTGGATTTCCCGTTGCACGTCCAACCATTCGGCGGGCGTCAGCGTCGTCATCGACAGCGCGTGAATTTCTTCATCCATCCGCGCGCCAAGCGCTTGATAGACCAACCGATGACGTTTCACGCGGGTCAATCCATTGAACGCTTCCGAGACGACGAGCGCCTCGAAATGTTGACCGTCACCGTGCACTTGCACATCCTCGCAATCGAGACCGTCGAGAATGGATTGGCGAATAGATTCGGTGGTGATCATAAAAATTTTCCGTATCGATCAAGGACGTAGTTTCCAACCGCTGGCGATCAGTCGCCACGTGGTCCACGTCGTAAACAACGTTGCTACGCCGACGACCATCAGGCTGATCCATGGCGACACGTCGGCAATACCGAAAAAGCCATAACGAAACCCGTCGATCATATAAAAAAAAGGATTCAAATGCGAAACCTTGATCCAAAAATCCGGTAGCGTTTGCACCGAATAAAATACGCCGGATAAAAAAGTCATTGGCACGATAATAAAGTTTTGGAAAGTTGCCAAATGATCAAATTTTTCCGACCACAATCCGGCAATGATACCCAACATCGCCAGTAACGCGCTTCCCAAAAATAAAAAGATGAGCGACCACAACGGCGCGACCGGTTGCCAGAGCGCGGGCGTGAACAACAATGTCGCCGCCAACCACACGCCGACGCCCACCATCACACCGCGCAAAACACCCGCCAGCGTGTAAGCGGCGAAAAAGCCCCAAGGAGTAATCGGCGCCAGTAAGAAAAATACCATATTACCCACGATTCTCGACTGAATTAATGACGAAGATGTGTTTGCAAAGGCGTTTTGCAACACGGACATCATGATCAATCCGGGCACGAGAAACGTCGTATAGGCGATTTGTCCGCCGAATACCAACACGCGCGATTCCAGCACATGGGAAAAAATCAACAAATAAAGCAACGCCGTCAACACGGGCGCGGCAATGGTTTGTGTTCCGACATGGCAGAAACGCAATACTTCTTTATAAAGAAGCGCGCGCCAACCCTGCGCGCGCTCATTTTGCATGTGTCGTCTCCGTCGTTTGTGGCGCGTCGTTGCCGGTCAATTTCAAAAACACTTGCTCCAAATCGGTTCCTTCGAGTTGCAAGCGGTCTATCGCGATATTTTCTTCGCGCAACGCGGCAAGCAACAATTCCATATCTTCAAAACGCGCCAAGTCTATCAGAAACGCGCCGCCTTCCCGACGATGTTCCCGTTCTTGCCAGAGCGCGGGAAGCCGTTCGGCGTACAAACGCGCGGTGATGCGCTCGAAACGCGACAACAAATGATCCTTGGTATCGAGCGCAACCACTTTACCATTTTTGAGCATGGCAATCCGTGTGCACAATGCTTCGGCTTCTTCAAGATAATGCGTCGTCAGCAAGATCGTATGCCCGGCGCGGTTCAGTTTGCCGATGAACGACCACAACGCGTGGCGTAATTCGACATCGACACCTGCCGTTGGTTCGTCCAGCACGATCACCGGCGGCTTGTGTACCAACGCTTGCGCGACCAATACGCGCCGTTTCATTCCGCCCGATAAGATGCGCATATTATGATCGGCTTTATCGGTCAGACCGAGATAATGAAGAATTTCGTCGATCCAATCGTCGATGCGTCGCAATCCAAAATATCCCGCTTGCAGGCGCAAGGTTTCGCGCACGGTGAAAAACGGGTCGTAAACCAGCTCTTGCGGTACCAATCCAAGATTTTGTCGCGCGGATAAATAATCGTGAATCACGTCGTGTCCCATGACGCGCGCCGTTCCGCAATCGGGTTTGATCAACCCGCCAAGAACGGAAATCAAGGTGGTTTTGCCCGCGCCGTTGGGACCAAGCAGCCCGAAAAATTCACCTTGCTCAATCTGAAATGAAATATCGCTCAACGCCAGCAAAGCGCCGAAGCGTCTCGAAATGGTTTGAAATTCGACAGCGGCGATCATGTTTTCATGTGCACGTTAGCGTCGCGCTCAATGATCGAAAAAATAATTAATGGTCGCCGCTTTCTTCCGTCAACAATAACGTATCGACGCCATACACCCGCGCCAGCGTTTTCAGCGTTTGCGGAACGTTGCGGAACGTCAGCGCGCGCGATTCTTTTTCGGCGCGGCGAAAAAGCGCCAACATCACCGCCAGCGCGGCGGAATCTGCTTCGGCATCGTCGGAAAAACGGATGATGCCCGATGGCGGCAACGGCAACCTTGCGCTTTGTTTCAACGCTTCGTCACTCGTCGCCAGCGTCAGCGCGCGACGGCACAACCAAGTACCGTCAACAACAGCAAATGTTTCTGTTTCCGGCGCGACGGACATCCTACGCGCCTCCTTGGTTTTTATCGGTCAGCGTTTTGATCAATCCGTCGATACTGCCGTTTTTCACTTGTTGATTGAAATCATCACGATAATTGGTAACCAGAGAAACGCCGCCGACGATCACGTCGTAGCAACGCCATTGACCGTCACTGCCAAGCACGAGACTGTAATCGACGGAGACCGGCGATTCGCCTTTGCGAATGACTTCGGAACGTACCGTGATGTCTTTATCGTCGGGGCGCGCGCGTGACGGTTTGACATCGATCTTGTCGTCCTTGTATTGCGATAAAGCGCCGGAATAAGTGCGGATCAACAGCGTTTTGAATTGCTCGACCAATGCGGTTTGTTGTTCTGGCGACGCGACGCGCCAGTTGCGCCCCATCGCCAGCATCGTCATCCGCTTGAAATCGAAATGTGGCAGCAATTTGTCGTCCAGAAGCTCGCGCACCCGCTTGACATCGCCGGCTTGCACTTTGGGGTCGGTACGGATGATTTCGATGACTTCGTTGACGATGCGCTGCACTTGCGCATCCGGTGTTTCAGGCGTTTGCGCGGAAATTGGCAACGATAACGCCCCAAGGACGAGCGCGACCCCAAAAAAGCGTGTCATGACTAATATTTGTTTCATTGATTCTTTCTTTCAATAAATCGAAGAACGTCATTCTTCTTCATCAAAGTCTTCAAAAGCCGCGCGTTGATAACTGTCGTCGTCGGCTTGATACGCGCGCCGTTGCAAATAAGCGCTGCGGATGAAAGTATAGCGATCCAGCGCAATGCGGTCGAGCGTATCGAGCGTCTTGATGCCCGACGACATAGCGTTGGCAATGCCCAAACCCTGGAGCGTATTGCGCAAAGCGACATGCTCGTCGATCATGCGCCAACTCATCGGCGAAGCATACGTTTGTCCGATCATGCCGGCGCCGTCACGCAACGTGGTTGGTCCCATGACCGGGATGAAAAGATAGGGTCGCGGTCCGGCGCCCCAGTGCGCCAGCAACAATCCGAAATCTTGATTGCCGCGAGGAATATCGGCATCGGACGCAAAATCAATCATGCCGCCCAGCCCGAAACTGGTGTTGACGATCACGCGCCCGAAATCATGTCCGGCGCTGTCCAGTTTGCCTTGCAACAAACCCGAAACGCCGGAGAACAGATCGTCGATATTGTTGAAGAAATTGGCGATGATTCTCTGCCCGACCGTCGGCGTGATAACTTCGTAAACATCGACGATTGGACGCATCACATAAGTTTCCAGCGGTTGATGGATGGTGAACATCGCGCGGTTGACCGGCTCCAACGGATCGTCTTCGGCAAGCGAGCCCGTGCTCGCGCATCCTGCCGCCAACAATAGGAACGTTGCGCCCATCAACCACACTCTTATCATTTGTGATCTCCTTGCGCCAATGAGGAAGCCTGATTCAGCATAAACTGACCGATCAGTTTTTCTAAAATGACCGCCGATTGCGTTTTGATGATCGTGTCGCCGTCCTTCAGCGTTTCTTCGTCGCCACCGACATCGAACCCCACATAGACTTCGCCAAGCAAACCGGAGGTCAATATCGATGCGATGGTGTCTTTGCTGAAACGATAACGCTGATCGATATTGAGCGTGGCGATGGCTTCATACGATACCGAATCGAGTGTGATATTTTCGACGCGCCCGACGACGACCCCCGCCGCTTTTACTGGCGCGCGTAATTTCAAACCGCCAATATTATCGAAATGTGCTTCGACGCGATAACTCGGCGCGTTGCTCCAAGTCATCAGATTGCCGACTTTCAATGCCAGAAAAACCAGCGAGATGACGCCGATAGCGACAAAAATACCTACCCATAGATCAATGGTCGCTCGTTGCATATCAAACTCCGCGAAACATAAAAATAGTCATAATGAAATCCGCCGCCAGAATCGCTAGCGATGCGTGCACTACCGTTCGCGTCGTCGCGCTCGACACGCCTTCGGCGGTAGGTTCGGTATCGAAACCTTCGAACACTGCCGTCAACGTGACGATCACGGCGAAGACGATACTTTTGATCACGCTATTGAGCACGTCCATGCGAAAATCGACCGCCGCTTGCATATTACCCCAGAACGCGCCGTCGTCCATCCCGATCAGTTGTACGGTGATTACATAAGCGCCGAAAATCGCCGCCGTGGAGAACAGCGCCGCCAGCAGCGGCATCGAGATAACGCCGCCCCAGAAGCGCGGCGCGGCAACCCGAGCCAACGGATCGACCGCCATCATTTCCATCGCCAGCAGTTGATCGGTGGCTTTCATCAATCCAATTTCGGCGGTGATTGCGCTGCCGGCGCGTCCGGCAAATAAAAGCGCTGCCACGACCGGACCCAATTCACGCAGCATCGCCATCGCCACCAATACGCCAACCGAATCGCTCGCGCCGTAGGTGCTGAGGATATCGTACCCTTGCAACGCCAGCACCATGCCGACGAATAGTCCCGACACCAGAATGATTACCAGCGACAAAACGCCGGCGAAATAAATTTCGCGCAGCGTCAGACGCGCGCGCGTGACTGCCATAGGCGTATTCAACAAAACCGCGATAAAAAAACGGAAGATGAAACCGAGATGCGCTAGCGCGTTGATCGTGGTTTGTCCGAGCGCGCGCAGCCAGTTCGCAATGTTCATTGCGCGCGCTCCTCAATGGCGCGACCGAGAAAGTCCGTCGCCAACGGTAGCGCCTTCATGTGCAATGGCACCGGTCCGTCCTCTTCGCCATTGACGAATTGTTTGACGAAAGGATCGGTTGACGATCGTATTGCCTCTGGCGTTCCTTCGGCAAGAATGCGTCCTTCGCCGACGAAGTAAACGTAATCGACGATTTTCAGTGACTGATAAATATCGTGTGTCACCAGCACGGAAGAAATACCCAGCGCGTCGTTTAACCGCCGGATCAATTGACCGACGACGCTTAACGAGATCGGATCGAGTCCGGTAAACGGTTCGTCGTACAACATCAACAAAGGATCGAGCGCAATCGCACGCGCTAACGCTACGCGGCGCGCCATTCCGCCGGACAACTCGTTCGTCCGCGAGTACGCCGCGCCGCGCAAGCCGACGGCGTTCAGTTTCATCAACACCAGATCGTGAATCAATTCTTCAGACAAATCGGTATGTTCACGAAATGGAAACGCGACATTTTCGTAAACCGACATATCGGTAAACAACGCGCCGAACTGGAAAAGAAACCCCAGCCGCCGGCGCATCGCGTAAAGCTCCGGTTTCGATAGACGTGGAACAGATTGTCTATCAAAAACAACGTTACCCTTGTCGGGGCGCATTTGTCCCGCCAAAAGACGTAAAATAGTCGTTTTCCCGCATCCCGATCCGCCCATGATAGCGACGACTTTACCTCGCGGAATTCGCATCGAAATTCCATCCAGTACGGGACGCGACGCGACATAGCCGAAATGCACATCGTTTAATGATGCGATATCGTCGGAGGATGGCATAAGCGAAGGTATCAAGGTTTTATGCAAAGTAAGGATTCTATCCGTTTGCTTGCGAAACGAACAGTTTTTTATTGTCATTCAAAATAAAAACCGTTCTTAAAAAGCGATTCAGATGGTTTCTACGCGAGGAAAAACATTCATTTTCGGGTAAGTGTTTTGGCAAGCATTTTTATTTCGTCGCGCGGTAGCGACGAAAATCCCGCGCTCGTCGTCTCCAGTGAAAACTGCGACTTATCGTGTTTATTCTGCCACGAACGGCGAAATCCTGTAAACCAACCGGAGGACGTGAAATCTTGATTTGACGATACTTCGCCATAATAAGTTTTATCGGGACCCAAATACGCTTTAAAAAAAGTGACGCGCTTCTTGTCAACTTCTTCCATGCAAAACATCAGATCGTCCGTCGTGTCAGTGACCGTGAAACACATGAACCGCTTATCGGAAGAATAAAGGAAATCCAAGCCGTCCTCGCTGTACGCGAGATTGAAATGCGGCGTCGCGTAGAGGATTTCTCCGTCTTTCAGATACGTGAATACCCACACGCCTTGCATTCCCATCACGCCTCGCGCAATCCCGAAATAATAAGGAATCATTGTCGCTGTCTTGCCGCTCGGCAGGGTGACCAACGCTCGCGTCGGCGTCGGGAAAGTAATATTGATTTTGCCATCATCGCCGTCAGGTTGCGGCGTTCCCGAATAATCGCAGGTCAGGCATTGACCGTTTTGATAACGAAGCAACGCCGCAGAAAAAGTAATCTCTTTCGTCTCATCGTCGAACACCGTTTTTCCGGCAGCCTGATGCCATTGCGCCGTGCCATCCGTGTTGTAGCCGTAAAAATCGACGACCATCACGCCATTTTGATGATCGACATTCATACCGCGCCCGGATTGTTCCGGGTCGTACCAATGCCCGTTATACGCGGTTTGCGCAAAAGCATGGCTACTACTAAAAACCAGGCAAGAAAACAGAGCAAACAAAATCTTTTTCATAACTTTTCCTCGTCAATCAAGATTGGCTAAAAGTATATGCGTGTCGTTTCATTTAGCGCAAAAAAACTATAGAAAAGCAATTTGTAACGTCACTTCGTTGGCAATTACGCAACAAAATAACGCGTTTTGTACTAAGTGTTTGATAAAACCATTTTGTCGGGCGAGGTATAACGCGTCAAGTGGGCAATCAACCACGTTATTCAATCGGATTGTGGACAAACTCTTTTTATTAGGGGCATAATCTAGTTCTCATATTACAAGACTTACATGAGAAAGGCTTGTCGTTTTTCTGAAACGATTGCGGCAAAACCTCATCAACCATCCATCCATTGAGAAAGGAGTCATCATGTCAATACGCGAGTTGATTAACCCCAAGAACGCCGTGTTTATTTTTATCGACCACCAACCGCAAATGGCTTTTGGCGTGACCAATATTGACCGCCAGCAACTTAAAAACAATACGGTGGCGCTTGCCAAAGCAAGCAAAATATTTGATGTGCCGACTATTTACACGTCGGTAGAAACCGAAAGTTTCAGCGGCTATATCTGGCCCGAGTTGCTCGCCGTGCATCCCGACATTAAACCGATTGAGCGTACTTCGATGAATTCATGGGAAGATAAGGCGTTTGTTGAAACGGTCAAGAAAACAGGGCGCAAAAAATTGATTATCGCCGCATTGTGGACGGAAGTTTGTTTGGCGTTTCCGGCATTAATGGCGTTGGAAGAAGGTTTTGAAGTTTATATGGTGACCGATGCTTCCGGCGGAACGTCTCAAGATGCGCACGAGCGCGCGATTCAGAGAATGACGCAGGCAGGCGCCGTTCCGGTTACTTGGCAGCAGGTGTTGCTCGAGCTTCAACGCGATTGGGCGCGCAAGGAAACCTACGACGCGGTGATGGATCTCGTGCGCGAATACAGTGGCGCTTACGGGATGGGCGTGGATTACGCTTATACGATGGTACATAAAGCGCCGCAACGGAAGATCAAATAATCGTTTTTGCGCGTGATTGAATCGCGCTTCGTTGGAGATTACGCATGATGACCGATCAGGCTTCCCTCATTCTCACACATGGTTGTTTTCATACAGTCGATCGAGATCGACCCATCGCGGAAGCCGTCGCCATCCGAGACGGTAAATTTGCGGCAGTTGGCGCAACACAAGAAGTCATGGCGTTTGCAGGTAAAAAAACGCAGATCATCGACCTCAAGGGACATGTCGCCATTCCCGGTCTCAACGATTCACATCTGCATTTGATTCGCGGCGGTCTCAATTACAATTTGGAACTTCGCTGGGAAGGCGTGCCTTCTTTGGCGGATGCGCTGCGGATGTTGAAAGAACAGGCGCAACGTACGCCGCATCCACAATGGGTGCGCGTGGTTGGCGGGTGGAGCGAATTTCAATTTGCCGAACGGCGCATGCCGACGCTCGAAGAAATCAATGAAGTCGCTCCGGAGACGCCGGTTTTTGTTTTGCATCTTTATGATCGGGCGTTGCTCAATCAAGCCGCGCTACGCGCTATCGGTTACGGCAAAGATACGCCGTCGCCAGCGGGCGGCGAAATCGCGCGCGACGCGCGCGGCAATCCGACGGGCTTGTTGCTTGCCAAACCCAACGCGATGATTCTATACGCGGCTTTGGCGCGGGGACCTAAATTGCCTCTGGAAGCACAAATCAATTCGACGCGCGTTTTCATGCGAGAACTCAATCGTTTGGGAATCACCAGCATCATCGACGCGGGCGGCGGTTTTCAAAATTATCCCGAAGATTATCAAATCATCGAGCAATTGCATCATGACGGTCTGCTTACGGTGCGTATTGCTTATAATTTATTTACACAACACCCTGGGCAGGAATTAGAAGATTTCCAACGATGGACGGACATGATTTCGCCCGATACCGGCAGTGATTTTTATCGGCAAAACGGCGCTGGTGAAATGCTGGTTTTCTCCGCGGCGGACTTTGAGGATTTTTTGCAACCGCGTCCCGAATTACCGGAAAATATGGAAGCGGAACTGGAGCGCGTCATTCGCCATTTGGTCGCGTATCGTTGGTCGTTTCGTTTGCACGCGACTTATAACGAATCGATCAGCCGGATGCTCGATGTGTTTGAGAAAGTGAATCGTGATGTTCCGTTTGCCGGTTTGCGCTGGATGTTCGATCATGCCGAAACGATTACGCCGCACAATATCGAACGCGTGAAAGCGCTCGGCGGCGGCATCGCGGCGCAACATCGGATGGCGTTTCAAGGTGAATATTTTGTCGAGCGTTATGGCAAAGATGCTGCCAAGCAGACGCCGCCGATCACGCGGATGTTGGAAGCAGGCGTGCCTGTCGGACTGGGTACGGATGCCACGCGCGTCGCCAGTTATAATCCGTGGACGGCGTTGTACTGGCTGGTGTCGGGGCGTACCGTCGGCGGTCTTACGTTATACGATGAAGGACAACGGCTGAACCGCGATATCGCGCTCGAATTGTGGACAGCAGGTAGCGCGTGGTTTTCCGGCGAACAACACAAAAAAGGACGCGTCAAAGTCGGACAGCTTGCCGATTTGGTCGTGCTTTCTAAAGATTATTTTTCGATACGGGAAGAGGAGATCAAGGACATCGAGTCGGTATTGACCATCGTGGACGGAAAAATAGTTTACGCCGCTGCTGGTTTTTCATCGCTGGCGCCGCCGCCGTTACCGATCATTCCCGAATGGTCACCAGTGAATCATGTGCGGGGACACTACCGTAACGCGCTGATTGTGTCACCGAGCGCGACGCATCATTGCCGTGGCAGTTGCGCGGTACACGGACATCGGCATGATCTGGCGAGAAAATCGACCATTGAAGTCGGCGATCCGAAAGCGTTCTGGGGCGCGTTGGGCTGTTCGTGTTTTGTATTTTGAAATAATAAAAACGCCTCATCGAGAGGCGTTTTTATCGTTACAGATAAGAAAAGATCAGTTATTGACGATCACCGCTTCCGTTTCTTTGGCGGTTGGCGTCTTGGATGCCAGTGCCGTCCGAATCGGTTTGATCGACACGACCAACATCATGATCACGATCAGCATGAAGATGCCGGTCAATGTGGCGTTGACATAGTCGTTGGTGATGATCCGCGACATTTCTTCCATTGATTTAGCGGGCGCCAAAATGTTGCCATTGGCGGCTGCTTCCGAAAAACGTTTTGCGTGCGCCAAGAAACCGATTTTCGCTTCGGCATGGAAGAGCTTTTGCCAGCCTGCGGTCAATGTTGTGATGAGCAGCCACGTCATCGGAATCAGAGGCACCCAAACATAACGTTCCTTCTTCATCTTGATCAAAACGCTGACCACAAGAATCAACGCGATACCCGCCAGCATTTGATTGGCGATACCGAAGAGCGGCCATAGCGTATTGATACCGCCCAGCGGATCGACCACACCCTGATAAAGGAAGTAACCCCAAGCGCCAACGGCAACCGTTGTCGCCAACAAGTTCCCCGAAATCGAAGAAGTTTTACCGATTATCGGTGAAACGGTGGCGAAGATATCCTGAATCAAGAAGCGGGCGACACGCGTGCCGGCATCCACCGTTGTCAGGATAAAGAGCGCCTCAAACAGAATCGCGAAGTGATACCAGAAAGCCATCATGGCTTGTCCGCCCAAGAACGACGCGAAAATTTGCGCCATTCCGACCGCGAATGTCGGCGCGCCGCCGGTCCGCGACAAGATGCTCTTTTCTCCGATATCGGCGGCGATTTGTTGGATGGTTTCTGGTGTGATCATGAATCCCCAACTTGAAATTTTTGCCGCCGCGTCAACCGCCGTCGAACCGATAGCGGCTGCCGGGGAATTCATCGCGAAATAAACGCCCGGATCGAGCAAACAGGCGGCGATCATCGCCATTACGCCGACGAAAGACTCCATCAACATGCCGCCGTAACCGATAGCCGGCGCGTGCATTTCGTTTTCGAGCAGCTTGGGCGTCGTGCCGGACGATACCAATGAATGGAAACCGGATACCGCGCCGCAGGCGATGGTGATGAACAAGAACGGGAAAAGATTTCCAGCAAAGACTGGACCCGAACCATCAATGAATCGCGTGGTTGCCGGCATTTTTAGCTCAGGCAATACGATGAGGATGCCAATCGCCAAACCGACAATCGTACCGATTTTCAAAAAGGTGGACAAATAATCACGCGGAGCGAGCAGCAACCAGACCGGAAGCACTGACGCGATGAAGCCATAGATGATCAACGCCCACGCGAGTTGCGTGCCGGTCAAGTCGAAGACATGACCGAAACTACTCTGTGCGATCTTGCCGCCGAAGGCGACGCAAAGGAGCAACAGAACAACGCCAATCACCGAAACTTCCGCGACTTTGCCCGGACGGATGAAGCGCATATATACGCCCATGAACAGCGCGATCGGTATCGTCATCGCGATAGTGAATGTTCCCCACGGACTGTTGATCAGCGCTTTGACCACCACCAACGCCAAAACCGCCAGCAGAATGGTGATGATCATCAAAATACCGATCATCGCAATGATGCCGGGAACGACGCCTAATTCGCTACGGATGATTTCTCCGAGCGAGCGACCGTCGCGGCGCATCGAAATGCACAGCACCATGAAGTCTTGAACGGCGCCCGCCAATACGACACCGACGATCAGCCATAACGTTCCAGGCAGGTATCCCATTTGCGCGGCAAGGACTGGTCCGACCAGCGGTCCAGCGCCGGCAATCGCGGCGAAATGGTGACCGAAAAGAACGTATTTGTTCGTCGGCACATAATCGAGACCGTCATTATGACGATACGCGGGCGTTTGCCGGTTTGGATTCAGCTCCATCACATTGCGCGCAATGTAGATACTGTAAAAACGGAGCGCAACCAAATAAGTACAGATCGCGGCAGTGACCAGCCATATGGCATTGATGGATTCGCCGCGATTCAGCGCGATGATTCCGAACGATACGGCGCCCAGAACAGCAATTCCTCCCCAGATGCCCCACTGTTTAGCTTTGTTCACAATACACCTCCTTTTTCAGAATAACAGGTCAGATAATGCCTGATTCAGAGTTGGTATATTTTGCGATAAAACAATTCTTCCGATAATTTTGGTATCGAAATTGTGGTTATCCCCTATTTTTTGACTTCTTTTGGTAGTCAAAAAGCATCACTATCACAAATTAAAAGAATCAGACGATATCACTCCTTACAAATAAGATAAACGCATCAAATACAACGATTAAATTTTCAGCGCATATCCGGCGAATTTCCCTTCTCATTCAATCGGTCGGCTTTCATCAACAATTCGCCAAACCGAATCAAATGTTCTTCTCCGACAACGTCGCTAGCCAATAAAGGCAATTGAATCAGCGGCGTTTTCGGCAATACTTTGCGTAACGTTTGTAAATGTTGCGCTTCTTGCGTATGGCGTTCGGCAAGAAACGCGCCTTGCTCGGGAAGTGAGCGTTTATTCACGATCAAAGCGGCGACAGGGACGCCGGTTTTCTTGAGTCGTTTCTCTAGCTCTATCGTTTCCAGCACCGGCAAACGTTCGGCGGCAAGCACGACCACGAAGGAAGTTTTTCCGGTATCGCTCAATACTTCGCGTAATCGCGTGAAAAGATCGCGGCGGCGGTTCAAGATTTGTTGAATGCGTTCGTCGCGTGCTTGCGTGTCCGGCGTTTTTTTACTGCCGAGACTGCTCAACGCTTCATCGAAACTTTCGCTTCTCCTTTGTCGCTTCAATAAACCTTCCGTCCAGACCGACATGATTTCCGGCAATGCCATCAACCGCGCGGTGTGTCCTGATGGCGCGGTGTCGAAAACGACCAAATCATAATCCTGCAATCCGCGTTCGACGATTTCGGCAATACGTTCCAAAATCGCCGCCTCGTGCATTCCAGGCGCGTCGCGCGCGAGCGCAATGTGTTTGTCGACTTCACCCCAAAGATGTTCGGGCATCAATTTACGCAGCGCGGCAGCGACATTTTCAAGGTGTTTGCGCGTCGTCTTTTCGGGGTCGATTTCGATACCATCGAGATTCGCCGCCAATGCAACTTTTTCCGCCCCGATCTTGCGTTGCCAAATGTGTCCGAGATTGTGCGCGGGATCGGTGGAAACCAATAAAATGTGTTTCCCTTGTCGCGCCAGAGCCAACGCCGTTGCCGCGGCAATCGTCGTTTTACCGACGCCGCCTTTGCCGCCGAAAAAAAGAATGTGTTTCGATGCGGCGAGTTCTAACAACATCCGATGTGATCCAGAGGCGAACGTTGCATACCCATCCGCTTATGCCACTCATGAAAACGCTCATACATTATCGGTAACAATTCCAGCGTGTAAAAACTTGCGGGATTGGGAATACCAAGCGATTCGGAAAACACGAGCACCATGAAAAGATCATCCTCATCGCGTTTGGCGCGCATTAAAGTACGGCGGTATGGCGCATAATAAAACTCACGAATACCTGTCGCAATCTGCGACCATGTGAATTTCTTTTTTGTCATGGGGGACTTTATGAATAATTTCTCGTATCCTACCACCTGTGCCAGTCAAGATGAAAGTCTTTTATGTCGCTTGCCACATTTGAAAAATTAACGGCGCTCTTCAGCTTAGGTAATGCGCATTTTGAAACGCTTGCGCATGAACCAGTGCGTACTTCCGAAGAAGCAGCGGCGGTGCGTGGTACCGCGTTGCAACAAGGCGCCAAAGCGATGGTTTGTCGCATCAAAATTTCTTCGAATGAACGTTTCTACGCGCTGGCGGTTTTTCCCGCCGACAACAAACTCAATTTCGATTCGTTGGCTGCCGTATTCGGCGGCAAGAAAGCGTCGCTGGCGACGCCGGAAGAAGCAACGCGGTTGACCGATTGCGAACCGGGCGCGGTGCCGCCGGTCAGCTTTCATCCTGAATTGACGCTGGTCGTCGATCGCTCATTGTTGACGCGCAACCAAACGATTTCATTTAACGCGGGACTGAGAGACCGTTCGATGATGATTGGCGCCGCAGATTATCAACGAATCGTCGAACCGTTATTGGCGGAGATCGTAGTATGAATGAACGGCTTTACCGTAAAGATCGAATAAGAGCAAAAAGCAAATAGAAGGATTAGGCTAGGGGATGCGTTACATTATTATCGTTACTTGCTCGTATAAGTTTGGGAAACAGTTTTGCCTCAATCGGAACTTTGTTCCGTGATTGTGTCCTGTCCGCGCATCAAAATCCACAAGAATATTCCCATTCTGCGGCATTGGGAATTGGCAGGTTATTTTCTTCGATACCCAATAAATCCTCAAGAGTATTTCCTATTCCTCCCGCGTTTCCTCTGCGCGCATTTTCTACCCATCCTAGTTTTACGATCCTTTGGATCTCCTCAATGAGACTTTCTTTTGTATATAGCTTCATATTTTAGTCGAAAAGAGAAGGAACTATAAATTGAGATAATTCGCTGTGTTTTCTGTTTTTAGCGATTCTTTGTTCTGCCATTCTACAATAATCCGGCGACAATTCAATACCAATATAATCCCGTTTTAATCCCATTGCGACAACAGCAGTCGTCCCGCTTCCTATGAATGGGTCCAAAATAATTTGCGCGCGCGTCGAGCGAACGATCCTATCGACCAAGGCAACGGGAAATGGGGCGGGGTGCCCGTTTTTCATTTCTTGCGTAAACTCCCAAACATCGCCAAAGGCATTGGCTTTTGGGGCAAGCCGAAAATCTGGTTTTGTGATCAGATAAATAACTTCATAAGTTGGTAAAAAATATCCCGGATTAAAATTAATTCCCCCTTTTCGCTTCCAAATAATAATTTGTCGTACCGGAAAACCGCTTACGATGTCTTGTCTGTCTTGCAGCAGTCCATCTTGTACACGCCATTTATGATTATAAAAAATTGCGCCGTCGTCTTTTATTAAACGAAACATTTCGGTTAGGCAATTTCGCTGCCATTCTACGTATTTATCGTGCGGCATATTGTCATCATAGTGGCTGTAGCCGTTTTGCAACGCGGCGTTCGCCCACTTCCCGCTAGTCGTACAAGGTTTCATGCCATTGCCTGTCGAGTTTTTTAGATTGTATGGTGGAGAAGTTACAACCAAATCGACAAAATTGCTCGGCATCTTTTTCATGATATCCAAACAATCTCCGCAAACTATCTTGTTCAAATATTTTTTTATCATATTTTTAGTGATCGACATATACTTACTCTGTAAATACATTTTTCCATAAAGATCAGTAGTCTAATAATATAGTATCCGCGCGCAAATTCGAATCGTCAATAGATTTCTATCTCCGAACGAAATCAAATCGTATCGGAAATCCGCTCTGCCGTCTCCGCCAGAGTCAGCCATTCTTTTTCGAGTCGTTCGATGTATTGCGTCAACGAACTTCTTTCTTTCAATATTTCGGCAAGCTGCGTTTTGGCGTCGTCGTGATACGCCTCGGGGGATGCCATCCATCGTTCCAGCGCCGCGAGTTCGGCGGAGCATCGTTCCAATTGCGTTTCGACTTCTTTTTGTTTTTTGATCAGCGGCGCGCGTTGTCGGCGAATTTCGGCTTCTTGTCGCTTTTGCTCTTTGCGGGTGATCGCCGGTTCTTCTTCGGTGATATTTTGCGGCGCCGCTTGAGCGCGCGCGCGGGAGAGGACGCGCTCGCGGTAATCGTCGAGATCGCCGTCGAATGGCGTGACGGTTTCCTGATCGACCAGCCAGAACACATCGACGGTTGCCGAGAGCAAATAACGATCATGGGCGACAACAAGCAACGCGCCGTTATATTCTTGCAATGCTTCAATCAGCGCTTCACGCATGTTGATATCGAGATGGTTGGTTGGTTCGTCGAGAATCAATAATTGCGGACGCTGATACACAATTAGCGCCAACGCCAATCGCGCTCGTTCGCCGCCAGAAAAGGAAGCGACCATCCGTGTCGCATGATCGCCGTGAAACGCAAAACCACCGAGAAAATTACGTAATGTTGGTTCGCGTTGTTGCGGGTCGATACGTTGCAAATGCAAGAGCGCGGATGCCTCTGGATCAAGTGTATCGAGCTGATGCTGCGCAAAATAACCGATGCGTAAGTCGCGCGCGACGTGGCGCGTTCCCGAAAGCAATGGCAAATGCGCCGTCAATGATTTGATCAGCGTCGATTTTCCCGCGCCGTTGACGCCGAGTAAGCCAATACGGGTATCGGACAAGATCGAGCATTCGACATTGGTCAGCACGGTTTTTGTTTGATCGCTGTCACGATACCCCAACGTACCTTGCTCGATACGTAATAATTGTTTTGAGTGCGCGTCACTGGGCGAAAAGGAAAACGAAAACGGATTGTCGATATGCGCGGCGGAAATTCGCGTCATTTTTTCCAATTGTTTCAGGCGGCTTTGCGCCTGTTTCGCTTTCGTCGCCTTGGCGCGAAAACGGTCAATGAAACGCTGCATATGCGCGATGGTTCGCTGTTGTTTTTCGTAAGTTGCTTGTTGATTCGCCAACGCGATTGCTCGTTCACGCTCGAATTGCGCGTAATTGCCGCGATAACTTTTCAGAGTTTGCCGCTCAAAATGAACGATGGTATTGACGACATTATCGAGAAAATCACGGTCATGCGTAATCAGCAACAACATTCCGGGATAGCGACGCAACCAATCTTCGAGCCAAATTACCGCGTCGAGGTCGAGATGGTTGGTCGGTTCGTCCAACAGTAAAACGTCGCTGCGGCACATTAATGCTTGCGCAAGATTGAGCCGCATTCGCCACCCCCCCGAAAACGAATCGACGGAACGTTCATGTTCCCTGTGCGCGAAACCCAAACCCGCCAGCAACTCGGATGCGCGGGCGCGGGCGGCATATCCGCCTATCGCTTCGTAGCGGTGATGCCATTCGGCAAGTTCCTGCCCGTGATCATCTGCGTTTTTTTGTTGTAAGCGGACAATTGCGTTTTCGATTTCCCGTAATTCTCGATCGCCGTCGAGCACATACGCCAACGCCGACGATGACAGCGACGGCGTTTCCTGTGCCACATGTGCCAGTACCGCGCGCGGCGGGAGGAAGATATCGCCGCGTTCCGCGAGAATTTCACCTTTCAGCAACGCGAACAAGCTGGATTTTCCGCAACCGTTTGCCCCAATGATGCCGACGCGCTGGCGAGCATGGATCGTCAGCGACGTATCTTCCAGCAATACACGCGCGCCGCGCATCAGGGTCAGGCAATCAAGGCGAATCATAAGGAGGACTTCAGGGCGAAATCGTAATCGATGATGAGCGGCGCGTGATCGGAAAAGCGTTCGTCTTTATAAATGACGGCGGCGCGGGCGCGCTCGGCGATATCGGGTGTCGCCAGTTGGTAGTCGATCCGCCAACCGACGTTTTTCGCCCATGCCTGACCGCGATTCGACCACCAAGTGTATTGCTCGGGTCGCGGATCGAGCCGTCGGAAAACATCGACTAGTTTTGTTTCGGCGAACATGCGATCCAGCCAAGCGCGTTCTTCGGGCAAAAAACCGGAATTTTTTTGGTTCGATTTCCAGTTTTTCAGATCGATTTCCTTGTGCGCGATGTTGATGTCGCCGCATACGACAACGTTTTTTTTCTTTGCGATCAACTTCTTCAAGTGCGGCAAAAACGCTTCCAAAAAACGATATTTGGCATTTTGCCGTTCCTCTCCACTTGAACCGGAAGGAAAGTAAGCGCTCACGACCGACAAATTGCCGAAATCCGCTTGGAGGTAACGTCCTTCTCGATCAAATTCGGGGCTGCCGAAACCGCGCCGCATATCAAACGGTTTCGACGCCAATAAAGCGACGCCACTGTAGCCTTTTTTCTCCGCCGGTTCGAAAACGGCTTGCTTGATATCGACAAGCACAGGCGGAAGCATCGTCTGCGGGATGTCGTCATATCCAGCTTTGATTTCTTGGATACATAATACATCTGGCGCGACTTTGCCAAGCCAACGCGAAAGCCCCTTGCGCTCGGCGGAGCGGATGCCGTTAGCATTGAAAGAAATGATTCTCATCTTCTAGCTTTGTTTGAGAAAATTGATAAGACTACCATCGCTTGATGGTTTATTCTATAAACCAATCGTGGTTTTATTGAATCTTTTATTGTGAGAAAATGATCAAACAAATGATAACGCGACAAATATGGCATAATAAATGCTGCTCATTTCATTCGACTTATTTCGGAAGCCCTGATTTTTAATGACAATTTTTTCGAAGTGGGCAAATCCTATTTCCGTGGCACTGATGATCTTGATCAGCGTCGGTATGGTTTCGGCTGCCGAAACATATAAATGGACCGATGAAAATGGCGTAGTTCATTACTCGGACAAGATTCCGCCGAGTGCGCAAAAAAGCGAAAAAACAGTACTTGACAAGCAAGGCAGAGAAATCAAGCGTATCGAATCGGCGGCGATGTTTGAACAACGGCAACGCCAAGCGGAAGAAGATGCCAAAAAACAAGCGCAGCAAAGGCCTTCCCCAAAAGAATACCGAGATCGCGCTTTATTGTTTTCCTATCTCAGCGAAGAAGATATTGATTTGGCGCGGGATCGCGCTTTGGTCGTTCTCGACGCGCAGGCTCAATCCATGTGGGCGGTAATCGCGCAGTTGGAAGAGCGGCAAAAGAGTCTGCTGGAGCGAAAGGGCAACGGGGAAGCATTACCTGAAGGCGAATTGGAATCTGTAAAAAATGATTTGTCCAATCGCCGTAATACCGTTCGGCGCTACATGGAAGAAAAAAGCAAAATCACTAAAAAATACGATGAAGACAAAAAACGCTGGCGCGAACTCAAAGCTATGGAAAAAGAACGTCTAGGAAACGAGGCGCAGCGGAGAGAGCCCGATAAAAAATAAACGTAAGGTGGTATAAATCTGTCATGCAACCGCAATGTTACGGCGTCATCGGGAATCCTATCGGGCATTCTCTTTCACCGCAGATTCACGAAGCGTTTTCTCGCCTCACCGGCATTCCGCTTTTTTATCAACGGATTAGCGCGGCGGTTTCAGAAGACGGTGCGGATTTTCGGAAAACTACGCTCCAATTTTTTGCGCAAGGTGGTGCGGGGCTTAACGTCACCGCCCCGTTCAAAGATTTTGCATTGTCTTTCGCGGATGAGGCTGCGCCACGCGCCCAAAAAGCTGGCGCGGGGAATACATTGAGCAAAATCACTGATGGTTGGCGTGCGGACAATACTGACGGAATCGGCTTTGTTCGTGATCTTGAGCGGCAATGGGGGCGATCGGCGCAAAATGCGCGTATTCTTATCTATGGCGCGGGCGGTGCGACTGCTGGAATCCTTGAACCGTTGTTAGCGCAGAAGCCACGATTACTTTGGCTTTACAATCGAACACCCCAAAAAACACAAGCGTTAGCAGAACGGTTTGCTGATGACGGGAAAATTGCCGTTTTGTCCTCTTTGAAAAGTCTGCCGGATGAGCCGTTCGATCTCATCATCAACGCGATCAGCGCTCGCATTTGGAAAGATGCTGAGTCGCTGTGGAAAATGCCAACGACCATGCCGGACACGTTTTTTTACGATCTCATGTATATGCCCGATGACACACCTTTTCTACGTTGGGTAAAAACATATGGAAAAACAAGATATTGTGACGGTTTGGGTATGTTGATCGAACAGGCGGCGGAAAGCTTTCTTATTTGGCATGGCGTTTTCCCTGATACTACTTCTTTACATAGCCATGCGTCCTTAATCGAATTGCGTGCTTTCCGTCCATGAGCGACAAAAACATTGAGCATATTTAGGCGCATTTCGGCAATTGTTACGAAAAATAAAGACAAATAAACAAAATTAAGGGAAAACACGTTTCAGGAAAGAAAAATTTTCTTGCTTTTTCATCGATTTTGTCGCTAAATAGCGGCAATATTTTCCTTTCAGGGAATGAATCTTTTGTTTCTGTTTTTCTCGAAACGCCGGATTTCTTGCGCAGACGACATATGGAGGGTGTTTTTCGACGATAATGTATTTTAGTTTACAATAGCAGTATTTTGTGAAAAGATAGATACATTTTCAGCGAATATATTACTTCATACGAAATCATCGAATCATTTTTATGGCTGCCAATATTTCTTCTTCACCTAAATCAGATAAACGTCCGCTGATATGGGTTTTGCACGGACCTAATCTTAATATGCTTGGGAAACGAGAACCAGAAATTTATGGGCGAATGACACTTGTTGATCTTGACCAAGAGCTTCGTCGTCTGGCGGAGACAAGGGGCGCGCAATGTGAATCTTTCCAAAGCAACCACGAAGGCGCGTTGATCGACCGCATTCATGCCGCTCCAGAGCAAGGTGTCGATTTTTTTATCATCAACCCGGGCGCATGGACGCATACCAGCATCGCTTTACGTGATGCGTTGTTGTCCGTTGCGTTGCCTTATATCGAGGTTCATTTATCCAATATCTATGCGCGCGAAACGTTTCGCCATCATTCTATGTTGTCCGACAAGGCGTTCGGCGGGATTTATGGACTGGGTGCTCGCGGCTATGAATACGCAATGTTGCGCGCATTGGACTATCTGCAAAGCTGACATTATGGATTTACGTAAACTCAAAACTTTGATCGAACTAGTTGAAGCATCCGGTATCGCCGAAATCGAAATTGAGGAAGGCGAAGAAAGAGTGCGTATTACCCGCGCATCACCTGCGCCCGTATCGATGCCAGTCTACGCGCCGATGCCACCGCAACAAATCGCAGTCCCCGTTGCTGAGACGCCGCCGCCTCCGGCGCAAGCTGAGCCGAAAGGGCATACTATCACCAGCCCGATTGTGGGTACGTTCTATCGCGCATCGTCACCTGGCGCGAAACCGTTCATCGAAGTCGGCAGCCAAGTCAAAGAAGGCGATCAACTGTGTATCATCGAAGCGATGAAACTGATGAATGAAATCGACGCCGATCGCGCTGGCGTCATCAAAGCGATTCTGGTGGAAAATGGCGCCGCCGTCGAATTTGGTCAGCCGCTGTTCGTCATCGAATGATTTTTCAACTTCGACGATTTTGCCCATGAAAATATTTGAATTTTCCGGCGCGTCGTCAACGTATTGCTTGAGGAACTCCGCGTGAGCGTCCGAAAAAAACCCCAGTTGTTTGAAAAAGTCTTAATCGCCAATCGCGGCGAAATTGCGTTGCGCGTTCAGCGCGCTTGCCGCGAGATGGGTATTAAAACCGTCGCCATTCATTCGGAAGCGGATAAAGACGCCAAGTATGTGCGTCTTGCTGACGAATCGGTGTGCATTGGTCCGCCCGCGCCCGATCTCAGTTATCTCAACATTCCGGCAATCATCGCCGCAGCGGAAGTCACCGACGCGCAAGCCATCCACCCTGGTTACGGATTCCTTTCGGAAAATGCCGATTTCGCCGAAAAAGTCGAATCATCCGGTTTTGTCTTTATCGGACCTAAACCGGAAACCATCCGAATGATGGGCGATAAAATCAATGCCAAAGCGGTCATGCAAAAAGCCGGCATGCCTTGTGTGCCGGGTTCCGAGGGCTCTCTTCCAGAAGAGCCCAAAGAAATTGTGCGTATTGCCAAAGAAGTTGGTTATCCGATTATCATCAAGGCGGCAGGCGGCGGCGGCGGACGCGGTATGCGGGTAGTCAACACCGAAGCGGCGTTACTTCCCGCGGTCTTGCTGACGCGCACGGAGGCGAAAAACGCGTTTGGCAATCCTACGGTTTACCTGGAGCGCTTCCTTGATACGCCGCGTCATATCGAAATTCAAGTGCTTGCTGACGCGTACAAAAACGCCATTTGGCTTTCCGACCGCGATTGTTCGTTGCAACGCCGCCATCAAAAAATCATAGAGGAGGCGCCCGCGGTCAATATCCCGGCACGGATATTGACGCGTATCGGTGATCGTTGCGCGGAAGCCTGCCGTAAAATCGGTTATCGCGGCGCCGGAACTTTCGAGTTCCTTTATCAGGATGGCGAGTTTTTCTTCATCGAAATGAATACCCGGATACAGGTCGAACATCCGGTCACTGAAGAAATTACCGGTATTGATCTCGTGCAGGAACAAATCAAAATCGCGGCAGGGCGCAGGTTGCAAATCCGCCAGCGTGACATCGTTCGGCGCGGGCATGCCATTGAGTGCCGGATTAACGCCGAAGACGCAGAAACGTTCACGCCGTCGCCGGGAAGAATTACCTTTTATCACGCGCCGGGCGGACCGGGGATTCGCGTCGATTCGCACGTTTATAACAATTATTTTGTGCCGCCGCAGTACGATTCGATGATTGGCAAAATCATTGCTTATGGCGACACCCGCGATCAAGCGATCGCCCGTATGTTGGTTGCGCTCTCGGAAATGGCGGTCGATGGGATCAAGACCAATATTTCATTACATCAACAATTATTGCTTGACGAAAATTTTGTGCGCGGGGATTTTTCGATTCACTATATCGAAGAGCGCATGAAGCAGCTCAAAAGCGATTGACGCGCTCGTGCATGAGTTATTGGTTATTGCGTTTCGAGGCATCTTTTTCGCACGCCGAAACGTGGTCGGATGTGTTGCTCGCGCATGGTGCTTTGTCCGTCGAGCTTTCCGATCCGAATTTGGATACCGATCTGGAAACGCCGCAATATGGTGAACCGGGCGCGCCCAAGATGGCGCTATGGGCGGTGTCGCGTGTTACCGCGTTGTTTCCGATCGGCGCCGACGCGAAAACGCTCGATGCGTTGATGGTGACGCTTGCTTCGAAATATGATCTACCCTTGCCGGTGATCGAATACGCGCCGGTTGCCGAGCGTGACTGGGTACGTGAAACGCAGGCGCAATTTGGTCCGATCAAAATCACCGATACTTTTTGGATCGTGCCGACATGGTCGCAGCCGCCGGAAGAAGCTCATCATGTTCTTCGTCTCGATCCGGGTCTAGCGTTCGGTACGGGATCACACCCAACGACAAGATTGTGTCTTCGTTGGTTGTGCGATCATTCGCTGGTTCGAAAAAGCGTGTTAGATTATGGCTGTGGTTCGGGCGTTCTTTTGCTGGCGGCATGTCTGCTCGGCGCAGGTGACGCCTATGGCACAGATATCGACCCGCAAGCATTATTAGCAAGTAGAGAAAACGCGGCGCTCAACCAGTTGGCGGCGCGTTTCGTCGAGCCGAACGCGCTACCTGAAGGCCGATTTGACTTAGTAATTGCCAATATTTTGGCAAATCCTCTGCTTGTTCTCGCGCCATTGCTCGCTGCGCGCGTCAACCCGAATGGAAATATTATCCTTTCCGGCATTTTATCCGCGCAGCAAGACGAAATGATCGAGTGTTATCGAGAATGGTTCGATATTCGAGTATGGCAGGAGGACGACGGTTGGGTATTATTGGCGGGCGCGCCTAAAAAATAATGGTTTTCTGACCGATTGTTCGCATTCAAAGCTGACACGCCTCAGTCATAGCGGTATCCTGTCATCCTTATGAGCGTTCCAAAATATACTCGCTGTCCACAATGCAACACAACGTTTCGGGTCACCCCGCAACAGTTGACGTTGCGCGACGGTCAAGTGCGTTGCGGACGCTGTCGAGCGGTGTTCAATGCATACAGCTCGTTGGTCGATTTGGCGGGACATCGCCTTCCGGCGCCCGGAATGGAACCGGCGCAGCGTGAAACCATGACTTTGCGCGATTTCGTTTCCGTTCCGGCGGGAACATTCCCCGACGCGGCGCGGGATAAAAAACCTTCTGGCAGTAGCGTCAAAATCGAGTCAGGGATGTCCGCCGCCCGCTTGCCCACCGATGCGGACAAGCCGGCGAAAGAGTTAGCAAAAGAACCCGTAAAAGAACCGATAGCCAAGCCGACGATTTTGCGGGCGACTCCGTTAGTTACGCCGTTGTCGCTGGAAGACGATTCCATCAACAAAGTGCCGCCGATATCCATACGTACCGGACAAAGTGGCGCGTCCGACTATAGCGTGTCTCCCTCCCAAATTTCCTCCAGCGTAGCGGAGCATTCCCATCCCGAGCGCAAAAGAAGCAAAAAGAAGGAAGGTGCCGCGCCGCTGGCGTTGGTACTTGATGCTCCGGCGCTTACCTTATGGACAAAGTTTGGCTTACCAACATGGGCGCGCCCGCTTTTCTATGCCTTTGTCTTTTCCGCATTGATGCTTTCGTTGTGGGCGCAAACCACGATTTACTTCCGCGATTCGCTGGCGTACCACTACCCCGAAACCAAACTTTTTCTGACGCAGAGCTGCAAGATATTGAATTGCCGCGTCAATCCTTACCAAGACATAAACGCGGTGATTATCGAAGCGTCGGATTTATTCTCCGCGCCGGATCAACCGCAACGATTGACGTTGACGGCGACCGTCCGCAATCGGAACGATGGCGTAGTCGCTTATCCTGATTTGCAACTCGATTTTACCAATGCTCAAAATAGAGTCGTGGGGCGACGTTATTTCACGTCGAAAGATTATCTTGTCGATCAACAGGTGATCGATCGCGGTTTATCAGGAAATAGCGACGTTGTCATCAACTTATCGATGGAATCCGCGCTGGACGACGCCAGCGGTTATCGGCTATCGCTGGTTTATCTTTGATTCTTTTTGTATGGAAAGACCATGAAAAAAATAGTTCTTTCTTTCGCCATTTTAATCATTCTTACCAGTTGCGGTAAGAGTAAAACGTCTCAAACTCAAGAAATTACGGCTGATGCTACGCTCGCGACGCCTTCAGTAGCGCAACCCTCTTCACTGTCTGGTGTTTATATAGGCATGCTGCCTTGCGCCGATTGTTCAGGTATTCGTACTGAACTGACACTCGACGAAAACAACACTTTCGTTTTGAAAGAGACATATTTCAAAAATGGCGAACAGTCAGCGCCTGAGAAAACGGGACGATGGACGCAAAGCGATAAAGTAATTGAATTGACCTTGCCGGATAATTCCGCTGACAATGAGCGCTTATGTTACGGCATCCGCGACACCAATGTTCTCGTCAAATACGATATTGACTGCGCGCCGATTACCGGAACGACATTAGATTATTCACTGGTCCGGCAATGAGGTATTGGGTGTTTGCTTTGTTGAAATAGTTTTTTTCTGCGCAACTTCAGTAAGTAACGGAGATCGGCTCAATACATTCGGCAACAGATATTCGCCTGAAATCAATGGAATATTGAGATATGTAAACGGCGTTTTAAGATCGACGCCCGCCGCCTGCCATGCTCGCCAGACAAGTGTTGTGCAATATAAGTCTTTTTCATCATTGCCGATCGAAAATGTTTTTCCCAACTGGCTGCGAAGATAACGCACAGCTTTTTCCGACTGATCTGTATTTGCCCATACACGATAAACCGCAAAATGGCGCGAGCGTTCAGGCGCAATGAAAAACGCCAGGTCATCGAGTATTACGATATCGCTGCCTCCCGGGCGCTCGGCAGGTGTTGCATGCAATACCTGCCAGCGCCCTTCACTACCGACGATCATCCCAACATGGCTGAACGGACCATCATCAACGATACGCACCGCTTCGCTGACCCATTCCGTACCTTCACGAAAAATGAGATCGCCTTCCTGAAACGATTGGGCAGCGACAATTTCTGCCGCGAAAAAAAGGAGGGCGCCCCAAAGATTCCGATCAATCCGCATTAAAAACCACCTTTTCCGAGGTTTATTTTCCACCCTTTGTCGGTTTTGGTCAGCTTGACACTTTCGTTTTTTGTCGTGTCGTCCTTAAAGGTCAGTAGCAGAGAAACCTGCGCGCTTTTCTTGTCTTCACTGTATTCTGTTTTTTCGACCTTGATGGATTTCAACCCTTTGTGTTCATTGATCTCTTCTTGCATTGCGGTCATGCTTGCTCTGGTTTTGCCTTGCACATACTCGACCTCGCTTTTTTTCGTTCCTTCGGGCATCGTCATATCGACCAAATCTAGCGCCTTATCAAAACTACCCGCAGCGATATGACGGAAAAAACCTTCGGCAACAGAATCCGGCGACGAAGATGAGCAACCGATCAGCACAATTGTCAATGTGGCGATAAAACCCATAAGAAAAAAGCGAAATTTCATAAAACCTCCGTGTGTATGTAAAATGAATAAACTATAATTTACCATCATACATGAATTAGCGCGATTCTTTTTATCGAAAGCGCGAAAACAGAAATTTCTATCCATCTTTCCGAATAGTGTGTTTAAAAAACACACTCTTTATAAATAGGGAAGACAAATATATAAAAAATTGGAGGTTTATGCTCTTTGTATCAAAGCATATGGGAAAATTAGTTTTCTGATCACGCAAAAAGATGGGCGCACCAAATATCATATCAACCATACTCTCAGTTGGCATTTTGCTGACAAGCAAGCTTGGTTGAACCAAGCGTTTTTCGGTTTTTCTTGATGTACGCTATCGGCTACTGAAACGCTTTTCTCGCCGCCGTAATCGTTGCCGCGATATCTTCATCACTGTGCGCAGCAGAAACAAAACCGGCTTCAAAAGCCGATGGCGCGAGGTTAACACCTTGATCGAGCATCGCGTGGAAGAAGCGATTAAAACGTTCGACATTACACGCCATTACTTCCTGATAGGAAGCGGGGACTTGCGGCGCGAAATATAAGCCGAACATGCCGCCTACCGACGCTGCCGAAAAAATAACGCCGGCTTCTTTTGCCGCTTGCTGCAGACCGGCGACCAAAGCTTCAGTTTGCGTAGTCAGGCGAGCGAAAAAGTCGGGTGCGCCGACTATTTTCAACGTTGCTAATCCTGCGGCGACTGCCAGTGGATTGCCGGATAATGTGCCCGCTTGATAAACCGGACCGAGCGGCGCGATTTTCTCCATGATTTCACGTTTGCCGCCGACTGCGGCAACCGGCATACCGCCGCCGATGACTTTGCCGAGCGTCGTCAAATCCGGTTTGATATTGAACAAACCTTGCGCGCATTGCGGATGCACGCGAAAACCAGTCATCACTTCGTCGAAAATCAATACTGTTTCATATCGATCACAAAGCGCGCGCAATCCTTCGAGAAAACCCGCTTTCGGTTGTACCATGTTCATATTGCCGGCGATCGGTTCGACGATAATGGCGGCGATGGCATCCGGCGCTTTCTTGAACGTATCGGCAACGGCGTCCAGATCGTTATAAGGTAATACCAGCGTTTCGCCGGCAATCGTTGCGGGCACGCCCGCCGACGATGGTTGCCCAAACGTCAACATTCCCGAACCAGCTTTGACCAATAAACTATCGCCGTGTCCATGATAGCAACCTTCAAACTTAATCAATTTGTCGCGTCCGGTAAATCCGCGTGCCAACCGTAATGCTGACATTGTCGCTTCCGTGCCCGATGACGTCAGACGTACCATTTCCAGAGACGGTAAACAAGCGCATAATAATTCGGCAAGTTCGATTTCCAGTTCCGTCGGCGCGCCGAAAGATAATCCTTTTGCCGCGCTTTCTTGCACCGCGCGTACCACATCAGGATGGGCGTGTCCGACGATTGCCGGTCCCCATGAGCCAACGTAATCGATATAACGTTTTCCCTCGGAGTCCCATAGATACGAACCGGCGCCACGCTCGATAAACCGCGGCGCGCCGCCGACTGAACGAAACGCTCTGACCGGCGAATTGACTCCGGCAGGAATGATTTTCTGTGCGCGTTCAAAAAGTGTTTCATTACGTCCCATGATAATTTCTTTCTTTCGTTCAACGTACCTTCGGAATAATCAATGATCGATTATTTCTTTTATCCTATTTTTTTACCGATCTCTTCGCGGTTTTTTTCGCCGCCACCTTCTTGGTTGCCGTTTTGGTCGTTTTTTTGGCGACTTTTTTTACCGTCTTTTTAATGACTTTTTTGGCGGCAACTTTTTTGACCGTTTTTTTGGCAACTCGTTTGCCGCCGCTATTGGCTTTTGCCGATAACAACGAGACGGCTTCTTCCAAGGTCAGCGTTTCGGGATCGAAAGTGGATGTCACCGTCGCGTTGACGCCATTATGTTTGACGTATGGTCCATAACGTCCATTGTATAGTTCGACCGACTTGTCGTCGTCGGGATGTTTGCCAAGTACCCGTAACGGCGCTACGCTTCTTGAAACGAATTTGCTTCCTTTTTCGCCGCGCGGCTCAAATTCAAAACCGATTTTACCATCGGGTTGCGCCACAAGATATGCGGAGAACGGGCGACGCGTGCGTGCCGAGACAAATTGCAATAAACTGGTTCTTTTTTCCTTGAGCAATTTTTGCATTTGTTCGCGCGTGATTTCGCATTGCAAGATCGTTTTTCCTGAACGGAAATCACAATTTTTTTCCGTGCCGACCGAATTTTCGCAAAGATAAGCATTATTGCGCTCATAAACTTTACCACCGCATTTTGGACATTTGCCCAATGGCGCCTGATCGCCGAAATCCACCGGTTCGGCGGAATCAATATTATCGTTTTCAAAATCGAAAACGACTTCTTGATTGTCGTTCAATATGATCCTCGCCGAAAATACGCGCCCTTGTCGGCTGCGGAAACCGTCGAGCGGTCCGATCTCGCGCGTTTTTAACAGAATATCGGCTTCCATCGGTTCTAATTGCCGTCCCGCCATAATTTTCCAGAAACTAAAATTGCACGACGGATTGACGCACTGGAATTTCTTATACTTTTCATGGACTTCTCCGCCGCACTTCGGACAAGGTTCGTGCAACGTCGCAAAGTCGCCCGGGATCGTATCGCTCTCGTAATTCTTCGTTTGCGCGACAATGTGCTTCGTCATTTTGATGATGTCGCGCATAAACGCCTTGCGATCAGATTGTCCACGTTCGATCTCATTGAGTTTAAATTCCCATTCGGCAGTTAGTTCCGGCGAAAATAGTTCAGGAATACCCAATCCATGCAACAGCGTCATCAGCGAAGATGCCTTAGCGGTCGGTATAAGCTCTTTGCCTTCACGATGCACATAACGTTCTTGGATCAATCCTTCGATGATTTGCGCGCGTGTTGCGGGCGTTCCTAAACCTTTTTCCCGCATTGCCGCCCGCAATTCTTCATCCTCGATTGTCTTGCCGGCGCCCTCCATCGCCGAAAGCAACGATGCTTCGGTGAAACGGGCGGGCGGGCGTGTCGTTTGCGCGATGATTTCGATATTCTCGGTTTGCGCTTTTTCACCTTTTTTCATCGGCGTTAGCGACGCTTCATCGCCCTGCGTTTCTTTGCCGTAGACGGTGAGATAACCGGGAACGATCAGCACTTTGCCTTCGGTTTTAAACGCATCGTTGTCGATACGCGTAATGCGCGTCGTCAACATAAATTCCGCAGGCGGATAAAAAACTGCTAGGAAACGGCGCGCTACCATATCGTAGAGTTTGGCTTCTAACTCGTTCAACGTTTTCGGCGCGGACAAAGTTGGAATGATCGCGAAGTGATCAGAAATTTTGCTATTATCAAAAATACGTTTGTTGGGGCGCAGCCATTTTTGTTTGATGACTTCTTGGGCAAACGTGCCGTAGGCGTCACTGTCGCCGAGCGCTTTCAGCGTTTGTCGAACGGTATTGACGTAATCTTCCGGTAACGCTCGCGCGTCGGTGCGCGGGTAAGTCAATACCTTATGTCTCTCATATAACGCCTGCGCCAAAGATAATGTGGTGCGCGCGGAAAACCCGTAACGGGTATTCGCTTCGCGCTGCAATGTTGTCAAGTCATAGAGCAGCGGCGAATTTTGCGTGGATGGTTTCGATTCTTCTTCTATCGTCGCTTTTTTGTCGAGACAGCGCGCAGCGATTTCTTTCGCTTGCGCCTCGCGCCAGAGACGTTCGGCGCGTAATTCTGGCGCGTCGTCTTTTTTGCGGAATTTTTCGTCAAACCACCGACCCTGATATTCGCCGGACGCAATTTTGAACGTGCCGAGCAGTTCCCAATAATTTTTCGGTACGAAAGCGCGGATTTTTTTCTCGCGCTCGACCAAAATCGCCAATGTCGGCGTTTGCACGCGACCGACCGTCGTCAATTGAAATCCACCGGATTTGGAATTGAACGCCGTCATTGCTCGTGTCCCGTTGATGCCAACCAGCCAGTCCGATTCCGAACGGCAGGAAGCCGCTTCGGCGAGCGATAGCATTTCTTGATCACTGCGTAACGTGTCGAAGCCTTCGCGGATTGCCGCAGCAGTCATCGACTGCAACCATAAACGGCGAATCGGCTTGGTGGTTTTGGAATAGTTGGCGATATGGCGGAAAATCAACTCGCCCTCACGACCAGCGTCACATGCGTTGATCAATGTCGAAATGTCTTTTCGCTTGATCAGTTTCAGCAGTGTCTTGAGACGATCCGAACTTTTCTCGATCGGCTTGAGCGCGAATTGTGAAGGAATCGCTGGCAAATGCGCGAACGTCCATTTGCCGCGCTTGACTTCCTCATCTTCGGGCATACCGATTTCCAGTAAATGCCCGACTGCCGACGACAGCACGTAATCGTCACTTTCATAATAATCGCCGTGGCGCGTAAATCCGCCTAGCGCACGAGAAATATCGGTAGCGACCGAAGGTTTTTCAGCGATGACCAAACTTTTCATAATGTTGTTGGGATATACGAAAAAAAGATGCTTTGCGCCTGATAAAATTGTTCCAGCGGGCGATAGTACGGAGGAAAACGCAGCGAAGCAAGTTACCGATACAATAATTTCCCTTCCGATGATGATATACGACTTACGTAATGCAATCATAATTACGGGAATTATGGAAAAATATATATAAAACAATAACTTATTAAAATTCCCAATATGGACGGAGCAATCAATGCCAAAAGCATTGATGAAAAATATTGTTACGCCTTTCTGCTTGAAGTCGTTTTTTTCATACTTATATGGCTATCACGAGGACGAGACGCGGCGCGTACGACGGCGTGTCCGACATTTTTAGCAAGGAGGAACTTATGAGCCATTTACATCTGACCAGACGCGGCGGTAGCCCTGCCGTTTGGAACGATCCCTTTAAAGATATGGATGATTTATTGCGCGGTTTCTTTGTACAGCCGGTCGAATTCGATCAAGCGGCGCAACAAATGATCAAGGTTGACGTCAACGAAAAATCCGACCAATATTTGATTCGCGCCGAAATTCCGGGCGCGAAAAAAGAGAATATTGATGTTGCCATCGAAGGTAACGTGATTATCATCGGAACGGAAATCCAGCGCGAAGAAGAGGAGAAAGAAGGAGACAAAGTTCTGCGCCGGGAACGTTTCTACGGCAAGATGCAACGGACTTTGCAATTGCCGCATGATATCGACGAAGGCAAAGCCGAAGCCAGTTACGAAAACGGCGTGCTGACGTTGGCGTTACCGAAAAAAGCGCCGGACGTACAGAAAAAACTCACGATCAAATAAATCTTTAAAAATAGCATTTTTTTAGCGCGCCCAACGGCGCGCTTTTTTATTGTTTTTATTCTTCGATTGCTTTCCAGTCGATACGATTCAAGCATGACGATTGGTCATTCGATCTCGCCGTCGTTTGTCGGTGTCGGGCGATTCTTGAATACATTTCCACGGTTTTACGCCTTCGATAATTTCTTTTTTCTCGTCCGATCGATCAGTGCGCTTCATCCCAATTCGCGCCAACGCCGAGATTGACGACCAGTGGCACGCGCAGTTGCGCGACCTGACACATCAGCATCGGGAGTTCATCTCTGATCCGCGTAGTTTCTCCATTGGGCGTTTCAAAAATGAGCTCGTCGTGCACTTGCAGCAACATGCGTGTATTCAACCGTTTTTCATCAAGCCAGTTTTGTATGGCGATCATCGCTTTTTTGATCAGATCGGCAGCCGTGCCTTGCATCGGCGCGTTGATGGCGGCTCGTTCGGCAGCGGCACGCCGCGCCGCGTTGCCGCCATTGATATTAGCCAATTCGAGACGACGACCGAACACAGTTTCGACATAGCCTTGCGCATGCGCAAGCTCTCGCGTGCGTTGCATATAATCAGCAACGCCCGGATAGCGCATAAAATAACGATTGATGAATTGTTGCGCAGCGATGCGTTCAATGCCAAGTTGTTGTGCCAAACCAAACGCGCTCATTCCGTAAATCAATCCGAAATTGACCGCTTTGATCATGCGTCGCTGATCGGTGGTCACGGCGTCGAGGGGAACGCCAAAAACCTCGGCGGCGGTGGCGCGGTGAATATCCGCGCCTTCGTGAAACGCCTTGAGCAAACCCTCATCTTGCGACAAATGCGCCATGATACGTAACTCGATTTGCGAATAATCAGCGGAAATCAGTACGCAATGTTCCTGCGCGATAAACGCTTCCCGAATGCGCCGCCCTTCGGCAGTACGCACGGGGATATTTTGTAAGTTGGGGTCGGATGACGCTAGCCGTCCGGTGATCGCGGTAGTTTGCGAAAAAGTCGTATGGACACGTCCAGTTTTCGCATTGATCATCGCCGGCAATTTATCAGTATATGTCGATTTCAGTTTGGCGAGTGTTCGATGCTCGAGCAATAATTTCGGCAATGGATAATCGACAGCCAATATTTGTAATACCTCCTCATCGGTGGAAGCCTGTCCAGTGGATGTTTTTTTCACTGGTGGCAAACCCATTCTTTGGAAAAGAATTTCTCCGAGCTGTTTCGGTGACGACAAATTGAACGGTTGTCCCGCCAGCGCATACGCTTCATCTTCCAATTTCAGCAAACGTTGCCCCAGCTCATGACTTTGCTTGGCGAGCGACGCGCGGTCAATCAATACGCCGACACGTTCCATGCGATAAAGGATTGTCCGCACCGGCAGTTCTATATCTTCATAAACAGAGAGTAGCGCGGGTTGCGCTTTTAGTTTCGGGTATAACATCTGCTGCAAGCGCAACGTCACGTCGGCGTCTTCGGAAGCGTATTCGGCGGCGCGTTCGATGGGCACTTGGGCAAACGAGATTCGATGTGCGCCTTTGCCGGTCACGTCATCATAGCGAATGGTTTGCCAGTTCAAATGATATTCGGCGAGTGTGTCGAGGTCGTGTGCTTTATGCGATTCCAACACGTATGATTGAAGCATCGTATCGTGGCGCACACCGTCAAGCGCGATACCATGATTGGCTAATACGTGTTGATCGTATTTGATATTTTGTCCAACCTTCAGAGCGTTTTTGTTTTCCAGCCACGATTTCAAGCTTTGCAATACTTTTTCATTATCGAGTTGCTCGGGAGGCACGGCGTCTTCATGCGCGACCGGAATATAGCAGGCTTCACCCGCTGCGACGCAAAGCGACCAACCGACGATACGCGCCGTCATCGGATCGAGCGATGTCGTTTCCAGATCGAGCGCAATCAGCGGCGATGTTGCCAATTTTTGCCGCCAGCGCGTCAATGCTGTTTCGTCGCGCACGATTTCGTAGTCCAAAATATCAGGTTTTCCGTCGAACGACACCAACGGTGTTTTTTCTTCGACGGTTTCTTGATGCAAGGTCTTGCTGACTCCTTTGTCTTTCGGCAATGTCGTCTTACCTTGTCGCAACCAGCTCTTGAATTCGAAGCGTGAATAAAGTTCGGTGAGTTTTTCCAAATCCGGCGACGCGGGACGCAACATCTCCAACACTATCGGCAACGCGCAATCGGTTTTGATCGTCACCAATCTTTTGGCTTCTGGCAGCCAATTCAATGTTTTCCGAAGATTGTCGCCGACGACACCTTTGATCTCGTCGGCGCGCGCAATCAAATTGTCAAGCGTTTGATATTGAGCGAGCCACTTGGCGGCGGTTTTCGCGCCGACTTTGGCAACGCCCGGAATATTATCCGTCGTGTCACCGACCAGCGTCAGATAATCGATAATCTGTTTCGGCGTAACGTCAAATTTTTCCCGGACGCCCTTTTCATCGAGCACTTCATCACTCATTGTATTGATGCACATCACGTTGGGCGAAACCAGTTGCGTCATGTCTTTGTCCGACGTGGAAATCACGACTTGCCAACCGCGCGCGCGCGCTTGCTCGGTCAGCGTTCCGATCACATCGTCGGCTTCGATATTCGGCACGACGACGAGCGGCCAGCCTTGCGCGCGGATACTCTCGTGCAAAGGTTCGATCTGCGCAACGAGATCGTTCGGCATCGGCGGACGATTTGCTTTGTATTCTGGATACCAGTCGTTGCGGAAAGTTTTTCCAGGCGCGTCAAAGATCACGGCGAAATACTCCGGCGTTTGCTCGTCGACCAGTCGGCGTAACATCGCCAATACGCCGCGCAACGCGCCGGTCGGCTCGCCGCGTGAAGTACGCAAATCGGGCAAGGCATGATATGCTCGATATAAATATGATGAACCATCGACAAGAATCAAACGCGACATGACACATACTCCCAAACGATCACAGGAAAACCGCCATGCGCAAACCGAAGACTATGGTCACGACGCATGGCGTTTGCTCTACATTATGGCAGAGTTGGCGACGGCGACCAGTAAATTGCGCGAAGTGACCCCCGCGGTTTCAATTTTTGGTAGCGCGCGTCTGCCTGAGAGCAGTCCTTATTATCGCAAGGCGGTGGAAATCGCGCGCCGTCTGTCGGACGCCGGATTTAGCGTCATTACCGGCGGCGGACCGGGCATCATGGAAGCCGCCAATCGTGGCGCTCTTGAAGGGGGGGCGGCATCGATTGGATTGAACATCTCGTTGCCGCATGAGCAGAGGTGTAATGATTTTCAAAATGTCGATCTGCATTTCCGTTACTTTTTTACGCGCAAAATGATGTTCGCTCGTTTTGCGCTGGCGCATATCGCGTTGCCTGGCGGTTTCGGCACGCTCGATGAACTCACCGAATGTTTGACGTTGACTCAAACGAGGAAAACACGGCGTATCCCGTTGATTTTGGTTGGGCGTGACTTCTGGTCGGGGATGATCGACTGGATGCGCGCGCAACTTCTTCCTTTAGGTTTGATTTCCGAAGGTGATATCGAATTGATGGAAATTTTTGACGAACCGGATGATGTTGTCGGCGCGGTTTTCGATTTTTACAAAAACCATGATATTGCGCCGACGCCGGAAGAGCGCGATACGATGCATTACTTATGAGAGCAGCGGCAAGATAGATCGCTACTGATGCGTTTTGGGCTGTCCTTGAAAATCAGGCAGCCATTGGCGCAGCAGAAGGCGAACGTCGTTTTCTGGAGGCGCGGCATGTTCGCAAACGCCGATGATGGTTTGCATGGTTTGGGCGCGGACGGCGCGCGCGCGCGCGATATTGAGCTTGGGGTGCGAAGTTGGCTGACAGGTTTCTTCGGCGTTCAATAGTTCTTCGTGGAGTTTTTCTCCGGCGCGCAAGCCGGTAAAGCGAATGGCGACTTGTTCGGCGTTGGCGCCGGAGAGTTGAATCATGTTGCGCGCGAGATCAGCGATTTTGATTGGCTCGCCCATGTCCAATACCACAATATCGCCGCCCGTTCCTTGCAAGCCGGCTTGCATCACTAGCCCGACAGCTTCGGGAATCGACATGAAATAGCGTGTCACTTCGGGGTGCGTCACGGTGACCGGACCACCTTGCGCGATTTGTTTTTGGAAAAGCGGAATCACGCTGCCGGCGCTGTTGAGAACATTGCCGAAGCGAACGGTGACAAATTGCGTAGAACCGTTTTGCAAGTATTGGCAGATCATTTCCGCCAATTGTTTCGACGCGCCCATTACCGAAACCGGCGCGACCGCTTTATCAGTCGAGATCATTACGAATTTTTCCACGCCGGCAGCGACGGCGGCGCGTCCCAACACATATGTGCCGTAGGTATTGTTGCGAATGACCTGCCAAGCATTTTCGGCTTCTTCCATCAACGGCACGTGCTTATATGCGGCGGCGTGGAAAATGGTTTGCGGCTGGGATGCTTTGAGTAACGTTTCCATCAGCGCAGCGTCTTTGACATCGCCGACACGCGCTACGATTTCGGTATCGCCTTTTTTATCAATAAATTCGCTGGCGATGCGATAAATCGCCGTTTCGCTGATGTCGAGCAGCACCAGTTTTGCCGGTCGATAACGAAGGATTTGTCGGCAAAGTTCGCTGCCGATCGAACCGCCCGCGCCAGAAACCAATATCGTGCTGTTGCCCAGCCATTCGCCGAGTCCATGCGTGTCCAGCAGAACCGGTTCGCGTCCCAGCAAATCTTCCATGTCGAGGCTGCGCAAGGTTGTCAATGGCGCGCCGGAAAGCAAATCTTCATAAGTAGGCACGCTAAACGCCTGTACGCCCGCTTCCAGACAAGCGCTACTAATTTGTCGGCGGATTTTATGATTTGCCGACGGTAAAGCCAGTACGATTTTTTGTACATGGAGTTTATTGACCCACAGTTTCAGTTCGGAGATCGGTCCAAGCACCGGCACGCTGTGGATGCGTCTCCGTTGCTTTTGAGGATCGTCGTCAAGGAAACCGGCTACCCGCCACTCGCGCCCTGACGCCAACGCTTCGGCAAGCCGCGCGCCTGCCGCGCCCGCCCCAAGTACCAAGATAGGTTCGCCCAACGCCCGCCAAGGGCTGAATAACCGCTCTTCGCGCCACATCCGGTAAATGAAACGGCTGCCCGCCATCAGGAAAATCAACACGACCGGATACAACAACAAAACCGTTCTCGGCACGGTGACCGGCGTTTGCGCCAGCGTCAAAATCAGCGGGATTGCCAGCGTGGCAAAGCCGACTACCAGCGCGATACGTTTTAGATCGTCAAGGCTGGCGTAACGCCATAGCCCGCGATATAAGCCGAACGCGACGCAAACGACGGCTTGTATCGGCAGTACCCAAACCAACGTCGCCAAACACGCGTCCCAAGCCATCGGCATTCCGGCGAATGAAAAGCGCAGTCCATAAATCGCCGTCCACGCCAAGAGCGCGGCGATTACATCGTAAAAAAAAGCAAGCCAAGCGCGACCGCGCGGCAACAAATTCATCATGTTTCAAATTTTTTGCAATGATAGTCTATTGCGGCAAAAAACCCTAGATGGATGATCGTCCAGCCGCCCAAAACCACCCAAAGCGCGGTTTCATATCGGACAAGAAAAACCGCGCTCATGCTACAGCCGATCATCGACACGCCATAAACGAGCAAGGTCCCGCGATGCCCCGCGCCGAGTTGGACAAGTTTTTGATAATAGTGCGTTTTATGCGCTTCCCAGACTTTTTCACGGTGCAGTAAGCGGCGTATCAGCGTGATCGTCGCATCCAATATGAAAGGCAAAAACACCAGCAGCACAAACGCCGCCGACCATCCTCGTTCCACTACACCCAAGCCGCCGAAACCGATCGCCAAAAATCCGAGCGGCGCTGCGCCGACGTCACCAAGAAACATTTTAGCGGGCGGGAAATTGATGAACCACAGCGGCAACGTTGCCGCGACGATCAATGCGGGCAATTGCCACCAAGCAAAACCCGCCATAAACGCCGCGCCCGCCAAAGCCGAAAATCCGATAATCGCCATCGTGACCGCGAGACCATCGCTACCATCCATAAAATTAAACAGATTGGTCATCCAGATGATTAAAAAAATGCTGACAAGAACAATGAAAAGATCGGCGGATTGATTGTCTGATTGCGCGACCCAACTCAACGCCAGCAATCCCGCGACGACCGTTTGCGCCAACAAGCGATGCATGGCGGAGAGGTCGATACAGTCGTCCACAAACGAAACTATCGTTAAAACAAACGCCCCACCACCGATCACCGCTAACCTGGTACCTATCATAAGCGGTTGAAAATAAATCAAAAAGATTGAACCGACGGTAAATCCCGCCCATAGCGCCAACGCCGCGACGCTCGGGATGGGCATTGTGTGTAATGAGCGTTCGTTCGGTATTGCTAATGGCAAATGATTACGTAAACGCCATATTAGCGGCAGCAACAGCCCAGCAACGGCAAAAGAGATACCGAAAGAACAAAAAAACGACATGCTTTCCGAATTCATGACTTTTTAATAACAACGTGAGTTATTGCTTTTAATACCTATGTTCCCGCCTTGAAAAGAAATGGCTAAAAAATAAGCTATGTGTAAGGCATTCACTTTTCCCTGGCTTGTTGCTTGATAGCAACAAGATTAACGAGCGTTTACGTTTGTTTCCGGTATTTCTTGTCCCGCGTTCGTTTATCTTGGCACAATATATCCAACTTCTCAATAACTTCAGAGAAGCTATACCGTTATGCAAGTTTATGAAAACTTGCTATTTTTGTTAGAGGAGATTTTCATGAAGAAAAAACTCGTTGCTGTTGCTATTGCAGGCTTGCTTGCCGCACCGCTTGCTCAAGCGCAAACAGCAAATGTGACACTGTATGGTGTCCTTAATATGGATCTTGATTTCGTTAGCTCGGCTACGGAAAAAGACCTCGGTAAACTGAACCGGGTCACTTCCAACGCTTCGCGTATCGGTTTCAGAGGTTCGGAGTCGCTGGGTGGCGGCTTGAACGCGATTTTCCAAATTGAATCGCAGTTTGATGAAAACGGAAGCGGCGCATTATCGTCTCGTGATACGTTTGTCGGTCTCGAAGGTGGTTGGGGTAAAGTCCGTTTGGGCAACATGCTGACCCCGTACGATCAGGCGCACGCGTTCTTCGGTAACGCGCCGACATTTACGCAATCCATCCTGCAAACCGGCGCGCTCTGGGGGCAGTATGGTAGAGCGAAAAACGCCGGTGGTTTTGGCAAACGGTTAGGCAGTTCCGTTCGCTACGATACACCGAACATCTCCGGTCTTACCGGCGCGGTTCAATATTCGACCGATGAAACCGTAAATCACGGCTGGATCGGCGGTTTGGGTTTGTACTACAAAAACGCCGGTTTACAATTGGCGGCTGTTTATGAAACCAACCAAGATACGGGAACTGGCGCGGATGCGGACGACCAAGCGCTTACGCTTACCGGTGGGTACGATTTTGGTATCATTCGTCCGGCGCTTGTCTATGAATACATTATTTACAAGAATAGTGTAGGCAAACTGAAACGGCATCTGTACGGCGGCAGTCTGACAGCGCCTTTGGGTCCTGGCAAACTGTATGGCGCGGTCATTTACGCGGACAAGGGTAAAGGCGATGCCGCGCGTGGACGTCTTGGCGGTTTGGCGTATGGCGACGATACCGAAGCGCTGCAATATGAAATCAGCTACACCTATCCGCTGTCGAAACGTACTTCGGTTTATGCCGGTTACGTGATAATCGACAACGAGAAGAATTCTAGCTACACCTTTAGCTCTGGCGCTATCGCTGGCAACCAGCCTGGCGTCGATCAGCAAGGCGTTGTTTTCGGTATAGCGCATTTCTTCTAAGATCGTACCGCAAGAATCTGTTTCCTGACGGAAACAAACCAACAGCAGACAAGCCTCCTTCGGGAGGCTTGATTTCATTTATGGGCAGAAAAAGACCGCGTGGAAAATCCGACAAAATGGACGCACGGAATTCGAATATAGTTTTTATGTCTTTTGAAAGTTTTCTGTGTTGTTTTTTATACACAGATGAAAATATATAATCTCATTGGGTAGCTTTTCTTGCCCCGCGCTTTGTTGCGTTGACATAATGTTTCCTGACTTCTCGGATTAATCGAGGAGGGTTTGTATCGGCAAGAAACTTCAATATCTTGCCTATTTTATCTGCTAGAGGAGAGAATTTCATGAAGAAAAAACTCGTTGCTGTTGCTATCGCAGGCTTGCTTGCCGCACCGCTTGCTCAAGCGCAAACAGCAAATGTGACACTGTATGGTGTTCTTAATATGGATCTTGATTTCGTTAGCTCGGCTGCGGAAAAAGATCTCGGTAAACTGAATCGAGTCACCTCGAACCAATCGCGTCTTGGCTTTAGAGGCTCGGAATCGTTGGGCGGCGGTTTGAAAGCGATTTTCCAAATTGAATCGGAATTTAACGAAAGTGGAGCCGGCGCGTTGTCATCTCGTGACACGTTTGTCGGTCTCGAAGGCGGTTGGGGTAAAGTTCGTTTGGGCAACATGCTGACTCCGTACAACGACGCGCATGCGGTTTTCGGTAATGCGCCAACGTATTTGGCGGGAATTCTGCATACCGGCGCGCTGTGGGCACAATGGGGCAACGGCAAAGCCGCCGGCGGATTCGCTAAACGTTTAGGTAGTTCGATCCGTTACGATACGCCGAATATCTCCGGCTTCACCGGCGCGGTTCAATATTCGACCGATGAAACCGTAAATCACGGTTGGGTCGGTGGTTTGGGCGCTGCCTATAAAAACGCCGGTTTGCAACTCGCTGTCGTTTATGAAACTAATCAAGACTTCCGCAATGCTAATTCCGAAGATCAGGCATTCACGGTTACCGGCGGATATGATTTTGGTATAGTTCGTCCGGCGCTCGTTTATGAATACATCGAGTACAAAGACGGTTCAGCCAAACTGAAACGTCACCTGTACGGCGGCAGCCTGACAGTACCTTTGGGTCCTGGCAAACTGTACGGCGCGCTCATTTACGCGGATAAGGGCAAGGGCGCTGCGGGTAAGTGCATTGCGAGACTTTGTGAAGGTTCTGACACCGAAGCGATGCAATACGAAATCAGCTACACCTATCCGCTGTCGAAACGTACTTCGGTTTACGCTGGTTACGTGGCGGTCGATAACGAAAATAATTCCAACTATACCTTCGCCCAGCATGGTAATGCTAATGGCAAAGGCGTTGATCAACAAGGTCTCGTTTTCGGTATAGCGCACTTCTTCTAAGACCGTACCGCAAGAATCCGTTTCCTAACGGAAACAAACCAACAGCAGAAAAGCGCCTCCCTTGGGAGGCGCTTGATTTATTTGCCGACGTATTTTTCCGGAAATACTCTCCGGCTGACATTTACGAGGCTTACTAAGGTTCACTTGCGTTACGGGCATACCACGCCGTCCACTGTCTGGGTCGGGAGATACGTTTATCCGGCTTCGTTCCCGTGTTTCTGTTGCCATCCACACGTATGCCATAACTACGCAACCAAACGAGTCAATTATACGGCGGGACTCTCACCCGCAAGGCGCCGAACAGCTTTCGGATCGCTCCGCTCAGAACGGAATATCGTCGTCGAAATCGTCGATATCGTTCTTCGGCGCGACATTTTGGTTTTTTGGCGCGGCGTCGCTTTGCGGTGAGAAAGCGGCGTCTCCGCCACCGCCGCTACCGCCGAGCAGTTGCATTCTGTCCCCAATAATTTCGGTGGTATAGCGGTCGTTGCCGTCTTTGTCCGTCCATTTGCGAGTTTGCAAACGTCCTTCGATATACACGGGACGACCTTTCTTGAGATACTCTCCGGCGATTTCCGCCGTCCTCCCAAACAGCACGATGCGATGCCATTCTGTGCTTTCTTTTTTCTCGCCGCTGGATTTGTCTTTCCATTGATCGGTCGTGGCGATACTGAAGTTCGCCACCGCGTCGCCGCCGGTGGTATAGCGCATTTCAGGGTCGCGCCCCAAATTTCCGATCAGAATGACTTTGTTGACTGATGCCATAGTTAACTCCTTGAAAGTTTCGGGCGCGCATTTGGCGCAAGTTAAAAAATTTTCAGGTAATTTTACCGCTAATCATGATTTAACATTCATCTTTCGGCGCGGTCAAACTTGCAACCAGCCAAGCCGATGTCATTACCAAGCAGAACACGAAAATAGCGATATCGCCCCAAAGTTTTCCAAGCGCGCCTCCGACAACAGCGCCCAAAAACGCGCCGAAGAATTGCAAACTGGAGTAAACGCCGCTGGCTGTCCCTTTCATCGCGGGCGGCGCTTTTTTGGAAATCAGTGAGGGCAACGAGGCTTCGAGCAGATTGAACGCGGTAAAAAATAGCAGCAACCCCATCACAAGCCAAACGATCCGCTGTTCGGAAAACATCAGCGCGATCTGCGCAATACAAAGTACGATGACTGCGCCATCGAAAATGCGACGGGCGCGCCGTGGATCGTCGGCAGGACGCAGCGCCGGAAAGATGAGAACAATCGAAATCAATAATACCGGAAGATAGACTTTCCAATGTGCGGCGTCGCTCAATCCGGCAGCGCGTAGATCGAATGGCACCTGCACGAAAAGCGCCATCAATACCGCGTGTAGCGCCAATATGCCGTAATTCAGGCGAAGCAAATGCGGATCTGTCAAAACAGCGTAAAAATCGCGCCAATGGACTCGTCGGTCGTCCGAAAGGTTGCGCGGCTCAGGAATGCGAAAACGCACGACCGCGAGCGCGATCAGCGCCAAAATGCCGGTCATCGCAAAAATACCCGGTACCCCAATCCAGCCTTTGAGCAATGGTCCCGCCATCAGCGAGAAAACGAAAGTTGCGCCGATAGTAATGCCGATGATCGCCATCGCCTTGGTACGCACTTGCGGGCGGGTGAGATCGGCAGTCAGCGCGATGACCACGCCGGAAATCGCGCCCGCGCCTTGCAATGTGCGCCCGACGATCACCCACGCTATCGTCGGCGCGCAAGCAGCAAGAAAACTGCCAAGCGCGAATAGCGTCAAGCCCAGATAAATCAGTCGCTTGCGTCCATAACGATCCGACGCCCAGCCAAACGGGATTTGCAACAATGCTTGCGTTAGCCCGTATATGCCAAGCGCCACGCCAATCCAGAGCCGATCTTGTCCGCCGGGGAGATTCTCGGCATACAGCGCGAAAACAGGCAAGATAATGAACATCCCGAGCATGCGCAAGCCAAAAATGCCAGAGAGATCGAAGGTCACGCGCCTTTCTTCGGCGGTCATTTTGAAATCGGCAGATGGTGACGTCAAAGACATTTTTTTGCAACAAATAGAAAAAGCGATTTTTTAAGGACGCGGCAGGTGACGTGATTTACGGTACATTGCCCGCTCTAACGGATCATGAAAACGCAGTATAGTAACAGGTTTGGTCGAGAAAATACCTCGCCTTGTTTATCGTTTCGTTTTTTGGACAGTATGGATTTCTTACGTATTCGCGGCGCACGCACACACAATCTCAAAAACATTGATCTCGATTTACCCCGTAACCGGCTAATCGTGATCACCGGTTTGTCCGGTTCTGGTAAAAGCTCACTGGCGTTCGATACGCTTTATGCGGAAGGACAACGGCGCTATGTCGAATCGCTCTCGGCGTATGCGCGCCAATTTTTGCAGTTGATGGAAAAACCCGACGTCGATTCCATCGAAGGACTTTCTCCGGCAATTTCCATCGAGCAAAAAGCGGCTTCTCATAACCCGCGTTCAACAGTCGGCACAGTGACCGAAATTCACGATTATTTGCGTTTGCTGTATGCGCGTGTTGGCGAGCCATATTGCCCGAATCATCCTGAACAGAAGCTGGAAGCTATTACTGTGTCGCAAATGGTTGATACGGTTTTGTCGATGCCGCAAGATACGAAGATCATGATTCTCGCGCCGCTTTTTCTTAATCGCAAAGGCGAACACCATGATTTAATCGACACGTTGCGCGGACAAGGATTCGTACGCGTGCGCGTGGACGGCACCGTATACGAAATCGACGCGGTACCAAAACTGGCGAAAAATACCAAACATACTTTGGAAGTCGTCGTCGATCGCTTGAAAGTGCGTGAAGAATTCAAACAGCGTCTGGCGGAATCATTTGAAACCGCGCTTCGGCATGGCGATTCACGCACGATCGTCGTCGATATCGATAATAATAGGGAGCAATTATTTTCGGCGCGTTTCGCCTGCCCGATTTGTAATTACGCGCTAGCGGAGCTCGAGCCGCGCATGTTTTCGTTCAACAACCCCGTCGGCGCTTGTCCCGAATGTGACGGTCTGGGCGCCGTCACTTTCTTCGACCCCGAACGCGTCGTCGCGTTTCCGCATTTATCGCTGGCATCCGGCGCAATCAAAAGCTGGGATAAACGTAATCCGTATTATTTTCAACTTTTGCAAGGGTTGGCGACATACGCTGGTTTCGATCTCGAAAAACCGTTCGAAAAATTGCCGAAAAAAATTCAAAACCTTATTTTATACGGTTCGGGAGAAGAAACTATCCCTTTTCCTTATATCAATGAGCATGGTAAGAAGATCATTCGTGAACATCCGTTCGAGGGCGTCATCAATACATTTCAACGCCGTTACCGCGAAACCGACTCGATGGCGGTACGCGAAGAGCTGGCGAAATATTTGAATAATATGCCTTGCTCCGAATGTCACGGCTCGCGTCTGCGCCGCGAAGCGTTACATGTAAAAGTCGGCGACTGCGCAATCGACGAAATCAATGCTTATTCATTAAAGGAGACTTTTCGCTTTTTCGAAAATATTGAATTTCAAGGAAATCGAGCGCAAATCGCCGATAAAATCGTCAAAGAAATCATTGCGCGTTTATCCTTTCTCAACGATGTCGGGCTAGACTATTTGTCGCTCGATCGTTCTGCTGAAACATTGTCTGGCGGTGAAGCGCAACGCATTCGGTTGGCAAGTCAGATCGGCTCAGGATTGACCGGCATCATGTATGTACTTGACGAGCCATCGATCGGTTTGCATCAACGTGATAACGGTCGCTTACTGAAGACATTGCGGCATCTGCGCGATCTTGGTAATACTGTGATTGTCGTCGAACACGATGAAGAAGCGATCAATACCGCCGACCATATCGTCGACATCGGACCGGGCGCGGGCGAACACGGTGGCGAAATCATCGCACAGGGAACGGCGCGTGATATTGCCCGAGAACCGCGTTCGTTGACCGGGCAATACCTTTCCGGAAAACGTAAAATCAATATTCCGAAAAAACGCCACGCGCCACAAAAAGATAAATGGTTGATATTATCCGGTGCAAGCGGTAATAATCTTAAAAATGTCACGCTCAAACTTCCCATTGGATTATTGACTTGCGTGACCGGCGTTTCAGGATCGGGTAAATCGACGCTGATTAACGATACGCTTTATCATGCCGTTTCTCGTCATCTGTACGACAGCAATACCGAACCGGCGTCTTTCGATTCGATCGAAGGTTTAGAGTTTTTCGACAAAGTGATCGATGTCGATCAATCGCCGATTGGGCGTACGCCGCGCTCGAATCCGGCAACTTATACAGGACTGTTTACGCCGGTACGCGAATTGTTTTCGCAAGTCAAAGAATCCCGTGAACGCGGTTACGCGCCAGGACGTTTTTCGTTCAACGTCAAAGGCGGGCGCTGCGAAGCTTGTCAAGGCGACGGCGTCCTTAAAATAGAAATGCATTTTCTGCCCGATATTTACGTGCCGTGTGATATTTGCAAAGGGAAACGTTATAACCGCGAAACGCTCGAAGTACGTTACAAAGGTAAAAATATCCACGAAATTCTGTCGATGACGGTTGAACAAGCGCACGAATTTTTCGAACCTGTGCCCGCCATTGAGCGCAAACTGAAAACACTGTTGGACGTTGGGCTGGGTTATATCACGCTCGGACAATCGGCGACGACATTGTCCGGTGGCGAAGCGCAACGCGTCAAACTGGCGCTCGAACTATCGAAGCGCGATACCGGACGCACGCTTTACATCCTCGACGAACCCACCACCGGCTTACATTTTCACGATATCGAACAACTGCTCGCCGTGCTGCACCGCCTCCGCGATCACGGCAACACCGTCGTCGTCATCGAGCACAACCTCGACGTAATCAAAACCGCCGACTGGATCATCGACTTGGGGCCCGAAGGCGGCAATGGCGGCGGACAAATCATTGCCGAAGGCGCGCCGGAGAAAGTTGTGAAAAGTAAATTAAGTCATACCGGTAAATACTTATTGTTGGTTATCTAATGCCATAAAAAGTTTATGACTAGCGCAACAAGAATACCAGCAAGAATACCCGCAATAATTTCAAGGCGAGTGTGTCCTATACGTTCTCGAAGCGGTAAATAATTTTCAGCATTTGCAGTGAGTTTATTAAGCACTGTAGCGTGTTTTCCTATTTGGTGACGTAAACTATTCGCGTCGAGCATAACAATAAAAGCAAGTGTGATAGCCACGCCAAAAGCAGGATGGCTCATGCCTTCTTTCAACGCAATAAGCACGGTTGTACTGCTGACAATCGCGCTGTGATTACTGGGGAATCCTCCGTAACCAATCAAACGCCATGCTAATTGTTTCGTTTTAATACTATTGACCAAAAATTTTATTACTCCAGCGATAAGCCATGCTAAAAAAGGAGTCAGCGCATAACTAATATCCATAATTATCCTTGTACCGGCCATAATGCCCAAACACAGAAGGCTATCCATAGAACTACAGTAAGAAGCAATTGCCAATCTGACAATAACACATCTGTCGGAGATTCCCCTCTATCAAGTGTCTCTACTACAAACCAATAGCGATATAGACCAAACAGCACCAAAGGAATTGTGGTAATCAATTCCGGTTTGGCAGATACTACAAATATACTATAAAAAAGCATAGCCCCTGTTGCAGACATTTCTGCGTAACGATCTACAAGTGAGACGGAATATTTTTCTAGTACGTTACGGCCACTAACACCTCTTTGATTTAATTCTTGACGGCGTTTGATTGCGGCAAGATATAAAGCAAGACAAAGTGTTGTGATAAACATCCAAGGAGATACAGGAACAACAATGGCTACAGCTCCAGCATAAACTCGAAGAACAAAACTAGCCGCTATAGAAAAAATATCCAGTACGGGCTGATGTTTCAACACAAAGGTATAGAGCAAATTGAGGATTAAATAAACAATAATCACTAAAACGACCTTTGGAGTCAGGAACCATCCATAGAGTAGAATACCATAAAGCATTATGAGCAATATCAAAGAGGCAGGTATTGAAATAATACCTGCGGCTAATGGACGTGTTTTAGACTTTTCTGGGTGGCGACGATCATGATCAATGTCTCGAATATCGTTAATGATGTAGGCTGCCGAAGATGCTACGCAAAAAAGTAGCATAGCTAAAAACGTCTGAGAGGTCGCGTCCTCATTAAGAAATGCTCCGGAAAAAAGAAAAGGAGCCAATACAAAAATGTTTTTTATCCATTGTTTTGGTCTCATCAGTTTGATTAACCCCAACATCCATTCTAGAAATGATGGAGGCGTTGTGCTACGATACATTTTTAATATCCTCGTATTTTTTCTTAATGACCATTCCATTTGGGTTGGCGGTGAGCTATGCTATTTTTGCATTAATTGCTATTGGAGTAAATATCGGAGCGCAAGATCTGGTCGTTCATCTATATAAAGGCCCTTTTTATATTTTGATTTCTATCATCGTCGGAACAGGAGCGGGGCTTGTTGTTAAGTATATTCTTGATAAGCGTTACATTTTCCGATTTCATGCTCAAAATGTAGTACATGATACACAGACTTTTGTTCTCTATACCGTTATGGGAGGAGTTACTACAGCAATTTTCTGGGGATTTGAATTTGGTTTTCATCACTTTTTTGGCACTAAAGAAATGCGCTATTTGGGTGGCATTATTGGATTGATCATTGGCTATTTAGTCAAGTATAGGCTGGATAAATATTTCGTTTTTCGTAAGGAGATTTTATGAGGATTGTATCTTCATGGGGACGTCTTAACATGGATGAGCATGATGTCATAACCATAAATGATTCTGATAAGGTTGCTGAAATTATCGGGGAAAATGGACGATCTGGTTTGGCTTATGGGATGGGGCGAAGTTATGGTGATGTTTGTCTCAATTCAGGAGGTAGGCTTTGGGATATGAGTGGGCTTGATCACTTTATGGAATTTGACGACGATACAGGGCATCTTACTTGTGAAGCAGGTGTTTTGCTTCGAGATATTCAGCGCCTTGTGATTCCGCGCGGCTGGATTTTACCGGTGACACCTGGAACTCAAATCGTTACTGTTGGTGGCGCTATCGCATGTGATGTGCACGGGAAGAGTCATCATATTCATGGGTCTTTTGGCAATCATGTAAAACGAATAAAAATAATCCGTACAAATGGCGAAATCATCGACTGTGGACCTAATGAACGATCAGACTGGTTTGCCGCTACGGTTGGTGGCATTGGATTGACAGGCATCATCGTTCAAGCAGAAATTCAGCTTCAACGTGTTGTTGGCCCTTGGCTTGATGCCGAAACTATCCCATATGCCGACTTGAACGAATTTTTTAGTCTTTCAGACGAGTCAGGAAAAAATTGGGAAAATACAGTTGCTTGGATTGACTGTCTCACTGGAAAGGGACGGGGGTTATTTATGCGCGGTAATACAGCAAACACAGAGTACCGCCAAAAACCCAAAGAGTATAAATTAACCATGCCTTTCGAACCCCCTATATCGCTAGTAAATGGCCTTTCATTACGTCTTTTTAATATGGCTTATTACAACCTCAACAAGATGCGTGCTAAAAGAAGTATTGTTTATTACGAAACCTTCTTTTATCCGTTGGACAATATACTCGAATGGAATCGAATGTATGGGGCCAGAGGGTTTTTTCAGTATCAAAGTGTTGTACCGCGAAATGTTGGACAAGATGCTGTGCAAGCCATGCTCAAAGAAATCGAGAATTCAGGTACCGGTTCGTTTCTCGCTGTTCTAAAAACCTTTGGTGATCGACCATCTGTTGGCATGATGAGTTTCCCCCGATCAGGTGTTACCTTGGCGCTGGATTTTCCTAATCGAAGAGATCGCACACATAAACTTTTTAGCCGTATAGATGATATTGTCCGCGAAGCGGGCGGGTGTATTTATTTGGCAAAAGATGCATGTATGCCGCGCGATCTTTTCGAATCTGGTTATCCTCGACTAACGGAGTTTCTTAAATACCGTGATCCAGGGATTAGCTCGGGATTGTCCCGGCGCTTGATAGGAAATTGAAATGAATGGTAAAAAAAAGATAGTTATTGTTGGTGCTACATCAGCTATTGCCGAGCAGTGTGCCAGATTATGGGTACAAAGCAAACCTATTGCTCTTACATTAATTGCTCGAGATACCCAAAAAACAGGAACGATCGTAACTGACCTCCAAATACGTAGCCCACAGTCAAATATAAATATAATTTATACAGATTTTCTGAATCCTAAAAAAATAAAAGAGACAGTGGAAAAAATCTCAGCATCGGGAAAAATTGATATTGCCTTGATTGCGCATGGTTCTTTACCGGAGCAATCAAGTTGTCAGGATGATTTACAAACATGTTGGTACGCCTTGGAAGTCAATGGTAGTTCACCAGCCCTCTGGGCAGAAGCGTTCGCTCAACATATGGAAAAAAATAATCACGGGACAATCGCCTTGATTGGTTCTGTCGCTGGTGATAGGGGAAGGAAATCCAATTATGTTTACGGCGCTGCGAAGGGATTGGTTGCTCGCTATGCGCAAGGATTACAACATCGTTTTGCGGGCACTGCTGTCAACATAGTATTGATTAAACCAGGCCCAACAGATACACCAATGACGGCAAACCTGAAAAGGCAAGGCGCAAAATTGTCTCCCGCTGAAGATGTAGCCAAGAAAATTGTCAACGACATTAACTTTGGCAAGAAAATCGTTTATACGCCAAGGAAATGGTGGCTAATCATGATGGTCGTGCGACATCTACCTTCTTTTATATTCAATAAAATGAATATCTAAAGGATTTGAATAAGTAAAAAAATAGCCCTAGCATTTATGCCGAGGGTGTCCAGAATTCCGTGTCAATTTAGGTGGAGCATTATAAAGATATTGATCTGTCTCCTTTCTTCATCGGGATGTAGATGGTGCCCATCGCCCAGACCTGATTGGGACGGATGATCGTCAGGTCGCGTAGCAGATAGGGATAGATGCGGCGCTCTTGGTTGCGCCTGCTGGTGTTGGCTTTGCGATAAAGCGCTTCAATGCCCATCCGCTTCATCAGGCGACGTATCCGGCTACGCCCAGCAGAAACGCTTTCAAGACGCAACAGGTCACGTAGACAGCATCGTCACGATATTTCGGATCACGTCTGGGCGCTTCTGGAGCCGCGTCTTCTCGGTCAGGGGGGCTGGGAAAGGATTGCTGGAACGTCTGGTGGATGAGGCGGATTATGAATGGCTGATTCATATCAAGGGACATCCTGATGCGAGTGGGGCACGAGGAGGCAATCGGGAGATGGGGATTACAAAAGAGGGATCAACAGCAAGATACCTCTGACCGTGGATGCGCATGGTATGCCGATCAGAGTATTTGTTACAGCGGGTACCACAGCGGATTGTACAAAGGCTTCCGCATTGATCGAAGGAATGGAAACGCAGTGTTTGCTGGCGGATCGGGGCTATGACACAGACGCCATCGTCGAGAAGGCAAAAGAGATGAGAATGCAGGTAGTCATTCCGTCCGGGAAGAACCGAAAAGAGCAGCGCAAATACGATAAACACCTATATCGACATAGACATCGGGTGGAGAATGCCTTCTTGCATCTGAAGCGTTGGCGGGGCATTGCGACCCGTTACGCCAAAAATGTGGCTTCCTTTGTGGCTGCCGTGCAAATCCAGTGTATTGCCTTATGGGCTAAAATTTCGTGACGACACTGTCTAAGTTATTGTACAGTTTTGTGGGACCACTTCTGCAGGTCCTTCAACCCTTCCAACCCGTGGGGCTGGAACCGCCGCTTGTATTCGTAGAACTGCGGGTGTGACGCCGGTATACGCTTTCAAAACGTTGTCTGACATTCTCCGCCAGTTCCAACACTGACAACTGCTACCGCGCTACCTTCGTTTCTGCGTTCATGTTCTTCTTCCTTTTGCATATCTTACGATAAGAAAGAAGGTTAGGAGTACAAGTTATGAACTGTCTACTTGACGGGGAAGCTTACTGAGCGAAGTTCTGACTTTTTCTTGAGGTCAACGCATCCGACGGCTTGATGTCTGCCACCGGATTACGTTCCGTCAATCCATGTGCTACGGCATAACGCATAATCTGTCCGCTAGCCTGCAAAGAACGCTTGGCAATATCAATAGCCCCACGACTTTCTATTCTTTTTGCCATCGCTAGCAACATTGGGCAGTTAGCTTTTTGGCTAGAACATAGCTAATAACAGTTACCCCAAAGTTATCCCCAAAAAAATTCTTGGATACCAATAGGTTTCTTTGGACGTTATCAGACAGTCAAATCCGATTCCCCCTATGAAAAAGCCGTCACGGTGGACGTTACCGGACGGCTTGGGATTATCATGTGGCGGAGAGGGAGGGATTCGAACCCTCGTTACGCTTCCGTAAACGTGATTTCGAGTCACGCGCAATCGACCACTCTGCCACCTCTCCGTAAGGGAATAAGATTATAGCGGTAAGAGACTCAAGTGGCTAGAGATGTTTGGTCCCCGAATTTCTGATTCAAACTCATAGTAAATCGTTCGATTTCAGTTGTCCAAATTTTACAAAGGTGTTCATAGGGCGTCATGCTCTGAAGCGTTTTCAATCGCCGAATGAAGTCGTAAGCTTGGATGAAGTCATATGAATGATCTTCGATTTGGTGTCGGTGGCTGGGGTGATGATGTTTGACGGCGGCTTTCTAGAGCGCGATTCATTCTTTCTATTTGCTCATGAATTCAGAGAGGCTTGACTTGGGTTAGCCCGTGTTCAATGGAGAACTGTCGGCAAAACCGTTCAAAGGTGTGTTCTGCGGCATACTTATCCTGCTCCTGATGAATGAACTAAATGCCGTTGTCCGTCAGACGATATGGATGACGCCTCCTCGAGATGGCGCAGGAACTGCGCGGACTCTATTGTTCCCGCTTTTTGATGTAGTTCGGCATAGGTGGGCTTACGGGTTCGGTCAATGACAACGAACGGGGTAGTTTTTGACCTGCCCCCATTTTTTCGATCCAATTGAAGTAGAGATAATGGTCTCTTGAAGAAGGAGGCGTTATGAAGAAGAAATATTACAGTGATGAACCAATAGTCCGCATTTTGCGAGAGAC
>JAISYH010000051.1 GCA_031270015.1 Burkholderiales bacterium | reverse complement strand
GTTGGGGGGGTTTTCCCCCCCCCCCCCCCCCCCCCCCCGCGCATCGCCGATTCCGGAGCGTTACGCGGCAGCGACTGGGCTGCAACGCTTATGGACACGGCAGCCAGACACGCTGCCAGCAAAAGTTTCGTTCTGTGGTTCATCATAAATTTCCTTTTACTTGTTGATTGTTGAATAGATTGCCCTGCACTCAAATTAATAATGCCATAGAATTTTAACAGTGTATATCATTTTTAATCCGTGAATAACCATAATTTTGTTGAGGGTGATCATGGTAACGGCGAGGTGGAGCAAGCCGAGATAAGACAGATCGGGTTTCTCGTATCGAGGCGTCAGTTTCCGAAAGCGATTGATCCATGAGTGGAAACATTCGACCACCCCTCGGCGCGGGATGAAGTCTGGATTGCGCTCTGTTTCAGAGATGTTCTCGCCACGTGGGCGGTATGCGAGATATAGCCACGCGTGGACACCTGTCCCGCCGACTCGCTGGCAACAGCGGCTCGACAAGCGTCCAGAATTTGTCCGAAATCTCCCACGTGTGTGCCCTGACCATCTGCCGCGCCTCTTTCCCCATGTCTTTCACGTAACCTGCGCAGCATATTAAGAAATATTACGCCTGCTTAGAATTATTTACGGATAATAACTTAATTGTTGAGCGTGAAAAATATGCGTTCTGTGTATATTTATTCTGCTTCCGAAAAATCGGCGAAGTTATTGTTCTCATCATCATTTTGCTGAAACATGCTGATATCGGTAGCATGTTTGTCGAGACACACAAATTCCATAGCCAGGATATGGCGCCGTTCCAAAATAACATGGCATGGTTGCGCCGCAGAAAATATATGGCAAAAGTGTTTCGATATAAAAAAAGATGATATGCTATCGCCCCTGTAACGTTTCTCTCTCTTTTTTACCTACCTCTTTGGAGATTTTTTATGGAAATACGTTTCGTCAAAAAGGCGCTGACTTTGGCTATCGGCGCTATGGTTTTGTCGGTGGTCGGTTGCTCTAACATGCAAATGGGTTCAACAAGCGCGAAAACGACCGCTACGGGTTCAGCAGGCGGCGCGAACGCGCAAGGCGAAAATGCTTCGCTAGAAAAATGCGACAAGGCATTGGGAACGATGGCGATTGTCGAAGACGTCAACGCGCCTTGGTATCGCACTTTGACCACCGAATATAAGCTGGGATCGACGGCGCCCGTGCTTCGTTTGCTGGCGCAGCAGTCAAATTGTTTCGTGATCGTCGAACGTGGTCGCGCAATGGATAACATGATGCAAGAACGCGCTCTGGCGTCATCGGGCGAGTTGCGCAAAAACTCCAACGTTGGCAAGGGACAAATGGTCTCTGCGGATTACACGCTCAATCCGACGATCGTTTTCAGTAACCCGAATGCCGGCGGCGGCGTTGCCGGTATCGGCGGTTGGGTCGGCGCGGTTGTCGGCGTGGCGGGCAGTATGAAGAAAAAAGAGGCGAGTACTTTATTGACCTTGATCGACAACCGTTCAGGCGTGCAATTGGCGGCTGCCGAAGGAAGCGCGAGCAATACCGACTTCGGCGCGCTGGGTGCCATTTTTGGCGGTTCGGGAGGCGGCGTGATGGGCGGATATTCCAATACGGCGGAAGGCAAAGTCATCGTCGCGGCGTTCACTGATTCGTATAACAACATCGTTCGCGCCGTGCGTAATTACAAGATGCAAACCGTAGAAGGCGGTTTGGGTACCGGTAAAGGCGGTTTGCAAGTACAGAAATAACATCGTTTCTGTCATCCAATCGACGCCGCTTCACGAGAAGCGGCGTTTTTTATTATCCTTGCCAATCGGTCGTGGAACGCCGTTACGTTATAATGACGCGCAACACAATTGACGCGCATGTTTCCTATGCCCACTTTAACGCTGTACGACAATTACACGCGCTCTTTACGCGCTTTTAAACCACTGCATCCTGATGGCGAAGTCGGGCTTTATACTTGCGGTCCGACGGTTTACGACTATCAGCACATTGGCAATTATCGTACGTTTTTGTTTGAAGACGGATTAAAACGCGTTCTACGCTGGAATGGCTATGCCGTCAAACACGTCATGAATATCACCGATGTCGGTCATCTCACGTCGGATGCGGATAGCGGCGAAGACAAGATGGAAAAGGGCGCGCGTCGCACCGGTAAAACGGCGTGGGAAATCGCGGAACTCTATACCGTCGCGTTTCTCGACGATCTACAAAAATTGGCGATCGATGCGCCGACGATCTTGAGCCGCGCTACCGACCATATCGCCGAGCAGATCGCGTTTATCGCCGATCTGGAAAGAAAAGGATACACCTACCGTACGTCCGATGGCATTTATTTCGACACGACGAAGCAAGAGGATTATGGCTATCTCGCTCGCTTGAATCGGGAAGGATTGGAAGGCGGCAAGCGTATCAATCTCGGCGAAAAACGTTGTATTACCGATTTTGCGTTGTGGAAATTCTCGCCGCTCGGCGAAAAGCGGCAAATGGAATGGGAAAGTCCCTGGGGCGTCGGTTTTCCGGGCTGGCACATCGAATGTTCGGCGATGGCGCAACGCTATTTGGGCGATTTTTTCGATATTCATTGCGGCGGCGAAGATCATATTTCGATCCATCACACCAATGAAATCGCGCAAACCGAAGCGCGCGTTGGTACGCGCCTTGCTAATTTCTGGATGCACGGTTACTTCCTTCTACTCAACGACGCCAAAATGGCGAAATCTGCCGGCGCGTTTTTACGTATACAATCGTTGATCGATCGTGGTTACGATCCGCTGTCATACCGTTATTTATGTTTGACCGCGCATTACCGCAAACAACTGACTTTCACTTGGGATGCGCTGGATGCCGCGCAAATCGCGTTGGATCGTTTGCGCGAAGGTTTTCACGCTTTGCCGACCACACCGGCGGGCACGCCTGACGCTGCGTTGATCGAACGGTTTACCACGGAAATCAACGACGATCTCAACTTGCCGCGCGCGCTGGCTTTGTCATGGGAAGTTTTGCGCGGCTCGCTTGATCTTGCTGTAAAACGGGCGACTCTGGCGCGCTTTGACGATGTTCTCGGTTTTCGACTTGCTGCTTGGTCGCCACCGGAAATCGCCGTTTCCGATACTGTTCGCACGCTTGCCGAAGAACGCGCTTTGGCGCGAAAATCCAAGAATTGGACGGAATCGGATCGGTTGCGCGACGCGATCAACTCGATGGGCTGGGAAATCGAAGACGCTGCGGATGGTTACCGCTTGAAACCCCGATAATCCGATTGCGTGTTATTCTTGACTTTATTGTATTGCATTACTCACGAGGCCTGTTATGGAATCCGCTCAACGCACTCTGTTACTTCTTTCGCTGTTTGCCGCCTTTCTATTGACAGGTTGTGAATCGATTACCGGCGACAAAAAACGGGAGCAAGAAATGCGAAAAAACACCGTTGATTGTTTGTATGGAGGCGAACGCCTGTTGGTTCGTTTCGATCAAGACGAAGTTCGTATATTGATGCCCGAAGGCAAGCGCATATATTTATACAAAATGCCATCGTCGCGCGGTGTGTTGTATACGAACGGCGACTATGAGTTGCTTGGTAAAGGTACGGATGTGACCTTCGGCTTGGCCGGTGAAGCGAAAAGACTGGTATGTAAACCTTACGATGTCGAAGATAAAGACACACTCAAAGAAGATAGGCGCGGCTTGAAGGAAATGGACATCCCATAAATTATCGTCGCGTAATTCAATCATGGAAATGAAAAAAATGTTCGGCGGTAATCTGCGCGCCGCGGGTTACGACGAAAAAAATCAAAAGTTGATTGTCGAGCTTTCGTCGGGGACTTTTGCTTATGAGCGCGTGTCCCCGGAAACGTGGCGACGTTTCGCCAAGGCTTCGTCGCCTTGGAGTTTTTTCCGCGATAACATCGAAGAAGAATATACCGGCAAGCGCATCAAATAACGCTTGCGCTATTCTTCTTCATTCGTTCAAATATCGACCGTTCGATAGCCAGTCGTTTTTTTGATTTTTTTCTGCCAGACTTTCCCATCAAAAAACGCGATGAACGCCGCCAACGTTTTGCGCGAAACCGGCGCATCGCGCCAAGCGAAATAGTAGGTTTCCTCGACCATCGGCGCAAACGCCAGCTTAAAAAAACGCGCAGCGGCTTCACTGCCGAAACCCGCTTCCGCGGCGCCTGCGGCAACCGTTGCGGCGACGGCGTGATGTGTAAACTCCTCGTTGGTGTAACCGACGATACGTAAAGGATCGATATCATTTTCGATGAGCAGCGCGTCAAACAGTAGCCGCGTTCCTGATCCGCGTTGTCGATTGACAAAAAGAATCTTACGCCGCGCAAGATCGCGCAACGTTTTGACGCGCTGCATATTTTTGCGCGTCACCATCAATCCTTGCGTGTAGGTAAATAGTGGTCGGCAGACAACGTTGGGAATATCGTCGAGCAACGTGTTCAGGTATCGACACAACGGATGATTTTGATCGACAGGCATGTGAAAGCCCGCCACATCACAACCACCGTTTCTCAGTTGTCGCAACGCTTCGGCACTATTATTAAAGTCAACCTCGAGATTCACACTCGGATTTACTACTAGCGATGGCATGTCTGTCAATAATAAATCGTGACTGGCGAGAATATGGATTTTTCTGGCTTGCGTCGTTTCCAGACGAATTTCTAAGTCTTGCCAACGTTTCGCTTCGTCGCGCCAACGTTGTCTCGCTTTTTCGATTCGTTCGATCAACGCGATGCCCGCTTCAGTCAGTACGGCGCCCTGTCCACGCGATAATAGTAATAATCCTTCGCGTCCCGACCAAGGACGCGCCAAAGACCATGCGTAACGATACGAAAGTCCGATGATCTTCGCCGCTTGCTGTAATGAGCCACTATCGTGCACTGCTTCCAATAAATCGAGTAAACGCGAATCGACATTTTCACCGTCGGCGCGCGTCAATACCCAATGTGGTTCGATTTGCGCGAATAACGTTTTTTTGTCGATAGTAACGCCTTGCGCTGACGTTCCTTGCGCATGGTATGTCAGACGCAATTTATTTTTTGTCGAAACGCGCGTCATTATCGCTTCCAGAAATGCCTGATATAAGCAAGCTGCGCTTGTGTCGCCGTGTCGATATCGTTGGACGCTAATTCAATATTGCTTTCCAGAGCATCGCGCAACGGACGCACGAGCATTTTCCCTAGTTCCACGCCGAATTGATCGAACGAGTTGACGCGATATAACACACCTTCGATAAAAGCGCGATGTTCATAAAGCGCCAATAATGCGCCAAACTGCCACGCGTCGAAGTCTGGCAACAATAACATCGTCGATACGCGATTACCCGGACAGACACGCGCCGAGCGCAATCCGTCGGCGACATCATCGCCGTCCCGTCCACACATCAGCGCTTGCGCTTGCGCTACCGCATGTGCCAATAAACCGGAATGCCGCGCTTTGCCCTGATAAGCAACGGGCACGATCAGTTCAACATTCGCCTGATGCATTCCTTGATGCAGCCATTGAAAAAACGCATGTTGACTATCCGTACCGACACCGCCCCAAACGGAAACGGTCGAGCGTTCGTTGCTCTCTTTACCTAAAAGATTACCGTCCCAATCGACTCGTTTACCGTTACTCTCCATCAATAATTGCTGTAAATACGAAGGCAATAATCGCAACCCGTGCGCGTATGGGACGATGATCCGTTCGTTTTTCCCTCCGAAGCAAGTATTCCACCAATCGATCAGCGCCAGCGTCATCGGCACGTTATGCGCAACCGGCGTTTCCAGAAAGTGTTTGTCCATCACTGCCGCGCCATTCAACATTGCTTGAAAAGTTTGCCAACCGCTTTGAATGGCGATGCCGATGCCGACCGCCGACCACAGCGAAAAACGTCCGCCGACCCAATCCCAGAATGGCAAGATGCTTTCCGGCGCGATTCCAAACGCTCGCGCTCGTTCGATATTTGCCGTGACCGCGATAAAATGCCTATCGAGCAAAGCTGCCGCGACGTCGCGTCGGTCATTCAACCACTCGCGCGCCGCGTTGGCGTTGCTCAATGTTTCTTCAGTAGTGAACGTCTTGGAGACAATCACAAATAATGTGGTTTCGGCATCCAGACCGATCAATACGCGCCGTAGATTTTCCTCGTCGATGTTCGACACAAAACGCACATCAAAATCACCTTCTCGATATAAAGCGTCGCACGCTAATTGTGTGCCGAGTGATGAGCCGCCGATACCGATATTTACCACGGCGCGTATCGGCTTTCCGGTCGCGCCTAAATAATGGTTTTTCCTGATCGCCTCCGATAATGCTTTCATTTCGTCCCGCACGCGCTGAACTTCGCCGCTGACGGAAACACCATCTGCTTGCCTCAACGCGGTATGCCATGCCGCGCGATTTTCAGTCACGTTCAGCGCTTCTCCGGCAAATAACGCCGCAACCCAGTTCGGCAAGTCGATTTCTTGAGCGTATTCGCGCAACAGCGCCAGTGTTTCGACAGTAATATGTTGACGCGACACATCAATGCGCCAATTGTCAAACGTCAAAGCCAATGCTTGCGCTCGCTCGGCATCATGCGCGAACGCGTCGCGCAAATCCAAACCGCGGAGCTGACGCGCATGCCGATATAACTTTTCAGGATATCTCATTACGTTCCTGATAGACAACGATGCATATGATCGGCTAACGAACGCATCATCGAAAAATAGGCGGTACTACCAAGCGGCCCGGTCGCGCCCAAAGGATCGAGCGTAGCGCGTTTGACATCATGACCTTCGGTGATGCTGCCCACCAAGCCATCGTCGAATTGCGGCTCGGCGAATACACAATGCGCGCCACTCGTTTTGACGCGCTCGCGCAGCTCCAAGAGTCGTTTCGCCGATGGTTTTTGCTCGGGATTGACCGTAATTGAACCGGCACCGCTCAATCCATAACGCTTCTCAAAATATTGGAAGGCATCGTGAAAAACAATAAAAGGTTTTTTGCCATCTTGCGCCAATAATTGTGCCAAGTCCCGATCCAATTGCGCCAGGTCGCGGCGTAAAGAGTCCGCATTTTTCCGATATTTTTCAGCATTGCTTGCATCGATACGAATCAGCTCTTTTTCGATGGCGGTAACGATCGATTGCGCGTTTATGGGATCAAGCCAAATATGTGAATCGATCGACACATGATGATGATGGTGATCATCGTGTTTATGGTCGTCGTGTTTATGGTCGTCATGGTCATGGTGCGCGTGCTCATCCCACACGCCTCCTTCCCGCGCCGGGAGGCGCACCGTGACTTTATCGATCAAGGTGACCGACGCCATTTTGTTGCTGTGCAACGTTTTTTCCAAAAAACCCTCCAAATCGGGTCCAACCCAAAACACCAAATCGGCGTTTGCCAGTTTGCGCGCATCGGATGGGCGCAGAGAGTAATCATGCGGCGACGCCACGCCTTGTACCAGCAAATCCGGCGTTCCGATGCCTTCCATCACGCCGGCAGTCAGCGAATGCAACGGCGCGATACTCGCCACTACTTTCGGCGCGGCATACGTTGCCGTTGTCAGCCACAAGAAACACGCGATTGCCACGAATAACTTTTTTCCTACCATCATTTCCTCCTGCCATTTCTGATTACGGAGAGCCATTCCACCTTATAACGATAGAAAAGCGCCAAGAAATACTATATCATTACTATCCCGTCCTTACGCATCATTTTTCACGCCGTTGCCATGCCTGATCAATCCGATTTGCTACGCCTCGATAAAATCACTTTCAGCCGTAACCGGCGCGTCATTCTTGACGCGGTCGATGTTGTATTGCACCAAAACGAAATCGCTACACTGATCGGTCCTAACGGCGCTGGAAAATCAACGTTACTCAAAATCGCGCTCGGTTTGATTCAACCCGATCGAGGCACGGTATGGCGCAAACCGGGCATCCGTATCGGCTATGTGCCGCAAAAACTTACCGTAACGCCGTCGTTGCCAATGACCGTGTCGCGGTTTGTGACTTTGAGCGTGAAAGCGCCGAGGAACGAAATCCAAGCCGTACTCGAACAAACCGGCGTTGATTCTCTTATCGACGCTTCGGTACATACGCTTTCCGGCGGCGAATGGCAACGCGTTTTGTTGGCGCGCGCGTTGCTGTCGAAACCTTCTTTATTGTTGCTCGATGAACCGGCGCAAGGATTGGACGTGATCGGGCAAAATACGCTCTATGATTTGATCCAACGCATCCGCGACGATTTTCATTGCGGCATATTATTGGTTTCGCACGATTTGCATCTGGTGATGGCGTCGTCCGATCAGGTGTTGTGCCTGCAACATCATATTTGTTGTTCGGGCAAACCGGAAACTCTGCGTCAAGACCCGGCGTATCTCGCGTTATTCGGTGAACGCAATATTCAATCGCTCGCCGCATATCATCATCGGCATGATCACGAACATACGTTATACGAAAACGCGCCCGTGCCGTTGCCATTTTCTCCTTTTTCGACGAACGACGATGAGTGAATTTGCCGAACTGATACAATCTCCTTTCTTATGGCGCGCGTTCATCGGCGGCGCGGGTGTCGCGTTGATTGCTGGACCGCTCGGTGTATTCATCGTCTGGCGACGCATGGCGTACTATGGTGACACGTTGGCGCATTCGGGGTTGCTTGGGGTTTGTCTTGGTTTCATGCTCGGTCTATCGCCAACCCTCGGCGTATTAATTGTTTGTTTGGCATTGGCGGCTCTGCTCGTCTTTTTGCAGGCGCGTGAAAAGCTCGCCGCCGATACTTTATTAGGGTTGTTGGCGCACACCGCGTTAGCGTTGGGATTAGTCGCGCTGGCGTTTCTCGACACGCTGCGTTTCGACTTATCCGCTTTTCTATTTGGTGATTTGCTTGCTGTCGAAAACATCGACTTGATTTGGATTTGGGGCGGCGGCGTGATTGCGATGATCGTTTTGTTGATGATCTGGCGACCATTATTAGCCGCGACAGTCGACGAATCGTTGGCGGTGGCAGAAGGAATGCCGGTACATCGCGCGCAAATCTTGTTTACTTTACTGGTGGCGCTGGTCATCGCTTGCGCGATGAAAATCGTTGGCGTATTGCTCATCACCGCGCTACTTATCATTCCCGCCGCTACGGCGCAGCGGTTTGCGCGTTCGCCTGAACAGATGGCGGTATTTGCCAGTCTCATCGCTTTACTGGCATTAGTCTGCGGTTTATTGCTGTCGTTGTGTTTCGATACGCCAGCCGCCGCGTCCGTCGTGACTTGCGCGACGTTATTGTTTGCATTGGGCAGAATCATCCCAAGCAACACCTAATAATGATGCGCGATTGGCATATCTTCTGCCGTGTCGTTGACAATTATGGCGACGCCGGTGTCGGTTTCCGTTTGGCGAAGCAGCTCGCCAATGAGTTTTCCATTGATATTACGTTGTGGATCGACAATCTCGCCGTATTGGCAAAAATCCAACCGCAGGTCGATCCTTCGCTAAATCGGCAAACCGTTTTCAAAGTCAATATTTCTCGTTTGACACCCAATGTCGCGCCGCCCGATATTTTTCCTGATGTCATCATCGACATTTTCGGCGGTGGCTTGCCGCGACTATGGCTCGATGCTCTAGCGCGTGATTTTCCCGCCGGAAATAATATCCCCGACAATGAAAAACCGCTATGGATCGTTCTGGAATACCTGTCCGCTGAAGCGTTCGTCGATGATCTGCATGGAAAACCGTCGCCACCGCCCAATATTGATATTCCGCGCCGTTTCTTTTTCCCCGGATTCAATGAAAAGAGCGGCGGCTTATTACGCGAACGTGACTTGATCTCCCTTCGCGACATTTTTCTGCAATCGCCCGAAAGTCGAAAAATATTTTTCGCCGCCACGCTCGGCGTTCCTTCTTTGCCGGAAAGCGCGATGTTGGTCAGCGTGTTCTGCTACGACACGCCGACACTGTCGCAACTATTCGATGTATGGAATCAGAGCGCGACGCCAATCATTGCGCTGATTCCTGAAGGCGTCGCCGACCATGCCATTAACCAATGGCATGGTATCGAAAACGCGCTTCGCATCGTTTCCATTCCGTTGATTTCGCAAGACGAATACGACCAATTGCTCTGGACGTGCGATCTCAACTTCGTACGCGGCGAAGATTCGCTCGTGCGCGCGATTTGGGCGGGCAAACCATTTGTTTGGCAAGCGTATCGGCAAGAAAATAAAGCGCACATGTCGAAACTTTCCGCTTTTCTTACTCGTTACCTTGCCGACGCGCAAGAGTCGGAAAAAGTCACGTTGACACGCTTCACACTGGCTTGGAATGCCGCCGATGAAACATCTCCCGCTGTTCGATGGTCTGAACTTGTTGGACGATTACCCGCTTTGACGAAATATGCGCACAATTGGCAGCTACGCCAATCGCAAATGGTTGATCTTGCGTCATCACTCATCGAGTTGGTACGCGATATGCGCTGAATCGTTATTACGTCAGCGATGTTTAAAAAATTTGAGAATAAAACGGTATCAGCAAATGTCGGAGCCAAATAAAACGCGGTGTAGTCATTTTGTCGTGACGTATTTTCAATGTGCTTAAGCATCATAGTTGATTTTGGTTCGCGGAAAACATATAAGTGTTTGATATTAAATTAAAAATTATGTTGCTTTTGCGGCTTCTCGCTTCCAAGACAATGTGATAATTTATGTTTTACAGGTTTCCAGAAAAAGCGTTTTGTCGTAGTATGTCGTATATTCTTACAGCATTCCGGAGGTTCCATGAAAACGGTTTTAGTCGCCAACGCCAAAGGCGGAAGCGGAAAGACGACATTGGCGATCAATATCGCCGGTTGGGCTGCCGGTCGGCGTCGTAAGGTTGCCTTGCAGGACGAAGATCCGCAAGGATCGGCGTCGCAGTGGCTGGCGCGGCGTCCGCCACTGTTTCCGAAGATCGACGCGCTCAAAACGGGCGCGTCGCGCAAAGAAGCGCGCGAATACGAATTCGACTGGCGGGTGATCGATTCACCGGCGGGTTTGCATGGCGAAATGTTGCGCGATCTGATCAAACAAGCGGATTTGATGTTGGTGCCGCTCTCGCCGTCGGCGTTCGATATGGAAGCGACGCAAGCTTTTCTCGATATGGCGATGGAGCGCAAGGCGGTACGCGAACAAAAATTATCGGTAGCGATTGTGGCAATGCGCGTCGACGCGCGTACACGCAGCGCGATGGAATTGAGCGAATTTCTTTACGGTTTCGAACTTCCTTTGCTGACGCATTTGCGCGATACGCAAGTTTATGTGCAGTGTGCCCGCGATGGATTGACGATTTTCGATTTGCCGCCGTCGCGCGGTGGGCAGGATCAAGAGCAGTGGAAACCGGTGATAAGCTGGTTGTTGTCGGAGGGAAAATAAACGATTATTCCTCCGACGCCTCAGGCAGGTCGACAACTTTATTTCCAGGCGCGATGCCCTGTTCTTTGAACCATCCTTGCCGGACTTCTAGCGCGTAAAGAGCGTTACCGCGAGAACGGTGAATAGTATGTTCATCGTTCGGGGTCATGTCTTCGATATTGAGAATCACGCCTTCGTTGTCGATGAAAGCGATGGATAATGGAGCCGGCGTATTTTTCATCCAAAATCCTAGTGGTTGTGGTCGCGGAAAAATAAAAAGCATACCGCGTCCGGCGGGCAGCGGAAAACGAAACATCAAGCCGCGTTCGCGTTGCTCGGGCGTACTGGCGATTTCGGCGACGATTTGATGTTTACCGATACGCAAGGTTTTTGTCGGCAAGTCTCCTTGCGCTTTCGCGTGGAGATGCGTAACAATCAACAGCGTTACGAAGGCAAAAACAAGAGTGGAAAAAGTGAGCTGAGTTTTGCGCATGGTTGTTTTGTATTACGTCTGGTCAAAATCACGGCGTTCAAAAAATAAATGTCGTTCCTATCATACCAAAAATTGACGCGATATTAATGGTTCATTCATAATGAGATAAAGTTTAACAGAGGGTGTTAGTATGGTTAATTCGTCGAAAGAGCAATGGACAATCAAGCTTGCCTCCGAACAATGGGAGATCGAACAAATTCACCGTTTGAACTACCGAACATTCGTCGAAGAAATTCCGCAACACGATGATCACGGCGACGGACGGTTGATCGATCGTTTTCATGAAGAAAACACCTATGTGATTGCGTTGCGCGACCGACAATTGATCGGGATGATGGCATTGCGCGGGAAGCGACCGTTTTCGCTCGACGAGAAATTGCGGGACATCGACAGTTATCTGCCTTGGCACACGAAGCCGGTAGAGATTCGTTTGTTGGCGGTGACGCAGGAAAACCGCAGATCGTCGTTGTTTGTGAAGCTCATGGGTTTTGCCATGAATCATTGCCTCGAAGAGGGATACGATATCGCGCTTATTTCGGGAACGACGCGGCAACTCGCGTTGTATCGGCGTTTGGGTTTTGTACCGTTTGGCGATTTGGTCGGCACATCCAAAGCGGCGTTTCAACCGATGTATTTGACCTTGAACGCTTATCGGAAAACCTTACGTGAACAGCTTGCAGTACGGCGGATCGTCGCTCAAAATCTCATTACGGAGAACGAGCGGAATTTTCTTCCTGGTCCGGTGACCGTCATGCCAGAAGTCCGCCGCGCGTTTGAAACGCCGCCGATGTCGCATCGCGGAATAGCGTTTTCAGACAACATGAAGCAAACGCGGCATTTATTGTGCGCGCTTACCGGCGCGGAGCATGTGCAAATTTTGCTCGGTTCGGGGACGCTCGCCAACGAGATGGTCGCGGCGCAGTTGTCGTTATCGCCTTCGTCCGGCGTGGTGTTGTCCAACGGCGAATTCGGCGAGCGATTGATTGCCAATGCGCGGCGCGCTCGGTTAGCGTTCACGCCGCTTTCCGTTGGTTGGGGCGAACACTTTGATCTTGACGCGGTAGCACGAATAGTGCGCGCATTACCGACGAGCGGTTGGTTGTGGATGGTGCATCATGAAACTTCGACGGGAATGGTCAATCCGCTGGAGAAGATTGCGGATTGCTGCGCTTCTTCTGGCGTACGGCTATGCGTGGATTGCGTCAGTTCACTAGGAGTGATGCCGGTGGATTTGCGCCGCGTCCATTTGGCGACAGGGGTGAGTAGTAAAGGCTTAGGCGCATATCCGGGTTTGTCGCTGGTGTTTCATCACGACGTGCCGAAGCCACAACCCGAACGACTAGCCGGTTATCTTGATCTCGGCTGGTGGGCGGAACGGCAAAGTACGCCGTACACGCATTCTTCTAATTTGCTTGCCGCGTTGCTTCAGGCAGCGCGTTTGGTGACGCCGGAGCGAATGACCCGAATCCGTGACCATACTTTGTGGTTACATCGCGCATTGACGCAAAATGGTTTGCCGCCGTTGGTCGCGGAACAAGATACGGGAGCGGTCATGACGATACCGTTTTCGATGCCCGACGCGTCGATGCAAATCGGTGAAGAATTGGAGATATACGGTTATTGGCTGAACTACCGCAGCGAGTATCTGCGAAACCGCAACTGGCTGCAAATATCGCTGCTCGGCGATCCACAACGGGCGCAACTAGAAAGTTTACTGGAAGCATTGCGCCGCGCTTGCGCGAGAAGAGAATTGGGCGAAGCGCGGCAAGTTCCGGTCGAAATGACGAGTGCGGCAATCGTGTAAAGCCGTATAATCGCGGTTGGCTCTAGTTTTTTCGACGAGAAGTGATGACAACCGACGAATTATTTCAAGCGAACCGGATTGAAGAAGACGCGCAAGCGGCGTGGCGGGCGGGTGATGTGTATCGCGCCGATGAGTGCAGCGACAAACCCAAATTCTATTGTGTTTCGATGCTGCCGTATCCATCCGGCAAGTTGCACATGGGACATGTGCGTAACTACACGATCAACGATGTGATGTACCGTTATCTGCGGATGAAAGGCTACAATGTTTTAATGCCGATGGGCTGGGATGCTTTTGGTTTGCCCGCCGAAAACGCGGCAATGAAAAGTGGGCAAGCGCCTGCCAAATGGACGTATGACAATATCGCCTACATGAAAAAGCAGATGCAAGCGATAGGTTTGGCAATCGACTGGTCGCGGGAAATCGCTACTTGTGATCCCGCGTATTACCGTTGGAATCAGTGGTTGTTTTTAAAAATGCTAGAGAAAGGCATCGTCTACCTAAAAACGGGCACGGTGAATTGGGACCCGATCGATCAAACGGTGTTGGCGAACGAGCAAGTCATTGATGGTCGAGGCTGGCGTTCCGGCGCGTTGATCGAAAAACGCGAAATCCCGATGTATTACATGCGGATCACCGATTACGCCGAAGAATTACTCGCTAATCTCGACAACATGACTGGCTGGCCTGAGCGCGTGCGTACGATGCAAGCGAACTGGATCGGCAAAAGTTTTGGCGTTCGTTTCGCGTTCACGCACGATATTCGAGACGAGCGCGGCGCGTTGATCAGCGATGGCAAAATGTACGTGTTTACGACGCGCGCCGATACGGTGATGGGCGTGACGTTTTGCGCGGTTGCCGCCGAGCATCCGTTGGCAATGGCGGCGGCGCGGAATCATCCTGAACTTGCCGCATTTATCGAAGAATGCAAACGCGGCAGCGTGATGGAAGCCGACATGGCGACGATGGAAAAGAAGGGAATGTCGACCGGATTTTCCGTGACGCATCCGCTGACCGGCGCATCCGTGCCGCTGTGGGTGGGCAACTACGTGCTGATGAGCTATGGAGACGGCGCGGTGATGGGCGTTCCGGCGCACGATGAGCGTGACTTTGCTTTTGCGAAAAAATACGGCTTGCCGATCAAGCAAGTGATCGCCGTCGAGGGAGAAACTTTTTCGCTGAACGGCTGGCAGGAATGGTACGAAGACAAGCAACGCGGATATTGCGTGAACAGCGGTTCGTACGATAGTTTATCGTCGGTGGCAGCGATAGACGCGGTAGCGGCTGATCTTGCCGCCAAAGGATTGGGCGAAAAACAAGTGACGTTCCGCTTGCGTGATTGGGGTATTTCGCGGCAACGGTATTGGGGGACGCCGATACCGATCATCCATTGCGAAACTTGCGGTACGGTGCCAGTGCCGGAAAAAGATTTGCCGGTAGTACTGCCGGAAGATTGCGTTCCCGATGGCAACGGTAACCCGCTCAATAAACGCGAAGACTTCATTAACTGTCTATGTCCGCAGTGCGGTAAACCGGCGCGGCGCGAAACCGACACGATGGATACTTTTGTCGATTCGTGCTGGTATTTCATGCGTTACTCTTGTCCCGATGCCGAAACAATGGTTGATTCGCGTAACGATTATTGGATGCCGATGGATCAATACATTGGCGGAATCGAACACGCGATTTTGCATTTGCTGTACGCGCGTTTCTGGACAAAGGTCATGCGCGATATGGGTTTGGTCAAATTCGATGAACCGTTTGATCGTTTACTCGCGCAAGGTATGGTGCTTAATCATATTTTCGAGCGGCGTACCGATAAGGGTGGTGTCAAATATTACGCGCCGGAAGAAATCGAAATCGAGCGGGACAACATCGGCAAAATCGTTAGCGCGCATTCGCTCGCCGATGGCAAGCCGGTTGCCTACGCCGGTATCGGCACGATGTCAAAATCAAGAAGCAATGGCGTCGAACCGCTGGATTTGATCGACCGCTATGGCGCGGATACGGTTCGATTATTCATGATGTTCGCGTCGCATCCTGAAGCGACGCTCGAATGGTCGGACGCTGGCGTTGAAGGCGCGCATCGTTTTTTGCGCCGTCTATGGCAATACGCTATCGGGAAAAGCGCAAATATTACGGTACAAACAAATATTGTCTGGAAAGAACAGAGCAAAGCAGTCCGGCGACTGCGCTTCGATCTGCACAGTACGTTGAAACAAGCCAATTTTGACTATGAGCGTGCCCAATACAACACTGTCGTTTCGGCGGCAATGAAGATGCTCAACACGCTGGAGGCGTTCAATAGCGAGGCGGATGCGGCGGCGCCAGCGGCGATAGGAGAAGGCTTGAATATACTATTGCGTGTTTTGTATCCGATCGTGCCGCACACGACTTATATCTTATGGGAAAAATTAGGTTTTGATCGAGTGTTTGGTTCATTGCTCGACACGACATGGACGCAAATCGATGAAATGGCGTTACAGCAAGACGAGATTGAACTGGTATTGCAAATCAATGGCAAGTTGCGCGGTAAATTGCTGGTTTTAGCGAACGCGTCACGTGAAGACATCGAGACGGTAGTACGGGCGAGTGATGAAGTGGCGCGTTACACAAATGGCAAGCCGATGAAAAAAATAATTATCGTCGCGGAGAAATTGGTGAATGTCGTCGTTTAACATGTCACGTCGGCAAACGCTGCGGTTCATTTCACGAGTGACGATTGCGTCGCTCATCGTTCCATGGATGACGGCGTGTGGGTTTCGCCTGCGCGGGCAAGTGAACTATAATTTTTCTTCTATTCATATCAACGGTACGCGCGTTCCGGCATTGGCAAACGAAATGAAAAATATCCTGAGTAACGTCAATGATTTACGGGTCGTCGAAAATTCTCGCGATGCCGAAGTGATACTCGAATTTACCGATGTGGTCGATGATAAAGAAGTATTGTCGTTGACTTCCGGCGGGCGGGCGCGCGAATATTCGTTGACGCAAAGCGTATCATTCCGGCTGTATGATAAGACGGGCGAAGACTGGATACCACCCGATACGATCATGATCGAACGCACCTTCCTCTATGATGACAGCGAACGTCTGGCGCGCGAAATTCAAGAACAGGAAATCTCAAGAGAGATCCAGCGCGATACTGCGCAACAAATCATGCGCTATTTACAAAGAGCGCGGCGACCGCAATAATAAATATTTGTTTTTAACGCGATGCAAATTCGTTTTGAGGAACTGGAAAAGCGGCTGACGGAAAAGCTGATACCGCTGTATTTGATTCACGGTGACGAACCGCTGTTCATACAGGAAGCGGGGGACGCGATTCGCGCGGCGGCGCGTAGAGCGGGCTGCGCTGAACGCGAGATATTCGTCGTTGAACAAGGTTTCAAGTGGGACGGGTTGCGAATCGCGCACAGCAATCTCGGTTTATTCAGCGAACGGCGTCTCATCGATTTGCGAATCCCGAGCGGCAAACCGGGTGTCGAAGGCGCGAAGGTTCTGGAAAATTATGCGCAAACACTCGACGATCAACAAGTGACGATGATTACGTTGCCACGCGCGGATCGCGTGATGCAGGCGACCGCGTGGTTCAAAGCATTGAGCGCGGTCGCCGCCGTGATTCCCGTTTATCCATTGGAGCGGGAAGCGTTGCCGCGCTGGATCGAGGCGAGGCTCGAAAAACTCGGTTTACGTGTGACAGCGGACGCGCTGGCGCTTCTGACGACGTACAGCGAAGGCAATTTGCTAGCGGCGCGTCAGGAGATCGAAAAATTGGCATTGCTTTTTCCTGAGGGCAGGCTCGATGTGACGCAGGTGGAATCGGCGATTACTGATGTGGCGCGTTACGATGTGCTTGCGCTGTCGGAGGCATGGCTTTCCGGCGATGTGACACGCGCGTTACGTCTTTTGTACGCGCTGAAAGAGGAAGGGGAAACGCCGACCTTGTTGGCGTGGCAATTTGCCGAAGACGTTCATGCGCTGTGCGCGGTGCGAGCGCAAACCATGAAGGGCGCGCCTCTAGCGCAAGCGGTGCGCGAAGCGCGCATTTGGGGTAAGCGGCAAGCTGCGATGGAAAAGGCGGCGCGGCGCGTTTCGAATGCCGATTTGCCGATATTGCTCAATATGCTCGCCAAACTCGACGCGCTGGCGAAAGGACTTTTTCCAACAAGCGCGTATGGTGATTTTTGGCAGACATTGACGCATTTGGCGTTGCGTTTATGCGGCGCAAATGTCGCGGCGCGTCAGCGGTATCACGTATAATCGAAACGATGAGCGTCGCGCATGAGGGACGCTTTTCTGAGGAAAACCGAACGGGAGGAATAAATGCATAAACGGGTTCTGGTCGCTTACGATGGTTCTCCTTCTAGCAGGTTGGCGCTGGAAGAATGTTTGACGCTCGGCTTGTACGAGGCGGAAATTCATATCGTTGCTGTGGTGCATGATCTGGCGATCTATACGCTGGCGGGCGAATATGTGCCGGCGCTGGCTTTCGAGCAAGATTCCAAGCTGGCGGAAAAAGACTTAGAATCAGCACAAATGTTTTTGGCGGCGCGCGGTTTGCCCGCGCGTACCCACGCGATTACCGGCGAGCCGATAGACATCATCGCCAAATTAACAGAAGAACTCAATATCGATTTATTGATTTTGGGGCATAAACGCGAACAGAGTTTTGCCGCGCGCTGGTGGAAAGGATCGACTGGCGCGGGCTTGATGGATCGCGTACATTGCAGTATTTTGATTGCGCGCGGTGAAAACGCGATGGAAGAGTAAAACGCTACCTAACTTAATGATATCAAGAAGCAAAGCCATGCTCCTTCGTTATTTTGTTTTACCTTACGCGGCAATATCCTTTTCGTCGAAATTAACGTAACCGCTGACGGCGATGGAATCGTCCAAAGGTGGACCAAAGTTAGGGAAGCGCTGATTTATTCGGTTATTTTACGCAAAAAGCAGTGACAAGATGAGAAGATCAATGGGAAAAGAAAAATAATTGGAATCTTATGCCGACGATTAAATCCGGATTTGCCGGAGGTTTATACGACAGCAAAACCAAACTGACCCGATTCGGCGCGAGAGATTATGACGCTGAAACGGGACGATGGACGGCGAAGGATCCGATCCTATTTGAAGCTGGCGATACTAATTTGTACGGGTACGCGCTTAATAATCCAGTGAATTTCATAGATAGAAACGGAGCCAGTCCGGAGGATGTCCAAAGAATACAAGATACGTTCAATCGTGTTGTTAATGAAATGAATGCAAGCGGACAAAGACTACCAACATCAGGTTTTTTGGGTGGAATGGTCAATAATAATTTTTCCGT
>JAISYH010000043.1 GCA_031270015.1 Burkholderiales bacterium | reverse complement strand
GCCTCGGGGATCAATTTCTTTGGTGACCTGCCCCGCCGCGTCGTATACGGTCTCGCTGACGTTGTTCGCCACGTCGGTGACTTTGACCGGACGGTCGAGTTTGTCGTAGGCAGTATTGGCGCAGATGCCTCGCTCGCAGGTCTTCGTTTCGTTGCCGTTGTTGTCATAGGTCACGGTCTGCGTACCACCATCAGGGTAGGTGGTTTGAGTACGCTCGCCGCGTTCGTTGTAGGTGTAACGGGTGATCCGCCCCAACGCGTCGGTTTCTTCGACGAGTTGATCCAGACTGTCGTATCGGTAGGTGGTGGTGTTGCCCGCAGCGTCGGTGTCGCGGGTGACGTTGCCGTTGGCGTCAAAGTCCTTGCTCGTGACGATTTCGGTCGCAACGCCGCCGATTAACACGGTTTCTTTTTGGGCGATTTCGTTGCCCGCCGCGTCGTATTCGAATCCGACGATGTGACCCGCTGCGTCGGTTTCGCTGATCTTCAATCGTTTGCCGTTGACTGTCGCGTAACCGTAGCGGGTCACGTTGCCCAGCGCGTCGCCGAGCGCCGCCAAATCGCCGCCGGTGGTATAGCCAATTTCGGTGGCGTTGCCTAGCGCGTCGGTCAGTTTGCTCAACCCGCCTTGCGGGTTGTACGCGCTCGCGGTTGCTCTGCCCAGCGCGTCGACGATCTTGGTCGGGTTACCGTTGGCGTTGTAAGTCGTGGTGACTTTGTTGCCCGCCGGGTCGATTTCTTCGGTGACGTTGCCCCATAGGTCGAATTGGCGGGTGGTGACGCGCCCCAGCGGGTCGGTGACGCTGGTTTCGTTGCCGTTGGCGTCGTAGGTGTATTGGGTCACCCCGCCTAAGGCATCGACGACTTCAGTGACATTGCCTTCGTCGTCGTAGTGGTAAACGGTGGTGTTGCCGTTCCGGTCTTTGACGGTATCTCGGTTGTTGGCGGTGTCGTGGGTTAAGCCAACGGTGTAGCCTTTGCCGTCGGCTTGGCTGGTAAGCCTGCCTTCGCTGTCGAACTGGGCTTTGAAGATACGCTTACCGTCGGCGCCATAGATTTCGTCGAGCTGATGGACGCGGCTGCCGGTATAGGCAAAGCGGGTGGTTTGTTCTTTGGGGTCGGCGGCGGTTTCCAGGTTGCCGTGACCATCGTAGGCGTAACGGCGCACGCGTCCGTCCGGCGTGGTGATCGCGCTGATGTTGTCTTGCCCGTCTCGGGTGAATTGCAGGCTCAAGCCGTTGGAGTGGATCACGCCGTTTCGGTTGTAAGTCAGCGTGTTGCCGTAGCGGTCTTTGATCTGGCGCACGCCGAGATTTTTGTCCAGGAAGTAGATCGTGCCGTCTTTGCGGGTCAGCTTGAACGAGTATGGGTTGAAGCTGTCCAAGGTTCCCATATCGAACAGAACGTCGCCGACAACGCGTAATTCGCTCAAATCCGTCGCTTCCAGCGTGGAGGTCGCGCCGCTCTGCGCTTCAAATGCGATGTTAAAGCTCGGATTTCCGTAAAATTGCGTCCAAGAGACGCATTCGGGGGAGGCTTTGATGTCGAATTTTTCCATCTCGCCATCCGGCAGCCTTATGGTGGCAACGCGACTGCCCAACGGGCGGGCGCAGTATTGAACGCTTAACCCGCTACCGATCTGCGTAAGTTGCCAATTTCTTCCCGGCACGCCATTGGTCTGGATTTTGATATTCTGGGTATCAACGCTCCAGCCGTAACCAAAATCGAGTTTCTCGAATTGGCGGCGGGTATCGTAGGTGCGCGTGACGATGAGCGGGAAGCCTTCCATTTCAATTTCAAAATCGGTGAAGGAAAGCGCGAACTGCCCGATCTTTTGTTCGCCGCTGATGGCAATGGTGGTCTTGGCGCTCGTCTGATTGCCCGATAGGTCGGTAACGATCAGTCCAATGTCGTACATGCCGTTGGCCATCGTCTGCGGATTGAGCGAACCAAGCTTGCCGTCGCTCACGTTGGTTGCGCCGCGCCCGATTTGTGTCCATTGGTCTTTGTCGGCTTCGGAAATCAAAAGCACGTATTCGGCAAGGTTGTCGTCAAACGCCGTACCGAGAATGTCGGTGACGGTGGTCACGTCCGCTACGACCAGGTCGGTCGAGTCGCCGGGAGAGGTGATGATCGCGGTCGGCGGCGTGGTATCCGCGCCGTCGGTGACCGAGAACCAACTCTCCCGGGTGAGCGATACGTTTTTGCTGTCGCGCATCGTCACGAGCAGTGTGTATTTGCCTAACGCCGTCGGCGTATAAACGGCGTGGAAGTTCGCGTCGAGCGTGGGATAGATGTTGTTGTTCACCCGGAAGGTGGTGACGGTGTAAGGCGGTGTGCCGCCTTCAGGGAACGCTTGCAGACTGATGCTCTCACCAAGCGCCGCCACTTGCGGCAATGCTTTAATCGACAACTCGAATGGCATAACCAGAGGCGCTTTGACGGTAACCGTGAAGTTTTGGTCTTGGGTCGCCAAACCGTCGGAAACGCGCACGGTAATGTTTTGTGTGCTCGCCGCCGTCGGCGTCCATTCGATGACGCCGCCACTGGAAATGGTCATGCCCGCCGGTTTGGTGACGAGTTGGTAGGTCAGGAAATCGCCATCGGGATCACGGACTTGGACTTCGTAGCGGTAGAGTACGCCGATGGTCGCCGTCGTCGGCGCGATGCTGGTGATTTGCGGCGGGTTGTTGGCGCCGACTTGCAGGGTATAGCTTTGGCTGACCCAAGCGCCACGCGGATCGCTGACCATGATGGTCACCGGGTGATTGCCGATCGTCGGCGCGTTCCAGCCGACCAGTCCAGTCGCTGAAATGATCATCCCCGACGGCGCTTCGGCAAGCGCGTAGGTGAGCGCGTCGCCATCGGGATCGTTGGCAACGACGTTGTATTGGTAAGCCACGCCAGGTTTGGCGGTGTACGGCGGCTGACTGGTAATGCGCGGTGGACGGTTGGTCGCCAGTTGCGCGTAGATCGTGTAGGTTTGGGTCGCTATCCCGCCTTTGCCGTCAGAGACGGTGATTTCGATACCGTGATAGCCGTTTTGTGCCGCCGTCGGCGTCCATTCGACTTTGCCGGTCGCCGAGACGGTCATCCCGTCCGGTTTCGTGGTCAGCGCATACGTTAGCGGGTCGCCGTCTTGGTCGTTGGCGTTGACCTGATAGGTATAGAGTGTGCCGACCGTTGCCGTTGTGGCAGGTGTCGAGGTAATGCGCGGCGCGCGGTTGCCAACACCGGCGATACTGATCGTGTAGCCTTGGGTAATCGTGCCGCCTTTGCCGTCGGTCACTTCGATTTCGACAGCGATGACGCCGATCAGGTCGGCGGGTATCGCCCATTCGATTTTGCCGGCTTCGGAGATGGTCATTGCCGCCGGTTTCGTCAACAGGATGTAGGTCAATGGGTCACCATCGGGATCGTTCGCGGTGATTTGGTAGGTGTAGGCCGCGCCTGCCGCGCCGGTCACCACGGGTTGGCTGGTGATCTGTGGCGGACGGTTGTTGTTCGCCGCGGCAACGGCGATGGTGTAGGTCTGTTGTGTGAATCCGCCTCTGCCATCGGTCACTTCGATTTCGACCTCAAAGTCGCCAGCCGTTGCCGCCGGTATCGCCCATTCCACTTTGCCGGTCGCCGTGATGGTCATCCCGTCCGGCTTGACGGTGAGGATGTAGGTCAATGGGTCGCCATCGGGGTCGGTGGCGTTGACCTGGTAGGTATAAGTCGTCCCTGCCGCCCGTATCGTCGCCGGTTGGCTGGTGATGCGCGGCGGGCGGTTGCCGGCAATGCCTACGCCGATTGCGTAGCTTTGTTGGGTGTAGGCGCCTTTATCGTCGGAGACTTTGATCTCAACGGTAAAGCTGCCCGCCGTCCCTGCCGGTATCGCCCATTCGATTTTGCCGGTTCCGGAAAGGGTCATTGCTGCCGGCGCGGCTACAAGTTCGTAGGTCAACGGATCGCCATCGGGGTCGCTTGCCGTGATTTGGTAGGTGTAGGTCGTCCCCGCCATGCCAGTGATCGCCGGCGTCGAGCTGATCACCGGCGCGCGGTTGATCGTTGCAGGCACAACTTCCAATACCCAGGTTTGGGTCGCAACACCGCCGCGCGGATCGCTGGCTTCGATTTCGATCGTGTGTTGCCCAACGTCGCTTGTCGTCGTCTGCCAGCTCAACGTCCGGTCGGTCAACGTCAGCGCCGCGGGCGCTTGTTTTATTGTCACCGTAACCGGCTCGCCGTCAGGATCGGATACGGATACCGTATAGCTGTAGCTCTGCCCCGCGGTAATGCGCGTTGCCGGATTCCCGCCGATCTGCGGCGGCTTGTTGATCGATGAGGGAACGCGTATATCGAATATCTGGGTACCGATTCCGCCACGTTGGTCGGTCACTTCAACTTCAACGGTGAAGACACCTTCTGTATCGAGTTCCGGCTTCCAGGTGATTTGACCATTGGTTTTGTTGATCGTCATCGCCACCGGCGCTTGCTTGAGCGACCAGAGAATCGTGTCGCCATCGGCATCACTCGCCGTCGCCACGTAGGAATAGGTGTTGGGGTACGCCACATAAACCACCGGCACGCCGGTAAAGACCGGCGCGCGGTTGGCCGTGGTGGTGACGCGAAGCGTATATTTCTGTTCACCCAATAATCCATAGACATTCCTGGCTTGAACAATAATGGTAAATGTACTTGGGGTATTGCTCTGCGCAACCCAGGTCACCAATCCGATATCAGGGTCAATGGTCATCCCTTCTGGCGAGGTGAGCAGACTATAGGTAATTTTGGTATTGTCAGGGTCTATAGCCTGTGCTTGATAAGAATACCGCTCCCCTACGGAGGTATTAATAATAGGATAACTTGTGAATTCCGGCCCGCCTTTGATTTCTAGAGTGAATTTTTGTCGAGCTGAGCCGCAATGGATATCCATAACCTCCAGTTCAACGGTCGTTTTTTTATAGCTTTCTGTTCGTCCTACCAACGTTGCTGGCGGTATCCATCGGATTTTTCCATCAAATCCCATTTCCATATCGGCAGGGGCGATAATCAACCGATAGATTGGACGATCCCCATCCGGGTCAGCAGCAATCACCTGATATTCGTATGCAATTCCTTCATACCCAATCTCGACAGGACTGCTGGTGATTTCCGGCGCACGATTACTTCCACGAACTTCCAGAGTGTAGCTCTGCGTGACAAAATCACCGCCACCATCTGCCACTCTTATACTAATTACGTGCTGACCAATATCTTTCTCTTGCGGCTCCCATCCTATCAATCCTGTTGCTTCAATAAGCATTTCATCAGGAGCGCTGGTAAGCTCGTATTTAAAACTCTCCCCCTCTTCACCGGACGCAATGATCTGGTAGTGATACTTCTCGCCAGCTTGCGCTTGCAGTATCGGCGAACTGTCTATTCTTGTAGGAACCTTGTCCTTCTTTTGCACGACAAGATCGAAGTTTTGATATGCTTCCGCTCCACGGGAGTCGCGCAAGGAAACAGTAACTTCATAGCTTCCTTCCCGATCAGGTGTCCAGGTAAGCGTATTGCCATCCAAGATCATTCCGGCGGGCGCCTTGAGCAACGCAGTACTTAGCTTATCGGAGGAGTCGTCGTCATGTACCCCCAATGAATAGCGGTATTGCTCTCCAGCAGATACCTTTTTTATAGGCTTGGAAATAAAAACCGGAGGTCTGTTCGGCAACGGACTTACCGGTGCTTCATAAGAAGGCGCGTACCCGGAAACCTCTCTGGAAGAGCATAAGTCTTTTCCATTTTCGTCCTGCTCTCTTATCTGATAGTAGTATTGTTTCTCAGGGACTATCCAGCGATCCAGATATGTTGAAAATCTCGATGTTGTCTGATCAACTAACGTATACGGTCCGCCCGAAACTTCAGCCCTGTAAATACCATATTGATATGCTCCGTTATCCTGCCAGACAAGTTGAATCTGTTCCGGCTTCGCTCTTGATCGTGGATATCCTCCGCAACCTTTTACGAGAACACTGTCCAAAGTAAAAACCTCTTCAAGAGCTGTTACTCTGGTTTTGAATGAGTAATATCCTGCTTCAATACCCTTAATACTCATTAAGAATTCGCGTGACTCCCCATTGGAAACATTCGAGCATCCTTGGCTGTCAGCACACTGAAAAGCAATCTCAATGCCTGAAGTGTCACCAACTGTTTCTAATCCCAGAGATATTGTTGATACTGCGTTCTCTGCTGCCGTAAAAATAGAATTAACGATAGCTTCCGCGTTGTCAACGCCATGGAATAATAGGCCATCAGTCGCCTGAGCAATGGCTGACGCTTGTCCATACTCGTCGATTCCATTTTGAGCCTTCAAGGTATTCACAAGAGCAACCGTAATATCATTTTCATGCAGAACCTTCATGGTCTCGCAAACATCGCAAACCGTTTCATGGGAAGGAGCATCACCGAACAGTATTACCAGCTTTTTGGCATCTTTCCTCCAGCCCGGAACGCTGCCAGATGAAAAAACTTGATCATTTGCGCCTACACCATCGGTAGGTGCTCCCGATGTCGCCAGTTGATGCAAGGCGAAAAAATTTCCTTCAGGGGTATCTCCCCCTCCGAAGATCGTCCACTTGTTCAAAGCCGCTTCAACGTCTTCGTTTTTTTTGGTCAACGGTTGCCCTAGCAGATATGCTCCCTTAACAGCATTTTCGTAAGCAAACTCTTCTGGATCCCCCCAATAGTTCGCTACACCAAACAGGATGTCTATGTCCGCAAATCGTACATCTCCTCCAGACAACTGAGAAAGAATATATTTGGCGTTATTTTTTACACTGGTTATCGCGCTGCCCATACTGCCGGTAATATCGGCAAGAAAGATGACGTCCAGTTTTTTGCTGGCAACACCTGATGCATCAAGCCTGACCGTCCTAGTTATTTTAGTTTCCTGCCCTTCCACCAATTCAATTTCAACAGGATCGGGAAGTAATTCCACCGCCAGACTTTCCGATGTGTTTAACATCCCGAAAGCAAAAATAACGATTACGCAAAAACCAAATATCCCCCTTATCTTTTTATTAGAAATACAAACAACCCCTACCAACATCATCAATACCGCTAGCAATAGCAATAAGAACGCCGCGTCTAATACCGGAATCGAGTGTAGCGCGCCGGCAAACGAAGTTATGACGGTAATCGTCACCGTACTCTGGTTGTTACTCGGATTAAGGTCGTTGACGTTCGACGATATCGCCGCCGTGTTGGTAATGGTTCCCGCAGCAGAGGCAGCGCCGTCAATGTCTATCGTGATCGCGCCATTGACCGGAAGATCCGCCGTCAGTTGAATGGCGTTGCCCGTACCATTGGTCGAATGGCACACGGCAGTCCCGCTTGCCGTACAGGTCCAGACGACGTTGTTAATTTGACTCGGCACACGGTCGGTGATCTTGGCGTTCGTGACATTGTCCGGTCCTTGGTTGGTGATCGTCAGTCGGTAGTGTACGGCGTCTCCTGCGGTCACTGCCGCCGTGGTCGCGGTTTTGATGACGGCAAGGTCGGCTGCGCCCGTGCCCGCGGCAACGGTGATGGTCGCGGTGCTGCTGTCGTTGGCGGCGTTGTTGTCGGTCGTAGTGTTGGTATCGGTCGGGTTGACGGTCGCGGTGTTGGCAATCGCGCCCGGGCTAAGCGCGTCACCCGTCACGGCAATGGTCAGGTTGCCGCCGACCGGAACTTGTCCACTCAGGTGGATGGCGTTGCCAGCGCCTCCCGCCATCCCGCAGTTCGCGCCACCGCTTGCCACACAGGTCCAGGCAACGTTGTTGAGTTGCGCCGGAACTTGGTCGGTCAGGGTCACGCCGTTGCCCGCGTCAGGACCTTGGTTGGTAATGATGATCTGGTAGCCGCCGTTGTCGCCGATATTGAGGTTGGGCGTCACCGCGGTTTTGGTAACACCGTAGTCGGCGTATTGGATTGAGCGGGGGGTGATCGGTCCCTTTTTGGCGTAGGCTTGGAAGGTTTGGCGTTCGCCGCTCGCAGCGTCTTGTTGGCGTAGCCCTGCCGTGCCGTTTCGACTGAGGTTTGCGGTGACGGTCAGCGCGTGGGCATCCGCTAGAGCGCCTATGTCAAATGATAACGCCAGCGCGCTGTCGTCGGCACTGGCGCTGCCGCATTGGTCGCAGCGGTTGGTCAGTTGTCCTTGCGCCGAACGGCTAAGTAGATCACCAGTCAGGTAGCCCAGTTCACCAATTTCCCAGCGGTCGGCAGCAATGTGACCCGCCGGCGCTAAAAGCGCGATGAGTTCGCCGTATTCGTTGTGGAAGGTGTTGTCTTCGGGGGTCAGGTCGACGTCAATGAGTACGGTGACGCGCAGGTCGTTTTAAGCGCGGCGCCGCTTTCGTTGCGTATTTCCCATTCCCAGACGGGTTCTTGTTGCGGGCTGGCGGTCGTTTGGAAGCGGGCGGTCACGCCTGTCGGAAAATCGTTGTGGTCGGGCGCTATGCGACGGTCTTCATAGGTTGTTTGTCCATCATAGATAAATAGGCTTAATCTTTCTATTTCCGCCGATTCTACGGAACTAACGAAAAATAGCGTGAGGACGCCGAGGATGGAAACAAATAACGCTCGGAAGGCTTGGGTCAGTAACATAATCGCCCTTGATAAGAATATTGGAAAAAAGTAAACCGCCAGTCAGCCGCGCATGTATGTGCGCGTACGGTTTGCGTAAATACGCAGTAAGCAAAGCGCTGAACTGTAATCTTCTTAAGTTCAGTTACCAGGAAAATATAATGGTTGTCTTAATTCGAGTCAACTTCTTTTTGATATTGTTTTCTAAATTTCTACAGGTTTAATCTTTTAGTAATATGTCTCTAAAGAGAGACAAATGCGAGCCGACAATTCAATAGGCAAATCTATCACCCGTTTGTCAGGAAACTCTCCTTTGTTTTATCAGGACCTTTAACTCATCAACATCGGTTCGGGATCAGCGGCAGTATCGGCAGTAATGCTATCGGCAACATCATCGGCATGTCCACTCATGGAACAGAGGTGTATCTTTTGGGGTATTCATAAGACATGGCAGGCGATTGGTCGTTCGTGATCTCATCAATCGGCGATTAAACCCTCACACTCTCCCCACACCAAGAACACCGAAAATTCGCTTCGCTATTCAAACGCTTCACCCAATATCGTCAAACAGGAGCAGATCGAAGTCACGGTACGTCTCTTCGAGGGTCGATCTCTTCAAAGATCGTCCGCAACCTCTCAAAAGGTAATCGATTTACCTGTTGATTAGTTCTGGCGTTTTATGAAACTTGTAGCGGATAAATGTCCCAATTGCGCGGCGACTCCAACCCCTTCACCGCCGCTTCCGCGCCGGATATCGTGGCTCATCTGATTTCGTCGGAGACAATGGCGGGGTTTGTTTGCAATGGCTGGATTTGTTTGCTTTCGATAAATCCCACCAATAAAAAACCGGCTGTATTACAGTCAGATCTCAGTATCACAGCCCGTTTTTAATAATGAGCAAATCTAAAATCAAAGGCTTAACCTAAGCTAAGCCTTTGATTTTATTGGTAGGCCGTATAGGGATCGAACCTATGACCAACGGATTAAGAGTCCGCTGCTCTACCAGCTGAGCTAACGGCCCGGAAAATCTGAAAATCGATCAGAATCAGATTCGGCTGTTGTTTATTCTAGCATTTTTATGGATAGGCGACATCGCCTGTCAACATTTCCATCGGGAAGTCAATTCGCGCAAACGATTTAGGGAAACTCTGATTAATCGTCATTGCGAGGGGCGAAGCCCCGTGGCAATCCATGCGGCTCATGGATTGCCACGCCTTGCTCGCAATGACGACTAATTTAATCAGGGTTTCCTTAGGTTATTTCGGTTGCGGCGATTCTTTTCCTTTAGGCCAAAGTAGCCAGAGTTGCCCGCGTTGTTTCATTTTTCCGGCGATCTCACCGGCCTCGTCGCCCGCGCCGCAAAAGAAGTCGGCGCGTAACGCGCCTCGTATCGCGCCACCAGTATCTTGCGCCATCGTCAGATGTTGCAGCGGTGTTTGGTCGGGGAAAGTCGAGACAACAAAAACTGGCGCGCCAAGTGGAATTTTGTTTCGATCTACGGCAATGGCGCGCTGCGCCAGAAGCGGTACGCCGAACGAACCGATAGGTCCGTCGATCTGAATGGCAAGAGGATCGGTGGGCGACGGTATTTCACGGAAAAAAATGTAGCTTGGGTTTTCGTCGAGCAACGCGGGTAATTGTTCAGGATGTTGCCGTCCCCAGTTCTTGATGGCTTGCATGGATACGTCGTCGCGGGTGAGTTCGCCGCGCTCGATGAGAATCGCGCCGATGGCGCGATACGGATGCCCGTTTTGGTCGGCGTAGCCTATACGGACAATTTCGTTGTTGGGCAGGCGCACGCGCCCAGAACCTTGAATATGCAGAAAGAACGCATCAAGCGCGTCATCGAGATAAAGCAAAATTTTGGCGTCAGGGGTTCGTTGCCCGCGATCGATTTCAGCGCGCGAGTAGTATGGGATGATTTTATTGCCTTCGAGCCGTCCGCGCACACGCTTGTCGGCAAGCTCGGGGTACAGCGACGCAAGTTCGACGGTCAACAAATCGGCGGGGTTGGCGTACAGAGGAAATCGGTAAAGCGCGTCGGGAACGCGGCTGCCGCGCAGCAGCGGCTCATAGTAGCCGGTAATCAATCCTTCGCCGGTGGCGTCCGTTCCGCTGACGATCAGAATTTGGTATGCGTCGAAACGATTTTCAAAAAAGGCGCGGACAGCAACAACGGATGATGCGTCAATATTCTCAGCGGCGGCACATACTTCCTGCCAAACAAGATTTTTTTTGAACGCGCGGCAGCTCATCAACCATGCCGCCCAGGCTTCATTTAGCGTGTCTTGCGACCATCCCGGAATGTCATCAAACGCCACCGGATGATAGCTGACTCGTGGCGATTGCTTGTCGGTAGGTGGCGTGACACAGCCGGATAACGCCAACATGAACGTAAAAATCAGCAAATATGAGAAGAAAAACGTTTTTTTCATATTCAAAAATATAAAGACTGTTGCTTGCGATAGAGTATAAGCGAATATAATGATTATCCGCATTTATCTTTCGAGTTGCATGATGATTTATCGCATTGCTCCTTCATTGCTTTCCGCCGATTTCGCGCGATTAGGCGAGGAAGTACGCGCCGTAATCGCGGCGGGCGCCGACTTCGTGCATTTCGACGTGATGGATAATCACTATGTGCCGAATCTGACGGTTGGTCCTTTGGTGTGCGCGGCGGTCAAACCTTACGCGACCGTGCCGATCGATGTGCATTTGATGGTGTCGCCGGTCGATACGCTGGTGAACGGATTCGCCGAGGCGGGCGCGACGTATATCAGTTTTCATCCTGAAGCGACGCGGCATGTCGATCGAACCATCGCGCTGATCCGCGATTGCGGTTGCCGTCCAGGTTTGGCGCTCAATCCGGGGGCGCCGCTTTCGCCTCTCGATTGGGTGATCGATCGGCTTGATTTGGTGTTGCTGATGTCGGTGAATCCGGGTTTCGGAGGACAATCGTTCATTCCTTATACGCTGGAAAAATTACGCGATGCGCGCCAGCGCGTCGATGCAGCGCAACAGCGCGCAGGACGCGAAATTCTGCTCGAAGTAGATGGCGGCGTCAAAGCCGATAATATCGCGGCAATCGCCGAAGCCGGCGCCGATACGTTCGTTGCCGGTAGCGCGATATTTTCCGGCAACAATTATAGCGAGACTATCGGCGCGTTGCGCCAAGCGCTCAAAGACGTTCGCTAATCGATGTATTGGCGTATGCTCTACTGTTCCGATGCGCGCAGTGGCAAAACATAATATTATCTTAAAAATTTTGGTGATCGGTACCAATGTGATTACGTCCGATTGTGATTTCGGATCGTTGCGTATGCGGCAGATATTATCGTTGTTGGCAAGCGCCGGTCATCACGTGACATTTGCCGCATCTAACCTTGAATATCGCGCGTCTTATCTGGAGGACTTACAAGCCAAAGGGATCTGCGTTGTTCGCCGTCCGTATTATCGCTCACTCAATCAGCTATTGGACGAACGCGGCAAAGAACTCGATCTCGTTATTTTGTCGCGTTTTGTGGTTGCCGCGCAATGGCTATACGCCGTGCGTAAAACTGCCAGCAAAGCATTCGTTGTTTTCGATGCGATGGATTTGCGCTTTTTCAGAATGGTGCGCGAGGCGGAGTTGCGCAACGACGAACAAGCCAAGAAAAAAGCGGAAGCGCAAAAAATGCAAGAACTGGCGTTAATGCGCGCCACCAATCAGACATGGGTAACTTCGAGCGAAGAAAAAAATGGGTTGGCGCAGATGGTTCCCGACGTGGATACTGTATTGCTTTCCAATATTCATATGCCGGAACCGAAAGGAAAATCATTCGATCATCGCGCCGGTATCTTGTTCATGGGCAGTTTTCGTCATCCACTCAATATCGACGCAATGCTTTGGTATAGCAACGAAGTGTTGCCCCTTTTGCGCCACCTGCTGCCTAATGTTATCAGCACGATCATCGGCGGCGATATTCCTTCTTCCGTCAAGGCGCTAGCGTCGAGTGATGTTGTTGTGACGGGCGATATCGAAAACATCGCTCCGTATTTTGCCGTAACGCGCGTTTTCATCGCGCCATCGCGTTATAGCGCGAACGTGAAAGAGGAAATCGATCAAGCCATGAGCTTTGGTGTTCCGGTCGTAACAACGTCGATCGCCGCCGAAGGAATGTATTTGGTTGATGGAGAAAATGCGCTGATTGCCGATGACGCGCAAGCATTCGCCGAAGCGATTGAGCGAGTTTATCAGGACGAAAGCTTGTGGCGGAAAATCGCCCAAGCGGGTCGCGCCAAGCTGATACCCGAAGCGTGCGCTCAAGAAACGATGGAGGCGGTTTTGCGCCGGATTGTCGCTAAAATTTACTTTTTGACATAACTTGATTTTTTATTTTCTGCCCTCATCATGAGTATTCAGTTAATATAGCAACATCACTAAGGAGGTTCTATGATACGAATCCTGTTACTCATCGCTACCAACATTGCCGTGATGCTGGTCGTCTCGGCGGTATGTTATCTGCTGGGAATCGACCGCATTTTGACCGAAGAAGGGCTCAATATGGGCGCGCTTCTGGTCGTGGCGGCTTGTGTCGGTTTCGGCGGGTCGTTCATCTCGTTGCTGATGTCCAAGTTTATCGCCAAACGCTCGGTCGGCGCGTATGTAATTACGCAGCCGCGTAATGAAACTGAGGCATGGTTGACACATACCGTCACGAAACTTGCGGATCGGGCGGGAATCGGGATGCCGGAGGTCGCCATTTACGAGGGTGCGCCCAATGCGTTCGCCACTGGCGCGCGGCGGGACGCTTCGCTCGTCGCGGTGTCAACAGGTCTACTGAATACAATGAGCCGCAACGAAGTCGAAGCCGTGTTGGGTCACGAAATCGCGCACGTTGCCAACGGCGATATGGTAACGTTGACTTTAATTCAAGGCGTCGTCAACACGTTTGTCTTTTTCTTGGCGCGCGTGGTCGGTCATATCGTCGATAAGGCGGTATTTCGTTCTTCGAACAGTGGGTCGGGTCCCGGGTATTTTATTACGGTAATGATTTGTCAAGTGGTGTTTGCTATTATCGCCAGCGCCATCGTCGCATACTTTTCGCGCCGACGCGAATTTCGCGCCGACGCGGGTAGCGCCCAATATTTGGGACAACCGCAATCGATGATCAGTGCGCTGCGCAAACTTGGCGGAATGGAAACGGAAGAATTGCCGGAAACGATCAAAGCGTCGGGGATTACTGGGGGCAAGTTGTCGGCGTTATTTGCGACGCATCCGCCAATCGAGGATCGTATCGCCGCGCTTCAGGGCATCAATCGCTAATTAATACTTCTTTCCCAAAAATGGCGCGAAGTCTGCAAAGATTTCGCGCCATTTTCAGAATTTTCCATCAATGATCTCGGCTACTTGCGTATCGTCGAAATCGTATAAGAAAAAAGTGTGATAAAAATATTTGATTTCTTCCGCCAGTTTCTCCCGAGAAATCATGCGTGGATGAAATTGATGTATCGCCCATAACACCGTCAAAGGTTGCTCAACAGTGCGATTGCCCCAAACGTGCGCGACCGTAGGGATTACGTAAACAGTGTTGTTTTTTATCGCCGCGATATTCTGAAATTTTGCGTGTTTTTTGATTTCTTCCAAATCCTTGCCATTAGTAAGAACGATTATTTGTGGATTCCATTTCAGTAAATCTTCCTGCCCGTATCGAAAATTGTTCCGAACCGGAACGCCGCCGGAAGTCACGCTGATTCCGCCCGCTTTTTCAATCCACCATTCGGCGATTGCGTGCGGTTGCGCAAGTTGCAATGGATTGCCATAGAGAACTCTGGGGCGTTGCACTTTAGGCAAATCGATGATCAGAGACTCGGCTAACGCAATTTTTTCGTCAAAATAATCGACGTACTTTTTCGCCATTTCCTGTTTATTCAATATCTGTCCCATCAAAAGCACGGCTGCTTTGATATCATTAACATCTTTCCATTCCAGATATACGCATGGTAATCCCGTCTTTTCCACTTGCTCAGCGGTTTCTTTGGACATGGTCAATATCACGTCTGGTTTTGTGATAATAATATTTTCTATCAGAAGTTCGCGGTTCGCGTTTTCAAACAATGGACCCTGCGCAATTTGTGGCGCAAAAGTATATTGCAATTTCCACCGATCACTATTGGCAAAGGATGCCGGTAATCGATTGATGATTTTTGAACCGTCACCCATGACTTCGACAAAAGTATTCAGCACGCCGACCGCGCCCAAAGTACCAATACGTTGGATCTCTTTGGACAAAGTCACGGTTCGCCCGGCCATATCAATGACTACGCGAGTATCGTTTTTTTCGCCGGACAAGGCGCTCTGAGGCGCGCTACCCAGTACAAACGACAAAAGCAGAAGAAAAATAATCGTATTTTTCATAAATGATTTTTAGTCAAAAGATTTTATTCATCGATATCCAAAATAGGAACACAAACTTTGATACTCTTTCCCAAAGAAATTACAGAAGTATCAGAGACGACCGCTCGCACGCCATATAAGTCAGATAAATGATCGTTGGTAATCACTTCATCGGGACTTCCACGGGAAAAAATATTACCGTTTTTGATCATGATGATTTGGTCAGCGACGAGAAATGCGTGGTCGGGAGAATGTGTAGTCAAAAGAATGGTGCGTTCTTGCCGCGCCAAGCAACGTATCAACTTGAGCGTTCGCGTTTGATTAAAGAAATCGAGATTCGCCGTCGGCTCGTCCAATATCAACAAATGTGCTTCCTGCGCCAACGCGCGAGCGATCATTACGAGTTGTCTTTCTCCGCCTGATAGTTTTTGAAAAAAACGATCTGCTAGATCGGCAATGCCCATTTCTTTGAGAGTGGATTCCGCCGCGCGATAATCTCTCGGCGTAGGCGCGCTGCCAAATCCAAGATGAGGAAGTCGCCCCATCATCACAGTTTCTAATACCGTGTAAGGAAAATTCAACATCGAAGACTGCGGCACATAGGATATGATCTGCGCTCGCCGCTTGGTGGAAGAATGTAATAAATCTTCATTTTGTAAGCGAATCTGTCCGTTTTGTGGGCGAAGTAATCCCAAAAGACATTTCAATAAGGTTGTTTTCCCAGTACCGTTGGGACCCAAAAGACAAAGTACCTCGCCGCGTCGAAGCGTGAATGTAATATCTTTCAGGATTTCTCTCCCCGATCCATAACGAAAACAAAGATCGTTCACCGAAAGCATTACAGCCAACCTTTACGTATCCGCGACAAGAATAAAACAAATATCGGCGCGCCGATCAAAGAAGTTAAAACACCCAGAGGCAGCTCCACATCGGGAATTCCTCTGACGACATTATCGATAACCAATAAACAGAGTCCGCCCAAGCCAAACGAGGTAACGAATAATTTAGGATAACTGGCGCCCACCAGTATTCGCGCCATGTGCGGTACCACCAAGCCTATCCAGCCGACGATGCCGCAAATACAAACCGCTACTACGGTCATCAACGTCGCCGCCAAAATCACGACTGCTTTAATCAGAAAAACATTGACGCCTAATGTGGTTGCCTCTTCTTCTCCGGCGGACAATGCGTTGATCGGGTATCGGAAAACAAATAAGAGTGATAAAGAAAACAATAACGCAGGCAACATGATTAAAATATCCCGCGTTGAGCCTCGCCCCAAACTACCCATCAACCAAAACACGATCGACGGCAACGCGTTATCAGTATCCGCCAATAATTTCAATATGGAAAGCAATGCGCCGAATAAACTCGATATGATGATCCCCGCCAAAATCATTACGGTCAATTCTTGGCGCCCGAATAACCATGCGATCAAGTAAGCGGCTAATACTGCGCTCAAACCGAAGACGAATGCGAAAAATTGTATTTGCCACCATACTTCGTTGTGGATCATCGCCAAAGCCGCTCCAAAACTGGCGCCGGCAGAGACGCCTAATATCGTGGGCGATACCATCGGATTCTTGAAAAGCGTTTGATACGAAGCGCCCGACACGGACAATGCGCCGCCGACAAGCACTGCCAAAATGATACGCGGCAAACGCACATCCAATAACACTGTTTCCAGCGTCGGATCCCAATAAGGCGTGGTCAAGTGTAATTTGTGCAGAAAAATATCCACAATCACAGATGGCGCCAAGTCATATCGCCCGATACCTAATGATAAAAAACAAAGAATGATTAACATCAAGTAAAGCAAGCCAAGACGTGGAAGAAAATGTCCTGTCTTCATAGTTTTCAACTACCTTTTGCGTTGAAAGAATTTTGAGAAAGTAGGAAAAAGCTATACATCAACATTATGTAATATCTTCTCATATTGCAGTGCTTTCAATTTCTGTTTTTGATGGCTAAAAATTAAACGACATGCCTAAATAAAAATTACGCCCGTTATATAAGACATCATTTGCATTTGCGCTGTAGTTGTACGCCTTATCAAAAAGGTTATTGATATGCAATTTAAGCGTTACGTCACTGCCACCGCTAAATTTATATAAAGACTGGCTAATCGAAAGATTGGCAATATTAAATTTACCGTAGGTTGACCATAAATTCGGATTGTAATTACCTGGGCTAGAACCGGTCCAGGTTTCACCGAAATAGAAGAGGTTTAAGTTAACAGCCGTACCCCAACCGAAATGGTAGAAGCGAATACCATAGCTCGCACTGTATTCAGGGATGCTATTAATCACAGCCCATTCGCCGGCATAGCTCGGGTTGGAGAGTTGGCTGCCATCAAATCCGCGCATAAAGAGTTCGTCGTATTTGATCATGTACGTTATATTGGCGTACGGACGAAATTCAAAATCCTTAAAGCCCGCTAAATTCGCTAGATTGATACTTCCACCAACCTCAATACCAGACTGTATGCGCTCGTCGGCGTTCTGAGCGGAGGGACCTAGACCAGTAGGATATTGGATCCCGCGAATCGTAATATGATTTTTAAATTTACTATAGAAATAAGTCAATGAAAAATCAGCATGATTCCAGTTCACATCAAAACCAGCTTCATAATTATCGGACTTCTCAGCTTTCAATAAAGGATAACCTGGCGCGCCGTACCCTTCTGTTTCATCGCTCGAAAATAACTGTCGCCCACCGGGCGCACGAAAACCTCTAACATAATTTGCGCGTAGCTTCAACCAATCAAAAGGAAGATATGTTGCGCCAATCGAGGGAGAAAGATAATCGAAAGTGCGCTTAGTCGGCATATTCTCGTTAGTATCATCACCATACCAGGGATCCTTACGCCCATCCCACCACGGTTCATCGCCGGTGTGCTTGTCCTGGATACGGGCATACTCCCATCTCAAGCCTCCTGTAAAACTCAGTTTTTCTTTCGGTAATTTTAATGTGCCTAAAGTGTATAAGCCCATATTGGCGGTGGTGTGCCCTAAATGTAAAGGATATCCTTCCAGCCAACCAAACTGCGGTTTGGGGGTTCCGGAATTATGCGTTTTATATTTAATGTAATCCGCGCCAACAGAAAAGTCGAACAAATCTCCAATATAGTTTACTCCCGCTCTGGCTTGATTGGTTTCGATTTTATTGCCCATCCAATATTGGTCATATCTTCTGCTCGGATTATTAATGCTGATGTATTCGTCCTGACTGATGGAGTAGCTGGCGGTCCAGTTAAAAGACCTATCAGATGTTGTTCCATCATAAGTGATAGCAGCTAAATATGTTTTTCTATCCACAATAGAAGGATCTTTTAAAACACCTTCCTCTTCATCCCAATATTGTGGTTTATGAGCGTCATCAACATTGTAATAATAATATTCGATACCGAGCTTATGATTATTGTCGGGCAATGTATAACCTAATCTGCCATTAAAGGCGTTAATTGAATCAAAGCCAGAATTGGTGACTTTGTTACCTTTACCGTCTTTATAATCATTGACTGTTTCATATCTGTAGGAAAGGGAATAATCAAAACCAGATGCTGTTCCATTCAACGCCAGTTGCCCTTTACGTTGATCATAACTACCAACTCCGGCTTCCAATGAACCGGAAAGCACATTCTTACCGCCACGTTTGGTAATAATGTTGACAATGCCCCCTGGAGATCCTGCCGAATATTTGTACATCTCCGGTCCACGGATGACCTCTATCCGCTCAACATTATTAAGCGCAAGTTGACGAATATCATTGACTCCAGAACGTCTTCCATTAATCAGAAAAATAATGCGTGAACTGGATTCATTCCAGTGATGCCCGTTATCATAACCGCGGATAGTAATGGTGGTGGTTTCATACGGGGTAGCGCCCGGAATGACCGCAAAACCCATCTGCTGTAAAAAGTCACTCAAGGTTTCGGCTGTAGAGTTCTCAATAACTTCCTCATCGAATATGATGTTATGACTGGAAGTGATCTTTTCAACTTCCCTAAAACCCTCCTGTTCGGTCACCACAATTGGCGGAAGGTCATGTACGCTTTCATTGGCAATAGCGTTAAATGAAAGAAGGAATACTAGAATGAAAAAACCGTAATGCATGTTTTTCTCCAATAAGTAATTATTAAAACGATCAGAAAGTAGAAACTCTTTATATCAATAAAAAATCAAACACCACGTCCTCCCGCAATAATCTCATCTATTTGTTTGTCGCTCATTTCGTAGGCAAAAAACGTTTTATAAAAATATTTGATTTCTTTGACCAACTGCTCCTTAGTCATAAGCTTCGGATATAATTTATACATCATCCAATAAGCAGCTATCGGTGCTTCTACGGTATGTCCTCCCCACATATGCCCGACCGTAGGCGCCAAAATGATAGAATTATTTTTGACCGCGCTGATATCTTTATAAGCAGGATTTATTTTTAATTCTTCTACTGTTTTGTGGTAGGTAAGAAATATAATCTCTGGATCCCATTTAAGTAATTCTTCGAGGTCATATTCGCGCCGTCCGGCAAGATACGCTTCACGAGTTACACTTAACGCGCCTACGATAACTAGCCACTCTTCAGTCAAACTTCCAGGACAGCGAAATTGCGTCGGATTGCTGTACAACACGGTTCGCCTTTCAAGAATCGGGATCGATTCACTGAGCGCCTTAAGGCGATCTTTCGTATCTTGAAAGTAACGAATATATGCAGCAGCGCGTTCTTGCTCGCGGAGTACCTCGCCTAACATGGTGACGGAGTCCATCATTCGATCAACCGTACTCCAATCCACAAAAACAGTCGGTACGCCCACCTTATCAAGAACATCAAGAATAGACTTGGAATTGGTGATACATACATCTGGATCGGCTGCCAGAATATTTTCTATAAGCAATTCATGACTGGAAGATTGAAAGTGCGGACCATTCACAAGTTGGGGCGCGAATTCAAGATGCATTTTCCATCGCCCATGAATATCGTGAAATTTTGACGGCTGATTGTATATTTTTTTACCAGCGCCCAAAGATTCTACAAATGTATTCATCATTGGAACCGAGCCAAGAGTTCCTATGCGATTTATCTCCTGGCGCAACCTCACAGTGCGCCCTGCCATATCAACAATTTCACGTGTAGGGACAGCGACTATTATTGTGTTATTTTGAGAAAGTGTATCCGTGTTTTGTTGTGCTTCTCCCTGCTGTTCTCCACAACCGGAAATGATGCCCAAGAAAGTTAAAAGAAATGCTACAAAGAAACTTCGCGCCATTAATTATTCCTTTATTTCCTAGATATCCTAAGAGACGTAAGCACTTATTTTTGAACTTGGAAAGCCAAGTACGTAGATGATCAGCGCATTACGCCTGTGATACCGCTTTTCTTGTCGTAAGACGCCTCTTTACATTGTGCCCCTAGAAGTTATACATCAATGTCGCGTAATAGTTCCTTCCCTGATGAGGATATGTGTCATTAGCCCCCGTGCCGACTCTATCCCGATACGAATAAACTTTGTCAAATAAATTATTGATATTGATTTTCAGGTCGATATTGCTCTTATCGGGGAATTGCCATAAACGTTTGGTCAAACTGAGATTGGCGACATTGATTTTGCCGAATTCTTGGTCGTGGTAATCGCCTGTGGGAGTTGCGTTGGCACGTCCGGGGACACGTAATCCACTATAACTGAAATTGAGATTGGCATTAAAATTCCAACCATAATGCGTAAAGGCGATCCCATAATTCATTACGGTATCCGGCATACGAACGATAGGCCACCATCTTCCTTCCAGATAAGGCGCGCCTCGTTTGAGAATTTCTTCACGCTTGGTCATATGCGTCAGATTGACGAAAGGACGAAGCGCGAATGCTTCATAACCCATCAGCCCGGCCAGATTGACGCTGGTTAATATTTCAATACCGGCTTGATAACGTTTCTCGGCGTTTCGCATCACGCGCCCACCCGTAGCGCTCGTATTACTTGGATTAGTGTAATAATTAAGATAAATATAATTTTTGATATCATCAAAGAAATAGGTCGCTGACAAGTTGGCATGATCGGCGGCAAAATCGAAGCCGACTTCGTAAGCATTGGTCAGCTCTGGCACCAGACGCGGATCGCCTCCCGCGCCATAACCTTCGGTTCTCCGGCTGGCAAAAAGCTGTCGCCCGGTCGGCGCGCGCCATGCTTGCGTGAAGTCGGCGCGTAATTTCAACCACTCGACCGGTAAATAGCTGATACCGAGCGAAGGTGATAGATGATTGAAACTTCGTTTGTCAGGAAATTGGTCTCGGCTCAAGCCTTGAAAATAACTATAACTGTTCCAGTCTTCATCTCCCACCGCTTTATCTTTCGCGCTGCTATTTTCATGACGCAACCCTCCGGTGATATTCAAACGATCATTCATGAACCGCAATGTTCCTACCAAATACACGCCAAAAATGCGGGAGCTGCTGGTTGGATGTAAAACAATAGGCCAGTCAGTATTGGCATAATAATAGGAATTCGATGCGCCGCTGTTTTCGATATCGTATTTGACAAAGTCGAGACCGCCGCTCACATCGAAATTAGCGCCATGATAGGTCAGTTCCGCTCGGGCTTGTCTGGTTTCCACTTCCTGCTCCCTGGGATATTTTTGACCAGAGTAGTTCTCGTAAGCGTCTTTGCTGAAATTGACTCCGGCATACCACGAAAATCGTTTGTCTCCGCTCTTCCCTTCATAGTTCACGCTATAAATTTGCGATTTACGATTTGTGTAACCCGGGGGGATCGGATCACCTTCATCATCAATATAAGCCGGACGGTAAGCGCGATCCACATCGTAATAATAGGTATCTAATCCAATTCGATGATTCCCATCGACCGTATAACCAAGATTGACGAAAACATTGTCGGTGCCGTCGGTTTTGGTGCTGTACACTTTCTTGCCATTACCATCTTTATAGTCACCTCCGACTGCGGAATGCGTATAACCAATGCTATAGTCGAAATTATTGACTTGCCCGCCGATGGATGCGCCCGCTTTCCACGCGTCGTAACTGCCGCCGCCAAACTGTACCGATCCAGCAAAAGCGCCCGAACCTCCGCGCTTAGTAATAATATTGATGATGCCGCCTGGCGAAGACATCGCGTATTTATACATCTCAGCGCCTCGAATGATCTCGATACGTTCTACGTTCTGTAATGCGATTTGACGAGCGCTGGCAACACCAGAACGGCGACCGTCAATAAGAATCAATAAAGTGCCGTTGACTTCACTATTCAAGTGTTCAGTAGCAAAACCCCGCAAAAGTACTACATTTTCATCGTAATCGGTCGGCGCGGCTTCGGCGGCGATGCCTTGTTCCACCAGCAATTCGGTAAGATTTTTCGCCATAGAGTTTTCAATGATATCGCGGTCAATCACGACGTTATTGACCGCCGCCGTCTTGCCTTCTACGGAAAGCGCGTGGGGTTTCACTTTGGGCGGGGTGACAACGACCTCCGGCAATATTTGATCTTGTGTGGATTGCGCCAATACTTGTAAGGGCAATATCAGCAAAATGAACGGTATAACGATGTAGGGTTTCATAATTTCTCCTGCTGTTCTGTGGTCGGAATATCAGAAAGTTGACGGTTTCAATGAATGGCGTTGTTTTCTGGCGACATACATATATAAGTGTTTGATAAATAAGATAATTTCAAATGTTAAGAGAAAACTCGTTATATTATACTGAATATATCGATGCAGCGCATCGATCTTTTGATATGCTTTATGACCAGAGGTTATCTTTTTATGGAAATATCCGAAGAAAAGCGATTGAATGAATGGTCAAATTGACGATAAATGAAATATGAATATCAAAATACCCCTTTATTGTTATCCGCGCGTTCTTCGGGAATATCAGAAAGTTCGTCGAGATCGACAGTTTCGGAAAATTGATCGAGCGCTTTAAGAAATCGCGCTTCGACAGCGGAAAATAAAAGATCGATATTGGCTAACGATACTTGGATGATGCGTCCAGGCGCCATATCGGGAAGATCCGCCAACTTGAGGTATAACGGAATGCGCGTCAAGCGCGCGCTGTGCGGACGTTTCAATACTACCGCTTCCGCCGTTTCGATTTCTTCTTGTATCAACCAACGCAAACACCAATAACGCTCCATATCGCTTTGAAATTCGGCATATTGCCGATAAGTGGATTCGAAATCGCTGAGAATCGCCAGCAACTCGCCATCATTAGCTTGCAACGGCGGCGAATCGTCGTTCAACACGGCAAATAACTGGCGTTGATTAATCAAATCGCTATAACGACGCAACGGCGAAGTCGCCCATAAATAATAAGAAACGCCCAAACCCTGATGTTCTCCCGGACGTGTACTCATGCGAACGCGTCCTTGTTTTTGCGTACGATACAATCCCGCCGCGTTGTGTCGCGCCAACAACTCGCCCCATTGATTATTGACAAAAATCGCGCATTCGGCGATAAGTCGATCCAAAGGCGCGCCGCGCCGACGCGGAAGAATGGATACGACACCTTCCGGCGCAGCGTCCCAGTCGATATAAAAGCTATATTCTGTACGCTCGACTTCCGTTTTCCCGCGCTGTTGCGCTTGATATTGAACAAAGCGCCAAAGAATACGCAATGGTGACGTATAAGGCGATCGATCTTCAGCAATGTTTTCGGTAAAACTTTCATCAATGTCTTCAAAACGAAGATTGGCGGCAATGGTGATGCGATTAAGCTCCGTGCGCAAGTTGATAGGCGCGCCGCGTTCGTCGATTTCAATATACAGCGAGAGCGCGGGCGGTGTATTGCCGGCTTTCAACGTAAAAACATCAATGACTTCATCGGGCAACATCGTGATCTTGTGTCCAGGCATATATACGGTCGATAACCTGCTGCGCGCAATCATGTCCAACGCAGAACCGCGCGTCACCGCGAGCGCGGGCGCGGCGATATGTATTCCGATCTCGTTGTGTCCATTCGTTAAGGTGTGTACTGAAAAAGCGTCGTCGAACTCCGTAGTCGTCCGATCGTCAATCGAAAAAGCTTGCACATCCGCCAATGGGAGATACGTCCATGTGTCGGCGATAATCGTTTCTTGTTCGGGAAAGTCTGTGCCGTGCGGAAATGCGTGCGCGAGAAAACGATGAAAATGATATTCATACTCCGATGACAAAACGCCGCACGCTTGCGCCAGTTTTGCCGGTTGCATTTTCAGCGTTTCACAAGCGACGCTGAAAGCCTTATACTCAAGCGCGTTTTTATCCGGCTTATAGAGCAACATCGAAAGTTTTTTACGTAGCGCTTCGGGCATCGCCAACGCGATCAACTCGCCATGCCAAGCATCCATTTGCGCTTTTTCGCGTGCTTTGCGTTCCAACGACGCGCGCGCCGCGTTGAGCGCTTCCAGTGGCGCTTTTTTATAATATCCGCGTCCCTTCTTATAAAAATGGACCGGAGAAGAAAACAATATCGTCGCCATCGCCATTTTTTGCGATGGCGAGACATCCGCGCCGAAATAATCGGCGGCGATTGTTTCAAACGAAAATTCGCCGTCTGGACAAACCTCCCACAAAAAATCAGGATCGATTTCTTGCGTTTGCGCTTCTTTGAGCGCTTCGGCGGGAGCGGGTTGCGCGAAACGAAACAACACACGATCACTGCGCAGTTTCAATCGCCGCCCGCTCGGAATTTCAACTTGCAGTGAAGCGGGCAATTCGGAAAGAATCGAGCCTATTTTTAGCTGTCCATCGTCTTCAAAAAATACGTGCATGATCCAATTTCAGATTGAGCGAACATGGCGCATTATAACGTGAACGAGGTTCAAGCAGATAACCGCGTCAGCAAACGTTCATGAATGTCGTCGAAATTACCGTTACTCATAATGAGAATATGATCGCCATTTTGCGCGGTTCCCGCTAACGTGATTATTAGTTCTTCGGTATTTTGATAAACTTGTGCCTTATTGCCGAGCGGCGCCAAAGTTTCCGCGATGTTCCAATCCAGCGCGTTGGCAAAACAAAATACTTGATCGGCAGCGCGTAGACTTTCGGGAAGCGCGGCTTTCATCGCGCCTAACTTCATAGTGTTTGATCGTAGTTCAAAAACCGCGAGTATGCGCGCTTGTCCGACTTGCTGTCGTACCGCTGTAAGCGTCGCCGCGATAGCCGTAGGGTGGTGCGCGAAATCGTCGTAAACGGTGATGCCGTTGACGATGCCGCGTATTTGCAAGCGGCGCGCCACACCCGAAAAACAGGCGAGCGCAGCGAGTGAGGTATCAGTATTAACGCCGACGTGCGCCGCCGCGGCGATGGCAGCGAGCGCGTTCATCCGATTCATTCTGCCCGCAAGCGGCAATGAAAGCGTGCCGATATCCTGTCTGCTTCTTGAAACACGATCATCTTCGCTAATATTCCATTCCGCGCCGTTCGCGCCAAACGATTCTTTTTGCGACCATAATCCTCGGCTCAACACCCGTTCGAGCGCCGGGCTTTGCGCGTTGACGATCAAACGCCCCGAAGCGGGAATGGTACGGACAAAATAATGAAACTGCGTTTCAATGGCGGCGAGATCGGCAAAAATATCGGCGTGGTCGAACTCCAAATTATTGAGGATTGCGGTACGCGGACGATAGTGAACGAATTTGGAGCGCTTATCGAAAAACGCGGTATCGTATTCGTCGGCTTCAAGCACGAAAAAGCGGTTATTGGTCAGACGCGCCGAAACATTAAAGTCGTTCGGAATGCCGCCGATCAAGAAGCAGGGATTCAGTCCGGCAAAATCGAGTATCCATGCCAGCATGGACGCCGTTGTAGTTTTGCCATGCGTTCCAGCGACTGCCAATATCCAGCGTGTTCCTTGCCGGCTCGGAGCGCACAGTATATTTTCAGCCAACCATTGCGGACCGGAAATATAAGCTAATCCGCGCTCAAGAATAGCTTCCACCAAAGGATTACCGCGCGATAACGCATTGCCGATAATGAAAACGTTAGCGCCTTGCGCGACCGTATCGATTTGCACCGCATCGTATCCAGCGACGACTTCAATACCTAAGCGTTCCAACTGCGTGGACATCGGAGGATATATTTGCGCATCGCAGCCGGTGACGCGATGTCCTTGCGCCTGCGCCAATGCCGCGACGCCACCCATGAAAGTCCCGCCAATACCTAAAATATGGATACGCATAAAAAAATATGGGAATAAAATAACAGTATACCGCTCGGACACAAGGTTGTTAAAAATATTCCGTGAAAAGTGCTAAACTGACAAAAGTTTTTAGGAGTTTCAAATATGGCAGCCAAAAAAATTCTTTTTATCGTGCAATCCGCCCCTTACGGTGATGAAAAAACGTTGACGGCGTTGCGTTTGGCGGTTGCGCTGACGCAACAAGAACCTCGCCCATTGTTGCGCTTCTTCTTTTTATCGGACGGCATCGTTACCGCGCTTTCCGGTCAAGAAACCGCCGACCGAATGAATCTCGGTGAAATATTATCAGAAATCATCAACACCGGCGCGGAAACGCGAGTGTGCCAAACTTGCGTGATTGCGCGTGGTCTTTCGAACGCCGTATGGTTGCCCGGAGTCTCCATAGGAAAAATGCCGGAACTGGCGCAATGGACGCTGGACGCCGATCAAGTATTGACTTTCTGATCAGACACGATCGACAACCGCGCGCGCTTCGACGATAAAACGTTGGGTGCTTGTCGTCGCTAGCGCATCGAAAGGATAACAAGTCACCAAAGTCAATATTTTTTCGCCGTTTGCTTGCGCTGCTTGCATCGTCGCGGCGTCGCTAATACGTGTTTGCGTAACCTGATAAACCGTTTTTCTTCGTTGCGCGTCTTCAACAATGATTTCGTCGCCCAAGCGAATATTCCGCAAAAAATGGAAATGCGTATCGCGGTGCGCAGCAATGACGCTGTTGCCTTCGGCGCCGGGCGAGACGGATGATGGCAGCCAGCCCGGACCCCACGCCAAAGCTTCGCCGTTGACGCCGTGTAAAACTAATATTGTTTTTTGATGTCGGGGCGCACCAAGGCGCGCTACCGGGAAACTATCCGCCCACCACCACGCTTTGGTCACTCGATGAGTTTGTTGTGTCATTTGCCATGCCCGTTCCAGCAATCGTTGCCCCAGCCATGCTTTTGCGTGAATATAGCCGGCGTCGAACATCAAAATCATTCCAGAAACCAACAATAAACCGGCGATTAATTTTCGTTTATCAATTTTCCCGACGAAGAGAAAAAGTCGAAGAAAAAAATTGCGCCGACGAGAATATCTGCCGCTCGCGCGACGAGGGAATCTTGCCGGCGCAACATACCGATGATGGAGGTTCGGATAAAAAATCATATCGGCGACTTCGTTTGGCGACGAAACAACAGCGCTGAAATCAATAATAACGCGAAACCCAAAAGCGCGTTCCACGCAGCGGGGGTCGCTGTCGATACCATTCCCGTCATCGGTAAACTCGTACCGTGTGGCAATTGGTTGGGAATACTATCTTTTTCGATATTGACACCGCGCTCAAAGGTCGGAGTAACATCCACTGCGACCAAACTCGTAAAACGGCTGACCAAATGATGCTTCAGCGACAAAGCGATGACGGCGTCGCGAGCGGCGTCTTCGTTGCCATTGCGTTGTCCCTCATCAATCAGCGCGTCGATTTTGCGACGCGCCCATAAAGTGGCAACGCCGGAGGACGGGATTGCCGCGTCGAGATTCATCGTCGTATGCCAACCCCCGACATCAAGCGCGCCGGAAAGCAATAATGTCCCGTCGGACGATGTTTTGGCAACCGCCACCAGAGGCTCGCCAGCGTAAAGATCGCCTATTATCGGGGGATACATTTCCGTTTCCCGCGACCATTGCGCGTCGATATTGGTTAATACGGGTGACTCCAATTTATAAAACAATTCGGTCATTTTTTGGTTGACTTCGTTTAAATCGCCAATATAAGTAAACGTACCGCGCCCGAATTCCGCTGAACGGGTCATGAAATGAGCGTTGGGCGCCGAACCGATACCAACGGTAAAAAGACGACGTTCGCCGAGCGAATCGCGGATCAGGGAAAATAATTGCTCTTCATTGCCTACCGCTCCGTCAGTGAGAAAGACCACTTGTCCGACCAATCCCGAAGCTGCGAGCGCGGACAACGCCGATTGGAGCGCCGGATACATTTCTGTGCCGCCGTCGGCTTGAAGACGGGAAACGAAATGGCGCGCCTTACTTAGCGTTGAATCGTTGACGGGAACGGGTTGCTTGAATAATTGGCGGGTCGTGGAATTGAACTCGATCACGTTAAAATAATCGTCGGACGCCAACCGCGAAATCGCCAGCGACAACGCTTGTTTCGCCTGCCGGATCGGTTCTCCCGACATCGATCCCGAAGTATCAATGATGAATGTAAGCTCTCGCGCAATGCGATGCCGTTGTTCATCGGTATTGTCTTTGGGAAGCATCATCAGATAATAATAATTTTCTCCATCGAAAGTTTCCGAATAAAGCGCGGAAACCGGTGCCGCGCCAACCAGCGGCGTCCATGAAATTTCAAAATCACGATCTGCTGGAATTTCTCCGTCCGCAAGTGTAATAAAATATCTATCTTCATCGAGCGCCGCCATATCGATATCGTGATAGGCGCTGATGACTTCCGTAATAGGCGCGCCGGGCGCGAGCGTAATATCAATGTTGACGCCGCTATCCGTTTTTATGCTGTGCGCGCTTCCGTCCATCGCGATTGGCATTTCCGCCAGAGGTTGTGCGCTGAGTGGCGTTTGCGTGGAAACGGGCGTGCTCATTACTTCGCTGGCGAACGTAACCTCTTGATGCTCGGCACGAATCGGCGCGCCGGAATCTTCCGCAGACAGTGGCATCGGCGTATAACGCGGCGTGATCGCTAAGGGAAAACGCCAAGAAAATACACCTTGATCGTAACGCAACGATTGCTGATATTCGATAGTGACGACAACGGTTTCAAACGCGCCTATGGGCGCGACGCTGGTGGTGAACATATTGGGGCGCCATTGCTCCACCAATGCGGCTTTGCGCCCTTCCTGTTTCGCTGTTTCGTATATTTTTTTCGCTTGCGCGCGCTCTTTGATTTGTCCTTCGATGCGACGCTCACCGATTTGAATTTCCATACGATCAACGGCAGATTTTTCCGGTAGTGGAAAAGCGTAAACCGCTTCGCGTACTGAGGCTTCGGGGTTTTTAAACGTTTGTACGACTTTGACGCGGGCGATCAATCCATTCAATTGCGCGTCGATATTGGTGGCGACCAATGTTGCCGCTATCCGCTCTCCGTCTTCCGACGCGAACAATAATTCGCCGCGTCGTACTTCATTGTTGGTCTGTGCCATCGCCGCGCTGCTGAACAACATCACGATGGCAATCAACGCAATGCCGGAAATTGCCCCAACCAAAAAAGCCATACTGACGAAACGCAATAAATCGCGGATATTGCGTAACGCTTTTACCGAGAACGAAGAAGAGGATTGAATCATGACATTTTCCTTTGTCAAAGATAAAATTCGGATAATGTCCATTAACGCACTGGATGTTGACCATATTTTTATCGGATTGTGCCGCCACGCTGATCAATCATGGCAAACTGATGGCAACGTGTTTCGCGGATATTTTACCGATACCGGAACGACGCGCATTGCGTTATAGTGATACCATAAATCGATGACACGGAGCAAACGATGAGCCGGCATATTGCGTTGATTGAAGATGAACCCGCGTTGCGCGATAACTGCGCCGACGCGTTGCGTCGCCATGGGTATAAGGTTTCCATATATGGCAACCGCGCGGAAGCGTTAACCGCTTTTGCGACGCGTTTGCCCGATTTGGCGTTGATTGATATTGGCTTGGGTGATGAAGTGGACGGCGGTTTTACGTTATGCCGTGAATTGCGCGCGCGTTCAGAACGTTTGCCGATCATTTTCTTGTCGGCGCGTGACAGCGATTTCGATATCGTCGCTGGTTTGCGAATGGGCGCTGACGATTACGTCACCAAAGACGTTAGTTTGCCGCACTTGATGGCGCGCATCGCCACGCTTTTCCGCCGCGCCGATCTGGCAACTTCGCCGCCGGAAGCCAACGACGTTTTGGCGCGCGGCGCGTTGCGGCTCGATCTACCGCGACTGACCGCGCATTGGAACGACGTGCTGATACCATTGACGGTCACGGAATTTTGGATGGTACACACTTTGGCGCGCCATCCGGGACATGTGAAAGATCGTAGCAGCCTGATGCAAGATGCGCGTATTTATGTAGACGAAGCGACAATCACCTCGCACATCAAAAGAATACGCCGCAAATTCATCGCGGTCGATCCTGGGTTCGATCACATCGTGACCGTTTACGGCATGGGATATCGGTGGAATCCGCAAGAAAGTTGAACGCCGCGCCGCCGCGCCGCCGTTTTGGCATCCGTCTGCAAGTATTGCTGGTGCTGATGGTATTGCTGGCGTTACCATGGCTCGGTTATAAGTATTTGAGCGAAACCGACCGCTTTCTCCGTAACGGGCAGGAACGCGCGTTGCGGATTTCCGCGCAGGCGGTAGCGACCGCGCTTTATCAGCGTTCCGATGTTTTTTCCCGCAATGAAGGTTTATTACCTTTGCCGCAAGCGCAATGGCAGGCGGATCAGGAAGAAGCAGGTAATATTTTTTTCGTTGATCCGCCACAGCAATTACCGACGCAACCGTTGGTGACCTTACCGCCTCTTTCTGCCGAGTCGGTGACGCCGTCCGAACCGATTGCGTCGACGACCCGCGCACGACTCGAGAACACCTTGGCGCCGATCGTGCCGACGAACGTGCGTTTGTGGGTTGTCAACCGTCAGCACCATGTGCTGGTGCGGATCGGATCGTTGCATCGAGTGATCGACGAAACGCCGCCGCCGCAATTTTCGTGGCGTAATCCGTTGCCTTGGCTGAACGAAATGTTTATCGCGCCACTTTATACGCGCATCACCCGTCAACCGACCGAAGATTTTCTCGACGACCCTGCTTCCGCGCAACGAGCGATGATACAGCAAATCGACACTGCGCTTACCGGTATTTCCTCTATGGGGCAACGCCCGACCGAAGACGGCGCCGCTATCGTGGTAATGGCGGTGACGCCAATCTGGAGCGGCGATACGGTCGTCGGCGCGGTGATCGCCGAAGAAACGACGAACGGGATTTTGGCGGCGAAAAACGCCGCGTTCGAGCGATTGTTTCCCTTGTTGATCAGCGTGATTTTATTGATCGGGTTTGTAATCATCATATACGCGACGTGGCTTTCGGGACGTATTCGTGCGTTGCGTAATGAAGTCGAACAGGCGGTCGATGCGCGCGGTCGTTTGAGGCACATCACCACCGACGCGATGTTCGGTGATGAAATCGGCGACTTATCGCGCAGCTTTAGCGAAGTACTGTCACGTCTCGAAGAAGCCGCCATGTACCGAGAGCAAATGGCGAGCCGTTTGTCGCATGAATTGAGAACGCCGATTGCTGTCGTCCGCTCGTCGCTGGAAAATCTCCGTGAACCCCTATTGGAAGAAGAGCGGCAAACCTATTTGGGACGCGCGCAAGTCGGATTGGAGCGGCTTTCGCACATTCTCGCGCGAATGACCGAAGCGTCAAGGTTGGAACAAAGCATCATGGACGCCGAGCGCGCCGAAGTCGATTTATGCGCATTATTGAAAAGCAGCGTCGAAGGATACCGGCAAGCGTACCCTCGGCGACGTTTTGAATTGCGCTTACCGGAAGTCGAAGACCATCAGAAAAAACGTTATGTCGCGCCTGACCTCCTTGTGCAAATGCTCGACAAATTGATTGCCAACGCCAACGAATTCGGTACGCCGGACACCGCCGTCAATATTAGCTTACAACTGACGCCGAAAGAAGCCGTATTGCGCGTAACCAATGAAGGACCGCTGCCTCCCGAAGGCGATAATACGCCATTGTTTGAGCCGATGGTGTCGATGCGTTCGGGTAAACGCAGCGATACGCCGCATCTCGGTTTGGGTTTGTACATCGTGCGGCTGATCACTGAGTTTCACGGCGGCAACGCTAAAATTGCTCCGCGTGATGACGCTTTAGGCACGGTGGTGACGGTACGCTTCAAAGGATTGAAAGCGGAAGATCAAGGCTTATCACATGTTGGCTCTTAACCCGTCAAGAAACGATTGCGTGGCTTTTTATGAACGCGGCTCTTTATAAAATAAATCAACGAGCGCGTCACATCAAAAACAATGTCGCCAGTCCGAGAAAAATAAAGAACCCGCCGGAATCGGTGACGGCGGTAATCAGCACCGAAGAACCCAGCGCCGGATCGCGTCCCAGTTTGGTCATGATGACCGGTATCAAAACGCCCATCAAAGCCGCCAGCAGCATGTTCAAGATCATCGCCAGCACCATGACCAATCCCAAACCCAAATCTTGATAAAGCCAAAACGCGACGAGCCCCATGACGCCGCCCCAAACAACGCCATTGAGAAGATTGACCAAAAGTTCTTTACGCAAAAGCTGTCGAGCATTGACAGAAGAAATTTGTCCGAGCGCCATCGAGCGGACGATCATGGTAATGGTTTGGTTGCCGGAATTGCCGCCGATACCGGCGACAATGGGCATCAAGGTCGCCAATGCGACGAGTTGCACGATCGTGTCTTCAAATAAACCGATCACGCGCGACGCGATGAAGGCAGTGATCAAGTTGACCGCCAACCACGCCCAGCGGTTTTGGAACGATTTCCACACCGACGCGAAAATATCTTCTTCTTCGCGCAAACCGGCATGGGCAAGCACTTCTTCCCCGGCGCGTTCTTTGATGAAATCGAGAATTTCATCAACGGTAACCCGTCCAACCAGCTTTCCGTTGGTATCAACCACCGGCGCAGAGACGAGGTCGTAGCGCTCAAACGCATTCGCCGCGTCGCGGGCGTTTTCGTGCTGCTGCAAAATGATCGGCGGAGGCAGCATGACCTCGTTGACGAGTTTGTTTTCGTCGTTGACGAGCAGCACGTGAATCGGCAGCACGCCGAGTAGCGATTCTTCTTTATCGACAACGAAAAGCTGATCAGTTTGCGTCGGCAGTTCGTCGAAGCGGCGCAAATAACGGAAAACCGTTTGCAGCGTGACATCACCGCGCACTTGAACATCTTCGAAATCCATCAGCGCGCCGACCATGTCCTCATCGAAGGACATTGCCGTGCGCAATTCTTCGCGTTCCTCGATCGGCAAACCTTGGAAAAGATCGTCGATCACTTCTTGCGGCAAATCCGGCGCCAGCGCCGCGATTTCATCGGTCGGCAGAGATTCTGTCGCCGCAACCAGTTCTTCGGTGTCCATCGCCGAAATCAGCGATTCGCGCACCGCGTCGGAAACTTCGACGAGAATTTCGCCATCGTAACCGGCGCGCACCAAGTCCCACAAGTACAAGCGCTCCTCGATGGGCAGCGCCTCCAGAACATAGGCGATATCCGCCGGATGAAGTCGATTGAGATATTCTCGAAGCTCGTTTAATCCTTGTTCGATGGTCGAGCTTTTCAATAGCGTGGATTGCTGCTCACTCAAACCTTCTTCTTCGATCTGTTCGCGCGCCAATCCCTCGATCAGCCGTTGTCGGCGCAACAATGCCGTCACTTCGGCAAACACATCTTCGATGCGTTCTGGAACTTCGGTTTTATTCGGGCGATTTTTTTCGGCGAGATCAGACATGAGACGAAGTATAGCCGTATTGTTTGCGCAAAGAAACCGGAAAACGCGGCAGGCGGAAATGCCACCGAAAAACACAAAGACCTGTTATGATTGATCGAAGCGCGGACGTTGCGTCTCGCGAGTGTTTATAAAAATGGCTATCGATAAAGGAACTGAATTATGGCGCTTATCCCATCTTCCATGTTGCAATTAGGCACGATATTGCCAACGTTTCATCTTCCTGACGGCAATGGGAAATTCTTCGACAGCGCGACGCTGATGGGCGAAAAAGGATTGTTCGTCATTTTCATCTGTAATCATTGTCCTTACGTAAAACACATCAACGCGGCTTTGGCGCCGATGGGTAAAGAATTCAACGCGCTGGGCGTCGGCATGGTTGCCATTTCGAGCAATGATATCGCGGAATATTCTGAGGATGCGCCGGAGCAAATGGCAATCGTGGCGCGGGAACAGGGCTACACTTTCCCGTATCTCTACGACGAAACACAGCAAGTTGCCCAAGCGTTCAACGCGGCGTGTACTCCCGATCTTTATTTGTTCGACGCGCAACGCAAGCTGGTCTATCGCGGGCAATTTGACAGCAGCCGCCCGGGGCACGGCGTCGCCGATGGCGCGGATATTCGCCGCGCCGTTTTGGCGTTGACAAACGGCGAAGCGCCGCTCGCTCACCAGACGCCAAGCATAGGTTGCAGTATCAAATGGAAAGGTGAAACGCCGTAATCGACGATAAAGGATAAAGATCGCTGATTCGACAAAAAGCGGGCTTTCCCGCTTTTCTGTTGCCCTGCTTACGGTACCGGGCGCGCGGCGTTGGCTTATTTGTCCTCCCGTTTTTCCTGTAATTCGATAACAGCGTTTACGATATCCCGCGCGATTTCTTCCGAGCGCATGATGAAAGTGTGGGTTGCGTGGATTTCCCGGACGGCGATTCCCGCAAGCTGCGTTTCCGATGTCTTCAAGATGCCATCATTCGGCTCGTCGCCAAATGGAGAAAACCGCCCACGAATCCCGCGCGTGCCGGTGTAAATCCGAGTCGGCATTTCGGGAATGGGCAATGCCGCCATGAATGCCGGATCGGCGAGGCGCTGTCCCATATCGCCGTTCAATGCGGAATACCAGCAGTGAGGCGCGAATTTCCGCGCCAACATACAAGCGACGGTAGGCGGCGCGATCAAGAAACAGGCTAACGGCGGACGCGACAATTCGGGCAACGCGCCTCGCATCAAGACCGTGCCGAGCGAGTGTCCGATCAGGATATAGGGCGCGTCAAGCGGTATTTCCGCGCTGATTCGGCGTACCAGACGCGTTCGGCAAGCGTCCCATCGCTCGACACCGGCAAAATATCCGAACAAGCGCGTCGTCATCCCGAAATGCTGTAAACGCTTGGCGAGCCACCGCATCGATAGCGGCGTGCGCCCCATACCATGTAAAAGGAAAGCGTGAACGGATTGCATCAAAGCCTTGATGACATGCGAACGGATGGATGCAATCTTACTGTTTTTCGTCAGGTTTTGCTAAAGTGCAGTTAGAATAACAACCTCCTTGCATTACCCAATACGAAAACCTATGTCGAACACATCCATTGCGCCAAAATCGCCGCCGCTGCTCGGCGCGACGTTTGTCACCAGCGCGGCGCAGTGGCGACAACTCCCCGAACCGGGACCAATTGAAATCGCTTTTGCCGGTCGTTCCAATTCGGGAAAATCGAGCGCGATCAACGCGCTGGCGCGGCGCGCGCGACTGGCGTTTTCATCGCGCACGCCCGGGCGGACGCAGCAGATCAATTTTTTCGTATTGCGCAACGATGCTTATATCGTCGATCTTCCGGGCTACGGTTACGCAGCGGTCGCGCGGGAAACGAAAAACGCATGGCAAGAATTCCTTTGGCGTTATGTGACCGAGCGCGGAACGTTGGCAGCTTTGGTGTTGTTATTGGATATCCGGCGCGGTTTGACCGAGCTGGATTATCCGCTGCTTGATGTTTTTTTGCCATCGGCGCGTCCCGTATTGCTGCTGGTAACCAAGGCGGATAAACTTAACCGTCAGGAGCGTCAAAAAAACCTATCCGCGATTTGCAAAACGTTGGCGGAACACTATCGGGCGAGCGCGGAATATGCGCAAACGATTTTATTTTCGGCGCGCGATAAAACCGGCGTCGCGGAGGCAGATGCCATAATTTCTCATTGGATGAATTAAAACAAACTGATCATGACGACAATTTCTTCAGATGTGCAGCAAGCGCTGACCGCGCTTTCCCCGCTCGATGGACGCTACGAAAAAAAAGTGGCGTCGTTGCGGAACTATTTCAGTGAATTCGCGTTGATTCGCTATCGCGTTCAAGTCGAACTGGCATGGTTGCAAGCGTTGTCCGAGGATATAGGCATTACCGAAGTGCCTTCGTTTTCACAAGGAACGCTTTTTTTGATGCGTGAAATCAGCGAACGTTTTTCCGTCGAAGACGCGATGCGAATCAAAAATATTGAAAAAACGACCAATCACGATGTGAAAGCAGTGGAATATTGGCTGAAAGAACGTTTCAAACCACATCCTGAAGTTGCCGAAGTCGAAGAATTTATTCACTTCGCCTGCACTTCAGAAGACATCAACAACATCGCACACGCGCTGGCGCTAAGAGAAGCTCGGGAACAAGCGTTGTTGCCGTCGTTGCGCGATCTTGCCAACGACCTTCGCGCATTGGCGCGCGCTCATGCCGAGCAGTCAATGTTGGCGCGTACGCACGGACAGCCGGCGACGCCGACGACTTTGGGTAAAGAGATCGCCAATGTTTGCGCGCGCCTCGAATGCGGCATGGAAACTATCGCGCGGGTATCTTTGCCCGCCAAAGCGAATGGCGCGGTCGGTAACTATAACGCGCATTTGGCGACCTATCCTGATGTCGATTGGGAGGCGTTGTCGCGTCGTTTTATCGAACATTTGGGACTAACCTTCAATGCGTACACCACACAGATCGAACCGCATGATGGCGTCGCGGAATTTTTTGATGCCGTCGCGCGTATCAACACCGTGTTGATCGATTTGAGCCGCGACGTTTGGGGTTATATTTCGCTCGGCTATTTTAAGCAGAAAGTGAAAGCAGGCGAAGTCGGATCGTCGACCATGCCGCACAAAGTCAACCCCATCGATTTTGAAAACGCCGAAGGCAATTTGGGCATCGCCAATGCGCTGCTGCGGCATTTGTCCGACAAGCTGCCCATTTCGCGCTGGCAACGCGACCTCACCGATTCGACGACGTTACGCAATATGGGCGTTGCGTTGGGACATGCTTTCTTGGGCTGGCAGTCGTTGCGTGTCGGACTTGCAAAACTTGAAGCCAATCCCGAAAGAATGAACGAAGACTTGAATCAGTGCTGGGAAATATTGGCTGAACCGATTCAAACGATGATGCGCCGCTACGGTGTCGCCAATCCCTATGAAAAACTCAAAGAATTGACACGCGGCAAAGACGATATGACGCAAGAGGCGTTGCACACTTTCATCGACACATTGACATTGCCGGAAGCAGCAAAAGTCCGCTTGAAAGCATTGACGCCCGCGAGCTATCTCGGCAAAGCGGCAGCATTGGCAAAGCGCGTCTGACTTTATTCTCTTTGCGGAAATGCACGGAAAGGATAAAATGAAAATTGTTTTTAATGTTGAATTTGAATTAAGGAATAAAGAATGAAGAATTGGATGATTGCATGTATTGTTTTTTTATTGAGCGGCGGCGCTTGGGCGACTAATCCGCAAGTGGCGATGGAAACGTCCGCGGGCACAATCAAGCTGGAACTACTGCCCGACGCCGCGCCGAAAACAGTCGAAAATTTTCTGGAATACGTGAAGTCTGGTTTTTATGACGGAACGCAATTCCATCGCGTCATCGACGGCTTCATGATTCAAGGTGGTGGTTTCGATGAAAAGATGCAGCAGAAACAAACGCGCCCGCCGGTGGTAAACGAAGGCGCGCTCAATCAAAAGGCGGGAATCAAAAATGTTGTCGGCACGATCGCAATGGCGCGTACGCCCAATCCTGATTCAGCGACAGCGCAGTTTTTCATCAACGTTGCCAACAATCCAGGATTGGATTACCCCTCGCAAGGCGGATATACTGTTTTCGGGAAGGTAATCGAAGGTATGGATGCCGTCAATAAAATCGCCAAAACGCCAACCGGTGCCAAAGACATCCCGGTAACTCCGGTAATGATCATCAAAGCTTCGATTGTCAAAACCGAGAAGAAAAAAGATAAGGAGAAATCATGAAAACCGCCCGAGTCCGTTTCCAGACTACCGAAGGCAACTTTGTCCTTGAGCTGAATGGGAAAAAAGCGCCGAAAACGGTCGAAAATTTCTTGCAATACGTCCGTGAAGGACATTACAACGGCACGATTTTCCATCGCGTCATGAGCAATTTCATGATTCAAGGCGGCGGTTTTGTGTCAGGCATGGACGAAAAACCGACGCGCGAACCGATCAAAAATGAAGCCAATAATGGGTTAAGCAACGAATGCTACACAGCCGCTATGGCGCGTACCGGCGACCCGCATTCGGCAACGGCGCAATTCTTCATCAATGTTCGGGACAATACGTTCCTCGATTATAAGAGCGCAACACCGCAAGGCTGGGGATACGCCGTATTCGGAAAAGTCGTCGAGGGTACAGATACCATCGACAAAATCAAAACCAAGCCGACGACGCGCGTTAGGTTTCACGAAGATGTGCCGCGTGAGGATATCACAATCCTTAAAGCGGAAATTCTTGGCAAATAGTTCCATGTATTGCCCTTGACGCGACGCGCCGTTGCAAGCTTGTGGCGGCGCGCCGTTTTTCAACCTCATGACGTATCTCGTTCTCTCCGATCTTCATTTGTCGCCGCAGCGACCATTGTTGACGAAATTGTTCCGACAATTCTGCGCCGGACCGGCGCAACAAGCGGCGCGCGTTTATATTCTTGGCGATCTCTTCGATTTCTGGGTAGGCGACGATCAAATGCGCGAGTTATTTGCCAAAGAAATCGTTTCATTGTTGGCGACGATCAGCGCGTCTAACCGCCGACTTTTCGTGCAACATGGCAATCGTGATTTTTTGCTCGGTAAACGTTTCGCGCAACATGCCAAAGCGACGCTCATTTCCGATCCGTACGTCGTGGAAATGTTCGGTGCGCGCACGGTATTGACGCACGGCGATATCTTGTGCACCGACGACACCCATTATCAAGAGTTGCGGCGCGTCTGGCGTTCACCGGCGCGATTAAAGCAAATCATGTATCTGCCGTATTGGGTACGCCGCCGAATCGCTCGAAGTTGGCGCGAACAAAGCGAACGCGATATTGGCACAAAACCGGCGTATCTCATGGATGTCAATCAAGACGCGGTAATCGACATGATGCAGCGCTACGATGCGGCGCGGCTGATCCACGGGCATACGCATCGCCGCGCGGAATATTCTCTTATTATTCGTGAGCAACCGGCGCGCCGCTTCGTGCTCGCCAACTGGTATGATGAATGCGCCTCTTATTTGGAAATCTCCAATAATGCAATTCAATATCGTGAAATCAAAGCAGAGCGTTCATCTGCAAACCTCGGCATGCACGGCGAGGCAAAAACGGTGGCGACGATTTTCGCCGACGACAGTAAAAATACCAGGGTACCGATTTGATGAAACAAAAACCGCACATGAAAGAGGCGCTCGTGTCCAATGTTGAAATCACCGTCGTTCGCGCGATACGGATGCCGCGCGACGATGAATGTGCTTGCCGCTGAACAAAAAAGAGAAAGAATGATGTTAACCGTTCCGTTCATGTATGGGAAAATTCATCGCTGCACCGTCACCGGCGCCGATCTCAATTACGTCGGCTCGATTACCATCGATCCTTTGTTGCTGGTAGCCGCGCGTATTCATCCTTACGTTCAAGTGGATGTCGTCAATATTACCAACGGCGCGCGGTTGCAAACTTACGTCATTGCGGGTGAACTCGGCAAAGGCGAGATCATCTTGAACGGCGCCGCCGCGCATCAATTTCATCGAGGCGATTTGGCAATCATCATGGCGTACAGCCAAATGCCTCTCGAAACGCTGGTGGGCAGTGTCTCGCGTTCCGTGCAGGTAGACAACGCAAATAAGATCATCGAAGTGCGCGAATATGAAGTGCCTTCGTTAGAAGCGTTGGCGCGTGGCGAAGCAGCGTCGCGCTCGGGAGAACGTTTTACCGATTTGGTCAAAACTTAACCAACGGAAAACGGATCGAAGCATTTTCCCTTTCAGGAGAAACAAGATGGCTCCGCGCGTATTGACGATATTGGTAATCAGGTTGTACGCTTTTGTGTTACTGACGCAAATGTTGTTTTATCTGATAAGTATTTTTTTATTTCTTACAAGGTTCTCTTTTTTCGTCCGACAATACATCTTACTGGTGGTGGTTGGCGCCAAACTTTGTATATGCGTTAGCGGCAACAGCGCTTTTACGGTTTACCCAAAATATCGTGGATTTTGTGCTGCGCGTAGGGAATATTGACTTTCCTTCTTTGCCATCGCCGGATAGCCTATTGATTCTTGGCATGCGTCTTTTGTGCCTTTATGTGATATTCAGAATGCTGTTCAATACGCTTTACAACGGTTTTCTTATTACCACGGCGCTCGAGTCGTTTTGGACAACGCATACGCCCAATCAGAAAACAACCGTGCGGGGATTACCCAGACGGTGATCGCGCTCATCATCTGGTTTACCAGCCCACAGATTGTTCACTTCACGAAAAAGTTATCGGACGAATAAAAACGTGCCGCCCGTCAATGAAAGAAGGCGGGCGCAAATGAAATATGATGAACGCCGGAATCGAACGATGAGAAAGACGGAACATTCCGGCGCGGGATATCATGGTATCAGCCTTGCGTCGCGTCGAATTTTTTTTGTAATTCTTCGCGGGTTTCCTGATGATCGGGGTCGGGAATGATGCAATCGACGGGGCAAACATCCTGACATTGCGGTGCGTCGTAGTGTCCCACGCATTCCGTGCATTTGGACGAATCGATCTCGTAATATTCTTCGCCTTGTGAAATTGCGTTATTCGGACACTCCGGTTCGCACACATCGCAGTTGATGCATTCATCGGTAATTAAAAGAGCCACATTTTTTCCTTTCAGACAATTAATCAATTCAGCGCGGCGCAATGACGCCGCGATCAAACAAACTTCAGGCGCGGAATCTTAACGCAGAGTTGATTCTTTTTCCAGTTGCCGCTTCAATCTTTCTTCAATGACGGGATGGACGAAACGCGACACGTCGCCACCCAAGCGCGCGATTTCGCGCACCATCGTCGAAGAAATGAACATGAATTGATCCGCCGGCGTCAAAAAAACGGTTTCGACTTCCGGCGCAAGCTGGCGATTCATTCCTGCCATTTGAAATTCATATTCAAAATCGGAGGCGGCGCGCAAGCCGCGCAATAGAATCTGCGCGTTTTGGCTTCGGACAAAATCAATCAACAGCGAAGAAAAACCCGTGACCTGCACAGTGGGCAAATCATCAAAAATCAAGCGCCCCATGTCTACGCGGTCAGCCAGCAAAAAAAGCGGCGTTTTGTGCGCGCTTTCGGCAACGGCGACAATCACTTTGTCGAAAAGACGCGCGGCGCGGCGCACGACATCTTCATGACCGGAAGTAAAGGGATCGAAAGTGCCCGGATAAATGGCGGTTAACAAAGTTCGCGTACTCATGTGCGCATCAAAAATTAAGAGTTTGATTGATAAGTGTAGCAGGTATTCAGATAAGGTAAACAGAGCCAGAGGACAAGAAAAATGAGTCCAGCGGACGATTCCCGCAGTTCCCGCCATTTCCGCGTCTGTCTCATTGGTGATAAAGGAGATACGATTGGATAGCATCAAGAATGAACATAAACGAAAAAGCATCAATCCATGCTTTTTCATTATCGACAGCGCCAATACATTGTTTAACTTTTTGCTTTTTCCTCTTCGTTTTCTATTTTCCGAGCCACTTTATCGCGCCGCCGCAATTCTGCGAGTTTCTCGATAATTTTCGCTTCCAATCCTCTCGGTGTTGGTCGATACCAGTTCGGTTCTTCCATGCCTTCCGGCAAATAGGTTTCGCCGGCGGCGTAAGCGTCGGGTTCGTCGTGCGCGTAACGGTAAGCGCGCCCATAACCCAGTTCTTGCATCAGTCGCGTCGGCGCGTTGCGCAAATGCATCGGCACCTCACGAGAAATATCTTCGCGGATGAACCGTCGCGCTACGCTAAAAGCGGCATATCCGGCATTGCTTTTCGGCGCGACCGAAAGATAAAGTACCGCTTGCGCCAGGGCGAGCTCACCTTCAGGCGAACCGAGGCGCTCATAAGTTTCCGCCGCATCGTTGACGATTTGCGCGGCGCGCGGATCGGCTAAGCCGATATCTTCCCATGCCATGCGCACGATGCGCCGCGCCAGATAGCGCGGATCGGCGCCACCATCAAGCATACGACAAAACCAATATAAGGCGGCGTCGGGATGCGAACCGCGCACGGATTTATGCAGCGCCGAAATTTGATCATAAAACGCCTCACCGCCTTTGTCGAAGCGGCGTAACGAACGCGCCAGCGCCGACTCGACGAACGCCACATCGAACGTTACCGTGTTTTTGCCTTGTTGCTCGGCTTCTTCAATGGCTTCCGCGAGATGTTCGACCAACGTAATCAATCGCCGCCCGTCACCATCGGCGTAAGCGGTCAAAATGCCGCGGATTTCAACGGGCAGCGGACGAGCGGGGAGAACGATAGCTAAGGCGCGGTCAAGTAGTTGTTCGAGTTCTTCTTCGGTGAGCGCATGCAACACATAGACTGTTGAGCGCGACAGCAACGCACTGTTGACTTCAAACGAAGGATTCTCGGTCGTCGCGCCGATAAAAGTAAACAACCCGTTCTCGACGTGCGGCAAGAAAGCGTCTTGTTGCGCTTTATTGAAACGATGTACTTCATCGACGAAAAGCAGCGTCGCGCGATTTTGCATTTGCGCCGCCTGCGCGCGGGCAACAGCGTCGCGGATATCCTTGACGCCGGACAACACAGCGGAAATAGCGATGAATTCGGCGTGAAACGCGTCTGCCATTAAACGCGCTAACGTCGTTTTGCCAACGCCAGGCGGTCCCCACAAAATCATCGAATGCGGCTTGCCGAGCGCAAACGCGATAGATAGCGGCTTGCCTTCGCCGATCAAATGCCGTTGCCCGATCACTTCATCGAGCGTTTTCGGGCGCAGCCGTTCGGCAAGCGGCGCGAGCAACGTGGTTTTTCCCGATGTTTTGGGCGTATCGTCTTTAGAAAAGAGATCGGCGTCCATATGATGATTGCCTTGCGCGGCAGCGACTACGAAGCGACGGTTACGATAGCAATCACCAATAACCAAAATAGCAACGCGCGCCAAGACAAGCCGAACGCCGAAGGTAACGCGCCCGGCGTGATTTGAGCGCCTGACGGCGGCTCGCCGAGATCGTCGTTGGATTTTTCCGGCGCGGTGACTGTGCCATCATCTTCGGGCGCGATGTTTCCCGCATCTTCCGCCGTTTGCCGCGTATCCTTTTCCTTCGTTTCGCTCGGCGAGGAAGTCGTGGCAACGGGCGCGGGCATCCAACTCAGTCCGAGCGCGCCCATCCCTGTTGCCAATAAAACATTTTGGTTGTTGACGCTATCGAATAACCCATAATCGTCGGGCAATGCGCGCCACTGGTAAATCGCGTTCTCGAAATCACCGACGATTGCGAAAGTGAACGCCAAACAGCGCACGGGCAACCAATCGACGAGAAACAAAAGCCAGCGGGCGGCGCGACCGAACTCCGCGCGCGTTGCGCTCACGGGAGAAACATCTTCGCCAACCAGATTTTCCACCCATTCGCGGCTGATCGCCGCGAGCATCCAATAAAACGCCGCGCCGGACGCGCCAAAAATGAAAAACCAGAACAAAATACCGAAGACATTACGATACACAGCAAGCGCGCCGCTTTCGATTGCGCGCGCGGCGATTTCATTGGATGACAGCGAATGACTATCACCCCCCTGCCATTCATAAAGCGCTTGTCGCGCCGTCGGCAGATCACCCTCGTTCAACGCCTCGCGGATTTGGGTCAAATAATGGCTGAAATGACGGAAACCCATCATCAGATACAACGCCAGCACGCTCCACAACAGCCACAGCCACCACACCGGCATAAGCAACTGGTCAATCAACAGCACGGCAAGAAACGGTAACAATGCCAACAAGGTTGCCAACCATGTCCCGCCACCGGACAGCATTACCTCCAAGCGGCGCAAATAACGAATATACAAGTTTTCGAAATCGCGACGCCATCCGGCGGTACGCCATTGTTCGATTCCGATTGCGGCAAGAATGGCTAAAAGTTTCATAATTTTCGCGTCGATGGTTTGTAATCGTAAAAGCATGATTATAATCCTGATAGTAATTTATCGAGGAATGGTATTCGTGACGCGTGAAACGATGGAATATGATCTATTGATTGTCGGCGCCGGTCCGGCGGGGTTATCGGCGGCGTTATGCGCGAAGCGACATGCGCGGGCGCGCGGGCGCGACATCAGCATCGCGGTCATCGAAAAGGCGCCGGCTGCCGGCGCGCATATTCTCTCTGGCGGAGTACTCGATCCACGCGCACTGGACGAGTTTTGGAACGACTGGCGGCAACATAATCCGCCGCTGGAGGGTGCGGTCAGTGATGAAGCGATGTACTTGCTCGGTAAACGAAAGGCGTTTCGGTTGCCCCCTTGGAGCATACCGAAAAATCTGCTTCATCACGGACAGGAAATCATCAATCTTGGCAAATTCGTCGCCTGGATGGCGGAGCGCGCAGAAGCGGAAGGCGTCGACATTATTCCGGGGTTCGCCGCGACGACGCCGCTCTATGCGAACGATGCGACAGGCAGCTCGCTTGTCGGCGTGGCGACTGGTGATTTCGGCGTCGCCCGCGACGGATCGCATAAAGTCAACTTTCAGTCTGGCATCGAAATACGCGCGCGTTATACGCTACTTGCCGAGGGTTGCCGTGGTAATTTATCGCGGCAAATTATCGAACGTTTCCAGTTGCAGAGGCAAACGCAAACCTATGCGCTCGGGTTGCGCGAACTATGGCGGATTCCCGAAACACAACATCTCTCCGGGCTTGCGATCCATGCGCTCGGCTGGCCCCTGTCGGGGCGGGCGGGCGGCGGTGGTTTCGTGTATTTCCTGAAAGAACGGTTGGTCGCGGTAGGCTTGGTCGCTTCTCTCAATTATGAAAATCCGTTTTTTTCGCCGTTCGACGAATTTCAGCGTTTCAAAACGCATCCGAAAATACAGGCGATTTTGAAAGACGGCGAACGCTTGAGTTACGGTGCGCGCACGATCAGCGAAGGTGGCGTTCAATCGTTGCCGAAACTCGTTTTCGCGGGCGGCGCATTAGTCGGTTGCGCGGCAGGCTTGGTGAATTTCCCGCGAATGCAAGGAATCCACACAGCAATGAAAAGCGGTTCACTGGCGGGATACGCTGCGGCGGAGGCAGTCACACAAAATCGCCGCCATGATTTATTGTCCGATTACGAAAAAAATCTGCGGGAGTCGTGGCTCTATCGGGAATTACACGACATACGTAACATCAAGCCGCTGTTCGGCGCCGGAGCGTTGCGCAATTTGGCGGCGGCTGGAATCTGTCTTTGGGCGCAACAACTCGGTATCGGAAAACTATTTTTCTGGACGTTTCGCCACCGATACCCCGACCATCAAACATTACGCCCGCAAGCGGAAGTCGGAGCTATCGAATATCCCGCTTACGATAATCGGTATACCTTCGACCGCGCTTCATCGCTTTTTTTGAGCAACCTCAATTACACCAAAGATCAGCCGATACATTTGCGTCTGGTCGATCCCGAAATGCCGGAACGGCTGAATCTGCCGCGTTATGGCGGACCGGAAACGCGTTATTGTCCGGCGGGCGTTTATGAATACCAACGTTCCGACGATGCTTGTTCCGCGCCGCTGATCTTGCGAATCAACGCCGCCAACTGTTTGCACTGCAAGGCTTGCGACATCAAAGACCCCACGCTCAATATTGTCTGGACGCCGCCGGAGGGCGGCAATGGTCCGCAATATATTTGAAGCCCAAAAAGACAGATAACCCAAGATGGAGAATCAGAAAGGCGGAGTTTTTCCGCCTTTTTCGTGTTTTCTTTTTTCGAACCGTTATTCCAACTCATAAACATGTATTAAAATAGCAAGTTAAAAACCCATCCGTGGACCATAGAAAATGGCAGAGAAAACGACCGACAAAACAAAGTTTTGGACGCGCTCCAAAAAGGTGTTGTTTCGGTGCGCCGGAACGGTGAACGGTATTTTGTCTTGGCGCGATTGGCGTAACGCTACGACTTGGCGACACAGCGCGCAAATAGTATTTGTATTACTCAATATTTATCTGTGCGCCGCTTTCTATCTTTGGGTACGGCACTTTGAAACCGGCGCGACCGGCGCGCCGCCCATGCGACCGGAAGGCGTTGAAGGTTGGTTGCCGATTGCCGGTTTGATGAATCTCAAGTATACGTTGGTTACTTGGGAAATACCGCAGACGCATACGGCGGCGATGATTCTATTGGTGACATTTTTATTGATCGCGCTGTTCCTCAAAAAATCGTTTTGTTCATGGTTGTGTCCGGTCGGCACGTTGTCGGAAATGCTGTGGCGGTTGGGCAAACGGGCATTCAAACAAAATATTTATCCGCCGCGCTGGCTTGATATTCCGTTACGCAGTTTGAAATATGTGTTGATGGTGGTTTTTCTTTATCTGGTGATCACCATGCCCGCCGAAACTATCGCGGCATTCATGATAACGCCTTATGGAACTATCGCCGACGTGAAGATGCTCAACTTTTTTCGCTTCATCGGCGCGACGGCATTGATTACGATAATAGTGTTAATGACATTGAGCGTAGTAATCCCTAATTTCTGGTGCCGTTATTTATGTCCTTACGGCGCGTTGTTGGGATGGTTGTCGTTGCTGTCGCCGTTCAAAGTGCGGCGCGACGCCGACGCTTGTATTGACTGCGGTAAGTGCGCGAAAGTTTGTCCAGCGCGTTTGCCGATGGATCGCAAACCATGTATTCGTTCGGCAGAATGCACGGCATGTTTATCATGCGTCGAGGCTTGTCCGGCACGGGATGCGCTGCAATTTTCACTGCCGCCGAAACGTATCGTCGCGGTCAATGGCGACAGCGACAAGATCGCCAGACGATGGCGGCGACGCAAGCTATCGGGAATAGCGATTACGATAGCGTTGCTGTCGATTATTGGCTGCTCGATCGGCGCGGCGCGTTTAACCGGATATTGGCATTCGCAAGTTCCTGAATGGGTGTATCAAGAGCTTATTCCTCGCGCGCAGATGTTGGGGCATCCTTAAAGTTTTCCGCTCAGCGCCGCCGCAAGTATGCCCAAATTGCCGAGTAACGTTTGCCGATAAACGCCTGAGCGGAGAAAGCATATCAGGCGCAAAAAGAAGGAAGGCGCGTCGCTGATTTTGGCGAAATCGTTGAGCGTTTGCTGATTTTCGGCGGTCAGCAAATTGTGCACCTGGTTTAACGCTTTTAAATTGCGTTTGTTCCAATCACGGAAATCGCCGGAAAACAATCGGTTCATTCTCGTTAGTTGCGCGGTGATACTGTTGTTGCTGCCCATCTGGTTGTTGCGGTGCTGTCGATATTGCACCGATGGTTTGGTGTCGAAAACGACCACGCCATCGCAGCCGCTCACCAAAAGATAAGTCCACCAATCGTGCGACGGCACGTCGATATCGGCGCCGGCGTAACGCAACAGCCGCCGCGTCGCGCCGTTGAACACCATTGTGTTGCCGCCGCCGATGCTTTGCACCAGCGCGTTAGCAAAAGAAGGTTTTTTGGTGAAATTGGGAGACAAACCGATTTTCGCGCCGTCCTCATTGATCAACTCCGTGCGCGAACAATACAACGCGGGCGTTTCTTCGGGCATGTTTTCCAATGCTTTCAGCGCGTTTTCCAGTTTGTCGGCAAACCAAATATCGTCTTGGTCGCAAAAAGCATAATAATCCGCTTCTATTTCGTGGTAATTCGTCAACGCCAAAAAATTGGTGGCGTACCCTTTTTTTGGTCCGTACAGTATTTCGACGTGTTCATTCCATTCTTGCTTGGCGTCTTGCAGCAACCGCAACGTATTGTCTTGTGATCCGTCGTCGGAAACCCAAAGCCGCCAGTTCGTCCACGTTTGTTCCTTAACAGAGCGCAATTGCTCACGAAGAAAAGCTTCGCCATTATAGGTACACAGCAAAATCGCCACAGAAGGTTCGGACATGATTATTGATTGTTCTCCGCCTCTAAAAAGCGATAAAGCTCATCGGTAATCGGATACAGCTTCTGAACATGGTTCTCAAGAAAAAAATAATGCTTAATATAAAACAGCAAAGTGATCGATACCAGCGCGTCGATCAAGAAAAATTGCCATGCCGGAAATATCAGCGTTCCGGCGAATGACACAAGCAATAATAGCGCGAAGAACAATGTTACGATCAGATGAATCAGACGTTCATGCTGAAACGCGCCGACTTGCGCCAAATGGCGTTCCAACAACCTGCGCGCCCGTTTGGCGTCCGGTTGCGCTCTAAGCGCGTCGAGCTCGCTAGCAACAGATGCTAGATATGTTTTTAGCGCTTTTTTCATGAAAATGACAAAAAAGTCGGGGTTCGGCATATTATCTCTCAAAATTCTTGAGCGCGCCGATAAAAACAAGTACATTTCGAAGTTTAATCCGGCAACCATTGACGCAGCGTATCATCGCGGGTGGTATGGTTTTTCATTAATTTCTTAAAAGAGGTCACTATGCAACCAGATCAAACCGTGCGTTTTTTTGGAGGAGAAAATATCCCGCTGGAAATGCATAAAGTTCGCGTCGTTCAAAAATTGTCGCTGCCGCCGATAGAAAATCGTTTAACGGCGATTCAAGACGCAGGATACAACACATTTTTGCTCAAAACGCGCGATGTTTATCTCGATATGCTTACCGACAGCGGAACGAATGCGATGAGCGACGCGCAACAAGGTGCGATGATGCAGGCGGACGATGCGTATGCCGGCTCACAAAGTTTCGAGCGTATGCAAACGGCGATTCGGGAAGTTTTCGGCAAAGAATATGTATTACCCGTGCATCAAGGACGCGCCGCCGAAAATATTCTCGCGCGCAGTTACATCAAGGCGGGTAATTTAATCCCCATGAATTATCACTTCACCACGACGAAAGCGCATATTGATCTGAACGGCGGTCGAATTGCCGAGCTTTTATACGATGAAGCGTTGATTTTGCGCAGCGACAATCCGTTCAAAGGCAATATGAATATCGACAAGTTGCGTGCTGTCATTGCCCGCGAAGGCGCCAAAAACATTCCGTTCATCCGGATGGAGGCGTCCACCAACTTGATTGGCGGACAGCCCTTTTCTCTGGAAAACCTGAAAGAAGTGCGCAAAGTTGCCTCCGAACATAATATTTTTATCGTGCTGGACGCCAGTTTGATCGGCGAAAATGCCTATTTCATCAAGCAGCGCGAAAAAGCATATCAAAATGCCAGTATCGGTGACATTCTTCGTGAAATGTGCGCGCAAGCCGATATCGTTTATTTTTCAGCGCGCAAAGTCAGCTCGTCGCGTGGCGGCGCGATTTGCACCAGTAATAAAGCAATCTTTGATTATCTGAAAGTATTGGTTCCGCTTTATGAAGGCTTTTTGACTTATGGCGGTATTTCCGTGCGTGAAATCGAATCCATCGCGGTCGGCTTGTACGAAACGCTGGATGAAAGCGTGATCGGACAAAGCCCATCGTTCATTGATTATCTGGCAAGACAATTGGATGTCGGCGGTGTCCCTGTCGTCATGCCCCCCGGTGGGCTGGGCTGCCACGTCGACGCAATGAAATTTTTGCCACATGTCCATCAAAAGGAATATCCGGCGGGCGCGCTGACCGCGGCATTCTATCTGGCGTCAGGCGCGCGCGGTATGGAGCGCGGCACCATGTCCAGCGTCCGCGACGAAAACGGTAACGATGTGTTGTCTGATGTCGAATTATTGCGTCTGGCTTTCCCGCGCCGCGTATTTACTTTGTCGCAAACCAAATATGTCGAAGACCGCATGAAATGGTTATACAGCAAACGTAATTTGATCGGCGGCTTGCGTTTCGTGGAAGAACCGTCCGTATTGCGCTTCTTCATGGGACGCCTTGAAGCCACCAGCGACTGGCCTGAAAAATTAGTGAAAGCCTTCCGCGCGGATTTCGGCGATAGCTTATAACTTCTTCGCGTAACAGAAAAGCCGAATCATCCGGCTTTTCTGTTACGCGTTTACGTCGATTACGGCAAATGCTCCGCTTTCGCATCGGCTGTTTCCCTATCGGGTATTTTCGTATTGGCTTGTATAAGGGTTGCCGACCATACCGCGATACACCACACGGCAAGCAACGGCATGACGGTCAATACGATGCGTCCCGCGTGTACCGCGCCGATGACCAACGCGCCGAGTCGCGGAATACAAATCATCGCGACACATACCGCGATCGCGCCAATCAAAATAATCGTCAATACGCCGCAAGGCGGCTTGAGCGTTTGCCGCGCTCCGAATAATGAAACGACAAGCGCCGCGAACCACAACACATGCCAGTTTTCTCCGTCGATCAACATCGTTTGCCATTGCGTCGTATCGAACTCAAAAGTCAATGCGGCAAGTTGTGGCGATAACGCGCCGCCGGCTTGTGTCAACAATAAAATACCCAGTACAGCAACCGTCAGCGTGATGGTTGCGCCGCGCCTACCCCAACCGGGCAAAAAAGCGAACGGCAACGCAACCAGCACCGTTACCAGCCAAACATAAGAAACTTGCCAAAACGAAGCGGCGATAAAAGCCAATATTACGAAAATCGCCAAATCGAACCCATTTTTACTTTGCGAATATACGGCAAGCGCTAACGCCGAAAGCGTGTAAGCGGCAGCGAATGGCAAATCAGGTAATCCCGCAAGCGCCACATGTGTGTTTAACAAAGGTAACGATGTAACGAACCACGCCGCAGCGAGACTGATCAATACGCCTGAGTTTTGCCGAATGAATCCATACGCGCCGAAACCAAGCGCCGCCAACATCATCCACCAAGGTAAATTCATCAGCGCGTCGTTCCATTCGCCAACCGCCAGACACATCCACGTTTGCAACAACGGCAAAGTTTGTGGCAGCGATGGCGACATGCTGAAATAAAGGTCGCCGCCCGATTGATTCAACCATGCGCTACTGTCCACGAACGAAACGAGCTTTCCTTGCCCAAACAAAACATGCGCTTGCGCGCCGCTTTGCAATATCGCTTCCCAAGGGAAAAGCGGCTGTGTGGCGACCTCGATCCACAATAAAATGAAACGAATGACGATCCATATCAGCAAACCGCCGAAAAGGAGACGTGTCGGCAACGATGACGAACGAAGCGCGTCTATCGGACAAGCAAATACCGCGCGCCGGAAAGCCAATGATCCGGCGCAAGCGGTGATCAATATCATCGGCAACGCGAGCGACCAAAAAGAAAACGACACACCGAGTAATGAATAAACGCGCATCAACAGCGTCACCAACACAAAACCGACCAAAATACCCGCAGCGAGCAAGCGAAACATCAATCCTTGCGTATGCTTGAAAAAAGTGGACGCATACCAAAGCAGCGCGGTCCCGGCAAAGCAAGGCAATAAAATGGCAATGAGCGCAAAAATCATATTTATTTCCTCAGCGCACTTCGATCAACGCCGACCCCGCTTCAAACAATTTGATTTCGGCGGCAAGTTCGGAACCGTTCGACCAGCGCATTTTTTTTCGCGCCATATCGTACCGAATGCCGCTTTGCTGAAATAACAACACATAATCACCGGAACGCAACGTCCGCGCGTTCGGCGGCATCGCGCCATAAAAATCAAAATACACATTGTGGGGATAAAGATGATAAGCGATCCGGCTGCGCAAATAAGGATCAGGAGCCAGCGCGAAAATCCGCGTCGGTTCAGCCGGTAACGCGGCGCGCGCTTTTTCGGTGAATGCGTACAACGCGCCATCGACGGCGGCAAGGTGTTTTTCAGCAATCGTTTTTCCGCCAAAAGTTTGTCGCGTGTGCGCGGCTTGCTGCGCAAGTTGTACCGTCCACCGCGCATCCAGCGCCAGCCAGCCGGCGAGAAAAAACGCGATTCCCGCATACCAGCACGCAGGCGATAAAGTTAATACCTGCCGACGACGCAAACGCTTCCAAAGCAATAGCGCTCCCACCGGGAAAAGCGGCAATGCTAACGCCAACGCGATAAAATAGGATAGTGAAGGCGCGGCATCATCCAGCTGCGCAATAGACGTTCCCGTCCACGGCGAAAACCGCAACCAACCAGAAACGAGCCGCTTCGCCACCTCGCCAACCCCCATCGGATGCGCGCTGACCGAGCGCACGGTAAATATTTGCTTTGGTTGCGCCTGAACCGCTAATGCCAAACTGGAAATATTGCCGAACCAGTTCTTATGTCCCGTTATGATCGTAGCTCGTGACCGTCCATCATCATCTATTTGTAAATCCAGATATGGGCGTTCGTTAGGTTGTAAATCGTTACGCCAAATCAAGCGAACCACGCTCCCGGCGGGAAAATCAATATCGAAATCGAGCGCCGGATATTGACTGGCAGGAAATTGCGTGTTTACCGCGATGACGGTTACGCCGCTGTCGTCTGTTTGAAATGTTTGTCGTTGCGTATCGGAGCGATCAGCGATCAATGTGCCGCGTACCAAAATAATATTTTGCGAAGTCCAAACTTGCGCCTGTGTTTTTGGGAACCATGCGCCGGGAATCGTTCGCTCGAAATATACGACAAAAACCAATATCAGCAACAACAGAAAAGACAGCGCCGAACCGAGTGCAATCCAAAAAACATCGATTCGCTTGATGTTTACCGCTTTTTCTTGTTGGATTTCGCGCTGTTCGGCAGCAACGAAGTCGGCGTCGGGGAGCAGCGGGGCAGACACGATTAAAAACCCTCATGTAAAGTAATCATCGCGGGCGCGTGATCGGAGGGTTTTTCGCCCTTACGCTCATCGCGATCTATTATGCTCGACACGCAAAAAGACGCCAGCGCGTCCGACAATAAAATATGGTCGATTCGCAGACCGTGATTTTTCACGAAGCCCAATTGCCGATAATCCCACCAACTGAAAGTCGCCGCTGGTTGCTCGAACAGACGAAAGCTATCTTGCAATCCGAGCGCCAACCAGGAACGAAAAACGGCGCGCTCTTCATCAGAACAAAGAATCTGCCCGCGCCATGCTTCAGGATCGTAAACGTCACGATCGTCTGGCGCAATATTAAAATCTCCAGCGACGATCAATTTCGGATTTTCCGCCAATGTTTCCTGCAAATAACGGGTTACTCGTCGGCACCAATGCATTTTATATTCAAATTTTTCACTATCGAGCGCCTGCCCGTTCGGCACATAAAAACACACCACACGCACACCATTCACTGTTGCCGCAATCACGCGCGCCTGCGAATCGCAATCGTCGGGAACGCCACACGATATGTTCTCGACAGCCAACTCATCACGCGCCAAAATCGCCACGCCGTTGTACGTTTTTTGCCCATAACAACAACTCGTATAGCCCGCCTTTTTCAAAATCTCGGCAGGAAATCGCGCGTTTTCGAGTTTGGTTTCTTGTAGACAAACGATGTCCGGCTGTCGCTTGTTCAACCACGCCAACAAACGTGGCAGGCGAACATTCAGCGAATTAACATTCCAGGAGGATATTTTCATCGTAAAGTATAAGGCAGGAACCGCGCCTATCGCGGATAACTTAAATATTTGCGGATGACGAGACTTTACCCGAATGAATGTGAAAAGTTAAACTTTTTTTATTTCCGGGGTGTTGCGCTCGAAAGGAAGCCGCTTGAATTCTTTCTTTACCGGTTGACCTCCCTCAAGCTTCAAGCAAACGGGAGTAGCCATGACTGCCGCAAGCAGCGACGCAAAGAAGAACGGCTCAAACGGGGAATCGCCGGCTGGGGCGCGAACAGGCAATCATTCAGCGATAACAAGCTATGCCGCCGAGAAGCCCGCGATAATGGGGCTTCTTCCCATCGGACGGCATGCTTTTGAACGTAATTAACCTCTGGCGCGCTCCCGGAAATTCCGCTTTTCTGTTGAGTTCCCTCCAGAAGATATTACTTTCAGAAAAGATTTGTCTTGGTAAGCTTCAGTTTCCTCAACCCGATTCCCGCCACTCCCAGCGCCAGCAGCAACGCGAGCGGCGCGGGCAACACCGGTATGGCGGTTGTACTCGAGTAAACGATCACCGCCAGAGCGATCACGATGGTGAATTCTTGACTCGCCGTTTGCGTGGTCGGTTGTGAATTATCGGTGACGGTCACGGTAAACGTGTAGCTGCCCACCGTCGTCGGCGTGCCGCTAATTACACTGGTATTTGAGTTGAGGTTCAAGCCGGGCGGCAGAGCGCCATCGGTCACCGCGTAGCTGTACGGCGGCGTGCCGCCGCTCGCGCCAATACTGCTGTCGGTATAGAAAACGCCGACTTTTCCGTCTTGCGGATTGCCGTCGAGTTCGAGCGGCGGCGGTGGCGCTGCCGCAATCACGATGGTGAACTCTACACTCGCCGTTTGCGCGGTCGGTTGTGAACTATCGGTGACGGTCACGGTAAACGTGTGGCTGCCCACCGTCGTCGGCGTGCCGCTGATTACGCCGGTACTTGGGTCGAGCGTCAAGCCGGG
>JAISYH010000028.1 GCA_031270015.1 Burkholderiales bacterium | reverse complement strand
TACCACACAAATGGACAACACACATAATGAAGCAATAAGCATCGCTGTCTTCTCAAAAATAAAGAAAAATAATATCAGCGCATATGCGCATAAATATAATATATAGATATAAATAGAATGCTCCGATAATCCTGGAATATATAGCGACAAAAGTAAAATATATAAGGCAGGGAACGTGAGAAAAACATATTTTCTCTTTGATTCAATTAGAAAGTATTCGGGCGTCCTTAACAGAAAGGGGATTAATATATATATAAATAAGCATAAAGAAAAATAGACTACGACATAATAAATCTGGGAGACTGGAAAACAAGAAATCCAAAAAAAAGAACATATACTTTGCGTTAATAATGCAATCATTAAAAAATATAAGAAGGAACTTAAAAATAATTTTTTCACGTTATCTTAGCCCATCTTTCTTTATCATCCACATAGTTCTCTTAAGGGGCTATCTCTTCTATAATAGGATCACCTTCTGTCTGAGACTGTGGCATGGTCTGGTCTGGGCAAAGCTCCTCTTTCATCCAGGTAATCCCTTCATCCTCCATGGAGATTTGTACAATACCAAAATTTCTTGCAATTTTGCGTTTGACTTTTCCAAAATCTTTTTCTTTTGCATCACAACTCACCTCTATCGTATCAACAAGCTTTCCAAGAACCGTCTCATTGTTTAACGAAGTGATTTCACATTTCACTTTGACTGTTTTTCTTTTGCCACTGAGAACGTCTATCTCCCAACCATCCGAGTTCCATTTGTTCTTCAGTTTAATCGGGGATTTAAGGATAATGCTTTTTTCATTAGGATAAATGGCATCATCAATGAGAATCCTGTCTTTCTCTAATTTTAACTTCGTTCTGGAAACAAATGGCATTTCTCCGTCGTGAACAAAAGCTCTCTTTTCGATAATCCATTCCTTTGGACGAAAAGTCTCCGATGTTATAAGAACAGTGGCTATTGTTTCATAAGTTCCTATCTCATCTTCTTTCAAATTTTCCCAACGCTCTTTTTGATTTTTACTTGTATAGGTACAAAATTTGTAGGTATCCCCTCTAAGTGGAAGGTAAGAACGCAATCTACCCTCTTCATTTTTTGTGCAGCCAATCATTAATATTGCTATAATCATTAATAGCGTTATTCGAATAAACATGGTTCCCTTCAATAATAATTTCATTTGCTTCCTAACCCCTTTGGGGTATCCACCTTCCTGTAGACCGCTTTCATCAAGCGTATGAATAATAACTATTCCTCATTTATACCAATACGCCTCTCGATCTATTCGCGTTCACAAACATATTAAGACGACCTAAATTTTCTCATTCTCGCAAATATTACCGTAGGTATATATCTCGTATGGCAGAAAAATAGGGGATAAAATATAGGATAAGATGTAATTAAAAATGGATTGTTCCTTTTCTAATTCAAGCATTATATCTAATAACTTTTTTCTGTAAGCCACGTAATCTTCAACGGTGATATTTTTCGAAAAGTATAAGTCCATGTTGAATATAACTCTTTCTTCTCTTAGTAGTTCACAATGAAAACTCTGTCTAGATGAGTAATTTACACCACACCAAAACGAACACCATAAAAGAAATATTATAACGCCTAGTTTTTTCTTAGAGTAGGGAAATTTATTTACATTCACATTTTTTCTCCTTACAATTTAGTACACACTCTGCCGACCAGAATTTTTGTGCAGAGAGACATATACCTGCGGCGGCTTGCCTAAAAAGACGCCCCCATGTCCTTGGATCGTACCATTTAAAATTACATGAATTCAAGCATTCCGAGAGAAAGTTTATCGATCCTTGCTCTGGAGTAGGATTTGCTCCGATGACCGCTGAGCGTTTCCTCGCAAAACGCCGCCTGACGCGTCGCTCCAGAGAGACGCGCCCTTAAGCTTATACGAAGAAGTCTATTTGCGTGGTTACGACGCCATGTCTGAAACTGAAGAAGTTTTTGAGTCGTTATTTCAATTTTTACAACCGAAGACGCCCTTATTCAGCCTTTGACGGACAGACGTTTACTTTAACCAACTGCCGCAGTCCATCGCGGCTTAACCACGGAGCTCTCATCTCAACACGGAAAATCCCTGTCTGAAAAAGTGGAGACACTCTGTTATGCGCATTCCGAACATACCGGCGCTTTTTTAAGTACGATGATTCCGTCTCCGTCCACGCAAATCCACTCCCCGGGCATGAATGTGGTATCAGCAAAATGGACCGGAATGCCTTTTTCGCCTATGCCTTTTTTGCGGCTGCGTTGCGGCTGCGTCGCCAATGCCCGCACACCGATATTCATTTCCGCCAGCACATCGCTATCGCGTACGCAACCATAAATCACAATTCCTTGCCAACCGTTATTTTGCGCGAGTAGTCCGAGTTGGTCGCCGAATAACGCACAGCGTAATGAGCCACCACCATCAACGACCAGCACTTTGCCTTTTCCGCTTTCTTTCAATATTTCACGTACCAGCGAGTTGTCTTCAAAAACTTTCAGCGTCACAATCTCGCCGTAAAATGCGCGTTTGCCGCCAAAGTCGTTGAACATCGGTTCGGCGACTTGTAAACCTACGCTAATATCGTTTTCAAAGCGATCACAAAGGTCAGCGGTATGAAAATGTATCGTATTATTCATGATGATCTCCGGTTTGGGCGCAACTCAATACATTATACTCTAATAATATTCGCCACGCCGTCAATGCTTTTTCTGCGTTTGTTTCTTGTACTTTTCCCGCCGGAAAATTTTTTCGTTGAGCGGAGATAATAAAAAAGCCCGGTTGACCGGGCTTTTTCGTTGCGTGTTACAAATAAAGCGATTACATATCCATGCCCATACCGCCCATGCCTCCCATACCACCCCCCGGCATGGGAGGGTCTTCTTTCGGCAGCTCGGCAACCATGCAATCGGTCGTCAACATCAAGCTCGCAATCGACGCTGCGTGTTGCAGCGCAGAACGGGATACTTTCGCCGGATCGAGCACCCCCATTTCAACCAAGTCGCCGTATTCGCCAGTCGCCGCGTTAAAGCCGAAGTTACCTTTGTTGTCGATGACTTTATTAACCACCACCGAAGCTTCTTCGCCCGCGTTCGCCACGATTTGACGCAGCGGTTCTTCAATCGCGCGCAGCACGATTTTCACACCGGCTTCTTGATCGGCATTGGCGACCTTGAGGTTTTTTAGCGCGGAACGGGCACGCAGATAAGCAACCCCGCCACCAACGACGATACCTTCTTCAACTGCCGCGCGCGTTGCGTGCAAGGCGTCTTCCACGCGTGCTTTGCGCTCTTTCATTTCGACTTCGGTCGCCGCGCCAACTTTGATCACGGCGACACCACCAGCGAGCTTCGCCACGCGTTCTTGCAGTTTTTCACGGTCATAATCACTGGTCGCTTCTTCGACTTGCGTACGGATCGTTTTCACGCGCGCTTCAATCGATTTTTTGTCTCCGGCGCCGTCGATGATCGTAGTATCTTCTTTGCCGATCTCAATACGTTTAGCGCGTCCCAAATCGTTGAGTGAAGCGCCATCGAGTTTCAAGCCCAATTCTTCAGCGATGACCGTACCACCAGTGAGAATCGCGATATCTTCGAGCATCGCCTTGCGACGATCTCCGAACCCCGGCGCTTTCACGGCGCAGGCTTTCAGAATGCCGCGTATATTGTTCACGACCAATGTCGCCAACGCCTCGCCGTCCACATCTTCGGCGATGATCAACAATGGTTTCCCCGCTTTAGCGACACCTTCGAGCACAGGTAAAAGATCGCGGATATTAGAAATTTTCTTGTCGTGCAACAGGATATAAGGATCTTCCAGCACGACGTTTTGCTTGTCGGCATTATTGATGAAATACGGCGAAATGTAGCCGCGATCGAATTGCATACCTTCGACAACGTCAAGTTCACTTTCGAGACCTTTGCCGTCTTCGACGGTAATCACGCCTTCTTTGCCGACCTTGTCCATCGCGTCGGCAATGATTTTACCGATAGATTCGTCGGCGTTTGCCGAGATCGCGCCAACTTGTGCGATTTCTTTCGATACGGAACACGGTTTGCTGATTTTCTTCAGTTCTTCGACTACGGAAGAAACTGCTTTGTCAATACCGCGTTTCAGATCCATCGGGTTCATGCCGGCGGCGACATATTTCATACCTTCGGTCACGATTGCTTGCGCCAGAACGGTCGCCGTCGTCGTGCCGTCGCCCGCCACATCGGACGTTTTACTCGCTACTTCTTTGACCATTTGCGCGCCCATGTTTTCGAACTTATCTTTCAGCTCGATTTCTTTGGCAACCGAAACGCCGTCTTTGGTAATGGTGGGCGCACCGAAACTGCGTTCCAGAACGACGTTACGACCTTTGGGACCTAGTGTGACTTTAACGGCGTTCGCCAATGTATTGACGCCGTTTACCATTTTGCTTCTTACCTGTTCACCGAAGCGGACATCTTTTGCAGCCATAAATTATTCTCCTCAATCATTCGGGGCGCAGTCATAAACCGCGCCAAATCCATTTTCAAAATTTGTGAAAGTCAACGCTTGCCGACCATTTAACCGACGATGCCGATTACGTCGTCTTCGCGCATATGCAAGTAATCCTGACCATCCATTTTGAACTCTTGACCAGAGTACTTACCGAAGAGAACTTTGTCACCGATTTTGACCGTCATCGCCACAACTTTTCCATTATCATCGGTTTTACCCGGTCCAACGGCGACGACTTCACCTACTGAAGGTTTTTCGGCAGCGGTATCGGGTATGACGATACCACCAGCAGTTTTGCGTTCTTCTTCGATGCGTTTAACAACGATTCTGTCATTAAGTGGACGAAGTTTCATGTTAGCACTCACTCCTTTTTAAATTAACTAGTATGATAAAATTAAGCGTAAACAGAGATGAAAACAGGGATTCTCATCCCCCTATTAGCATCCGTCCGCCTCGAGTGCTAATAATAAGACTCTCGCTAACGTAAATCAAGACAAACGCTAAAAAAAGTTTTAGATTGGTAATTTAATAACCTTAAGTCATATTTCAATAACGCGGGCGATTCGGAACAAAATATTCTCAATGAGTACAAAGCGAGAACATCCCGAATTATGTCTTTGGTGTCCGAATGACGTGAATGTACCATGCCGCTTTTTACCGTCTTTGCTCTTATCTTTTTGAACGCACGATATAATTAAAAATTCCCATTGATGCGCGCAAGCGTCCTGATCGTCATTTTTTCCAAAAAGGTTAGTCATGTCCCATTCCCACGCTTCTTTTGTCCATCGCCATGTCGGCACGTCGTCGCGTGAGCAACATGAAATGCTCGCCGCCGTCGGCGTCGCGTCGCTTGCGGAGTTGATCGAGTCATCGTTGCCGTCCAACATCCGCTTACGTTCGCCCATAACTTTGCCGCAAGCGAAAACAGAAGAAGAGGCGCTGGCGCAATTAAAAGCGATAGCCGATAAAAATGTGCTTAAAAAATCATTTATCGGTCAAGGTTATTACGGAACCTTCCTGCCGAACGTCATCGCGCGCAATGTACTGGAAAACCCCGCCTGGTATACCGCTTATACGCCTTATCAGCCGGAAATCTCGCAGGGGCGCCTTGAAGTGTTAATGATGTTTCAAACGATGATTTGCGATCTCACCGGAATGGATATCGCCAATGCGTCTCTGCTCGATGAGGCGACGGCGGCAGCCGAAGCGATGACGATGGCGATGCGTGTGAAAACGGCAAAAGACAAGGTTTCCAATATTTTCTTCGTTGTCAATGACGTGTTCCAGCAAACGCTTGATGTGATCGCGACGCGCGCAAAGTCGCTCGATATTCATGTCGCCACAGGTTCGATATCTGAAGCCGCCGCGAGCAACGCGTTCGCCGTGCTGCTGCAATATCCCGACGCGAACGGCGCGATTCATGAATATGCCCAATTGGTCGAGGCTGTCCATGCGCGTGGCGGGAAAGTCATTGTTGCCGCGGATCTGCTCGCGCTGACCATGCTGGAAGCGCCGGGCGTTTGGGGCGCGGATATCGTGGTCGGCTGCGCGCAACGTTTCGGTGTGCCGATGGGTTTTGGCGGACCGCACGCCGGTTTTCTTGCGACACGTGACGCATTCAAGCGTTCGATGCCGGGCAGGCTGGTTGGTCTTTCCATCGACGCGCAAGGCGCGCCCGCCTATCGGTTAGCGTTGCAAACACGTGAACAGCACATCCGGCGCGAAAAAGCGACGTCTAATATTTGCACCGCGCAAGTTTTGCTCGCCGTGCTTGCCACGCTGTACGCCGCGTATCACGGACCAAGAGGTTTGTTGGCTATCGCCGAGCGCATCCATCGTTACACTTGCGCGCTCAAAGCCGGATTAATCGCGCTCGAAGCGACGATTCTCAACACAGCTTTTTTCGATACACTGACCATCACGCCCAGCGGTGGTGAACTTTCCGACTTGCACGAGCAAGCGCGCGCATTGGGCATGAATTTTCGTGAAATCGACGCCAGCGCGCTCGGAATTTCCATCGACGAAACGACGACTCTCGAGGATTTGGATAACATTCTCGTTGCTTTCGATTTCGCGTTATCGAAAGAAAAATGGATCGCGGCGAAAAAAACGTTGCGCGAAGCGTTGGCAGCGCCGTCGATATCGAGCATTCCTCCAGCGCTGCGTCGCAAAACCGCTTATCTAACGCACGAAAAGTTCAATCGCTACTATATCGAAACGGAAATGATGCGTTTTTTACGGCAACTTGCTGATAAAGATTTGGCTCTGGATCGTACCATGATCTCATTGGGTTCGTGCACGATGAAACTCAACGCCGCTACCGCAATGACGCCAATTTCGTGGGCGGCATTTACGCAAATGCATCCATTCGTCCCCGCCGCACAAGCCGCCGGCTATCGCGAAATGATCGACGACCTGACGCAACGATTGTGCGCGGTCACCGGTTATGACGCATTTTCGTTTCAGCCAAATTCAGGCGCGCAAGGTGAATATGCCGGACTGGTCACTATCCGCGCGTATCACGAGTCGCGCGGCGACACAAAACGTAATATTTGTTTGATCCCTCAATCGGCGCATGGCACCAATCCCGCTTCGGCGCAAATGGCGGGGATGCGGGTCATTGTCGTCGAAAACGACGCCAATGGCAATATTGATATCGCCGACCTGGAAACGCATGCGCAACAACACGCTGAAGAACTTGCTTGCGCGATGATTACTTATCCTTCGACGCATGGCGTGTTTGAGGAAAGTATCCGTGCTGCCTGCGACATCGTTCATCGTTACGGCGGGCAGGTTTATATTGACGGCGCCAACATGAACGCACTGGTCGGACTAGCCGCGCCCGGGTTGTTCGGCGGCGACGTGTCGCATTTGAATCTGCATAAAACCTTCGCCATTCCGCACGGCGGTGGCGGACCAGGCGTTGGTCCGATCGGTGTGAAACGGCATTTGGCGCCGTTTTTACCCGGACATTCTCTATTGAAAAATGCTGCGCGTGCCGTATCGGCTGCGCCCTACGGCAGCGCGTCGATCTTGCCAATCACTTGGATGTATCTGGCGATGATGGGCGCGGACGGTTTGCGGCACGCGACCGAGTCGGCGATTCTCTCTGCCAATTACATTGCGCGGCGTTTGAAAGAACATTATCCCGTGCTGTTTAGCGGTCGCAATGGTTTCGTCGCGCACGAATGTATTCTCGATATGCGACAGTTCAAAGAAAGCGCAAACGTTGAAGCCGAAGACATCGCCAAACGACTCATCGACTTTGGCTTCCACGCGCCAACTATGAGCTTTCCTGTTCCCGGTACGCTCATGATCGAGCCGACCGAAAGTGAATCGAAAAACGAGTTGGATCGTTTTATCGAGGCGATGCTCGCGATCCGCGAAGAAATTCACGCCATCGAAAACGGTAAGCTCGACAAAGAAAACAATCCGCTCAAGAACGCGCCGCATCCCGCCGACGCGGTGTGCGCCGACACGTGGAATCACCCTTACAGTCGGCAACAAGCCGCTTATCCGTTGCCATTGTTGAAAGAGAAAAAATATTGGTCCCCGGTGGCGCGTGTCGATAATGTCTACGGGGACCGTCATCTCATTTGTAGATTACCCGAATGAACAGATTTGTTTTCATTATCTTGTCCTTCGGCTGGGTAGTCTCGGCGCATGCCGCGTTATCCACCGAGAAAATCATCGAACTGTGTTCCGACACGGAAGATACGTACCATTGCGCGCGAGTCATCGAAACGGAGCAATTGAAAAGTGTGCCTAATAACTTGGCGCGGCGTGGAAGCGGCGACGAAAAAACGGTATTGACGATACGACTTTCACAAAACTTGTTCAGCGATCCACCGCAAGAAATCAAGTTCATCGACAAAGAAGGGAAGTCATATTCGGTGTGGGATTACTGGTCTGCGTTTGACGCGCTGCTTCTTCTGGTCATCGATGGAGAAGAGTCTTATTATCTTTGGCTGTACAATGGTAACGGACAAACCGTTCGCCTGCCTGCTGAACCGTCGTTTTCTCAAGACAATAAGCGTATCGTCACTGCTGACTTTTGCGAAGAAAACTGCCGTAACGAAATCGCCATCTGGCAAATCCGCAAGGGGCTTCCGGTAAAAACGCGAGTGTGGACACCCAAAGAGCAATGGGAAGACGCCGAAGCAACGTGGGTTTCGCTTGCCGAAATCAAACTGGTATATCGTGTTAAAGAAGGCAAAGACTATCAGGAAATGATCGTCTCGCCGGGCAAGGAAATACGCAATAAAAAAGAGTTGCTGCGCAATATGTTTCGATGAGCGCAGCGTCTGAAAAATTGCCTACGCATCATCGCACCATCCGTAGTTATGTGTTGCGTCAGGGACGTATTACGCCCGCGCAACAACGCGCGATCGATACGTTGTCGCCGCATTTTTGTCTCCCGTTTGCGGATTCTCCGCCCGATTACGATGCGCTTTTTGGAAAGACCGCGCCGTTAATTTTGGAGATCGGTTTCGGCATGGGAGAAACGACCGCGAAGATCGCCGCGAGCCGTCCCGACCTTCACTTCCTCGCCATCGAAGTACACGGTCCGGGTGTTGGTAGCCTGCTGCAAGAAATAAAACGACTGGAACTAAACAATTTACGGTTGATTCAACACGACGCGGTCGAAGTGATCGATACGATGATCGCCGATGATTCACTATCTGGCATTCACGTTTTTTTTCCTGATCCTTGGCCTAAAAAGAAACACCATAAGCGCCGTTTGTTGCAACCCGCATTCGTTCACCAACTAGCGCGACGTTTGACGAACGACGGTTATTTACATATCGCCACAGACTGGCGCGAATACGCCGAAGCCATTTTGGAAACGCTGAACGCTGAATCATTATTACGCAATACGGCGGAACATTTTGCGCCTCGTCCCGAAACCCGCCCGCGCACCAAATTTGAAGCGCGGGGCTTACGGTTCGGACACGAGGTTTTTGATTTGCTTTTCAGAAAACCTTAATTAGCTTTGATTTCCGTCCACAGCCGATTCAAAAGCCGCCGTTTTTCAGACGAATAATCTTTCAACATTTCCAACCGTTCCAAAATTTCCGCGTCAGGAAAAACCGCCTTGTTGTTGCGCACTTCGGGAATGATCATCTCCATTGACTCTTGATTGACGCTGCCCGATCCGGTGAGGTTGGAAAATTCAGCGGTGCTTTGTTTGTCGATTAAAAAGTCGATCAAATCATAAGCCAAATCCAAATGCGGCGCGCCCTTGTGAATCACCATGTTGTCGATCGCCAGCACCGCGCCTTCTTTGGGCAAGCCCGACGCGATAGTGAACGGACGCTTTGCTGCCGCCGCATCTTGCGCCGCTTGAAACATATCGCACGAGTAACCGTGCGCGACCCAAATATCGCCGCTCGCCAGTTCCTTGATATACGACGAAGCGTTAAACGCCGCCCAATATGGTTTAGCCCTCAGAATCAAGTCACGCGCTTCTTGCAGATGTTTTTCATCGTCATCATTGACTGAATAACCGAGATAACGCAACGCGGCGGCAAAAAGCTCACGCTGGCTATCCATCACCGTGATTTTTCCTTTGATTTTTTCTAGATGCTGCGGCTCGAAAATCAACGCCCAAGTGTCGGTCGGTAAACCCAGTTCGGCGATTTTCTCGGCATTAAAACCAATAATCGTAAGCGAATAGCCGTAAGGCACTGAATATTTATTTTCGGGATCAAACCACATATTTAAAAACGCCGGATTGAGTTGCGGGAGATTTTTCAAACGTGATTTGTCGATTGGTTGAATCGTGCCTTGTTTGATCAAGGTTTCAACGACATTGCCAGTCGGCACCATCACGTCGTAACCCGTCGCGCCAGCGGCGAGTTTCGCCAGCATTTCTTCATGATCGGAAAAATAATCTTCAAGTAATCTGATTCGATAAGTATCCTCAAAACGCTTGACAGTTTCACGGGCAATGTAATTGTTCCAGTTATAAAAACGCACCACTTTTTCTTCAGAAGGTTCTGTCGTCTGCGTCGTTTTTTCGGCAGACGTTTTTTGTTCGGTCGGTGTTTTGTTATCGCAAGCGACTAAAAACAGCGCAAAAAATAATCCCAGCAAACCGCCAAACAAGGCGCGGAAGGATATCATTCCGCGAAAAGATAACAAAGCATTCATTGATCTTCTCCTATATGTTCCGATTTTTCCAAAAACCCCGGTGCAACTCTACTGGCGATGACGATCATCCCCAGCGTCAACAGCATCATCAGCGTGGACAAGGCATTCACCTCCGGCGTTACCGCGATTTTGATCATCGTGTAAATCGTCAAAGGCAACGTCGGCACACCGACGCCTGCAGTGAAGAAAGTAATCACGAAGTCGTCGATCGACAACGTGAACGACATCAACATGCCTGCGATCACCGCCGGCATGATGAGCGGAAACGTGATGATTCGAAAAGTTTTCCAAGGCGTCGCGCCCAAATCACGCGCTGCTTCGAAAATGGATTCATCCATTCCGGTCAAACGCGCGCGCACGATGATCGCGACGAATCCAATACAAAATGTTGTGTGCGCAATAATCACCGTGAAAAGCGACAACGATTCGGTGCCCAGCACTGAAATAAAAAAGAGCAATAAGCTGACGCCTAAAAGAATTTCGGGCATCGCCAACGGCGTCAACGTCATGAACGGCAGGAAACGCGTTTTATAGCGGTACATCGCAATCCCCGCCATCGTTCCCAACAGCGTAGCGAGAAACGACGCGGTGAATGCGATGATCAACGAGTTGATCGCCGCGTCGATCATTGCCTTATCGTTGACCAAAATTTGATACCACTTAAATGTGAACCCGACCCAGCCTGCATTTAGTTTGGAATCGTTGAACGAGAAGACGACGACGACGATCAGTGGAATATAAAGAAACGCAAATACACCGGCAACGGAAAACCAAAGCAATGGCGATCTACGCACGGTACACTCCTTTTCTCGCAAACCATGCGGAGAGAGCAACCAGCATCAGCACCGTGATCGTCATGATCATCGACAGCATCGAACCGAAGGGCCAATCGCGCGCGCCCAAGAACGCCTCCTTGATCATGTTGCCAACCAACCAATCGTCTTTACCGCCCAAAATTTCAGGAATCGCGAACATCCCCAATACCGGAATGAAAACCAGCACCGCGCCCGAAAAAATGCCCGGCAGCGACATCGGGAAGGTCACGCGCCAAAAACGTTGCCACGCGTTGGCGCCCAAATCTTGCGCCGCGTCGAGCAAAGTCGGATCGTGTTTTTCCAAGTTGGTGTAAAGCGGCAAAATCATGAACGGCAAATGCACGTACACCATGCCAACGATCACCGCGAGCCGCGAATGCATCATATTGAAGGGCTGAAAGATAATCATCCACGCGTATACCCGCACGAGGAAATTACTGGCAAATGGCAAAACGCATAACAACACCAGCAAATCCCGAGATTTTTTCGGACTACGCGCAATCAACGTTGCCACAGGATAAGCCATAAAAAGGCAAATCACGGTCGTCAACGCCGCCACGCCGAAACTTCTCAAGAAAATCCACGCATAGTTGCTGCTCGAAAAAAAGAGGCGGTAATTTTCGAGCGTCAAGCCGCCCGTGCCATCCTCCGTTCTGAAAAGCGGCGCCAAGCCGCCAAACTCGCCCGGAAAGCGAAAACTCGCCACAACCATGATGAGCGCGGGAAAAAGAAAAAACATCAAAAGAAAGAGGAACGGCGGCGTAATGATGGAATACTTGACCAACCGTTCGCCGCGAATGCGGGACGCAGTGTGATTGGACATGATCGTTCGTCGCTAGGCAGTCGTCAGGAATCAAGGAATGCGCCAGCTTCGGCTTTCCACGAAACACGCACTGGATCGCCAAGCTCGAAAAATTTGGCGCGCCCCGGCGCGGAGTTGGGCAGCAACGCTTCGATCCGCGCACCGTCCGGAAGATCGACGATATACGTAGTCACATCGCCAATATAAAGGAAATCGTTGACTGTGCCAACAAACTGATTCGGATCGCCGGAAGGTTCAGACGCGGCGCGAATACTGACTTGCTCGGGGCGGATGATGAACGCGCCCGACATTCCTTCTTTGAGCGACTGGTTCTTGCGTAGCGGCGCAACCACTTTGCCTAGTTTTCCCAGATCCAACGTTAAAGTATCGCCTATCGTCCGCACCGTTGCGTCATGCATATTGACGTTGCCGATGAAGTCCGCGACAAAACGGTTTTTCGGCTGACCGTATAAACGATCCGGCTCATCCAATTGTTCGATTTTTCCCGCGCGCATGACGGCGATCCGATGCGAAAGCGCCAATGCTTCAGCTTGCGCGTGCGTCACAAACACGAAAGTGACGCCGGTATCGCGTTGCAGCGCGATCAGTTCGATTTGCATTTGTTCACGGAGCTTGGCGTCCAACGCGCCCAGCGGTTCGTCAAGCAGCAAAAGACGCGGACGGTTGACCAAACCGCGCGCCAGCGCCACCCGCTGCCGCTGCCCGCCGGACAACTCATTCGGATAACGTTTAGCGCGATCATTCAACGCCACCAAATCCAGCGTCGCTTTAACTTTCGTCTTGATCTCGCTTTCACTCTGCCCCGCCATTTTGAGTGGAAACGCAATGTTCTGTTCGACGGTCATGTGCGGAAACAGCGCATAGCTTTGGAAAACGGTATGGATCGGACGTTTTTCCGGCGGCGTATTTTTGAGATCGATACCGTCCAAAGTGATCGTCCCCGAATCGGGTTGATCGAATCCGGCAATCATGCGCAGCAGCGTCGTTTTCCCGCAACCGGACGGACCCAGCAGCGTAAAAAACTCACCCGCATTGACAGAAAAACTGACATTGTCCACGGCAACGAGATCACTGAAGCGGCGCGAGACCTCTTTAATTTCCAGCAATGCCATCAGTGTGTGCCCTCCTCGTCGCGTTACGCGCAATTTGAAACGGCATGATTGTACGGTAAAATAACCCGTCTTTGTGATCAATTTCGGTCGGATTGCCATTTTTTGTTGCTATGTTGGAAAAGTGGTACTAGCATTACCGGACGGTATTTGTTACTATTTGCTTTTCGGACACTTTCATTGAATAAGGAATACGCTGTACGCTGAGAAACTTGGTACTTCATGGGACCCTCAAACATTTCGAAAAAAACATTCCTGATTGATGAATTGCGCAAACAAGCGGAAGGGAAAGCGGCGTCACCGCAAAACACTTCCCCCAACGAGGCGCAAATTCGTTCCAGTATCGACAGTCTGCTCTGGCAGATTTACGGATGGATGGAGGAAGTCGCGCGCTACCTCGATACGCTGCATCCGCCGGTAGCGCATGAATTCCGCTTGGGGAATGTGTTGACTTTCGGGGCATTGACGCTCTCGGATTCCTTTGCCTCATACCGTCGTCAACGTTTCGAAGACCAAGACCTACTCGAATACATTGAATTTTTCTATCGCCTGAAAGCGCCCAATAACACGATCATCAGAGTACAGTCTTCTTCCGCCGATGAAATCGAAACAAGAATGCGCGTTGCGGGACTGAGCTTCGAAGTTAGCCCGCAAATCAACGAATGGAAAAAAGTGCATGCCGTACAGTTTGATGTCAAACCGGAAATCAAATCCAATATTCGATTCGAGCCGGACTACATCCAACACAAAATCGGCATTCGCCTCGCCAATGTTGATCGCTTTGACGCGATATACTTGGTTTTCCCACCGTCGCAACTCGATGAGGACGCGCTGGAAGATTTGGTGCGGCTGGTGCTCGGTGAAAAAAATACTTTTATGTCACGCGCACCTTGGCAGACGCATTGGCGTCCGACCAAACCCGCCATCCATTCTTACCGCCCGTCGCCGCGCTATCTCGGCTGATCAGTTGCGTTTCCCGGCATGTTGAAATGCCGCGATTTTTCGCATCATCCGTGTCACAAGACGCTTCATGCAAAAACATATCCCGCGCCACCGTTTCGGTCAAAACTTCCTTATCGACACGCATTATATCGACCGGATCATCGATGCTATTGCGCCATGCGAGGGCGACAAATTGCTTGAGATCGGACCCGGTCTGGGCGCGCTTACCGGAAAACTGATCGAGCGTGCCGACAAGCTCTCCGCTATCGAAATCGACCGCGATTTGGCGGCGCGATTACGCGCGCGTTTTCCTGAAACGCTGACGGTTTTTGAGCAGGACGCATTGCGCTTCGACTTCGCGTCTTTGGACTGCGGCGACTGGCGCATCGTCGGTAACTTACCGTATAACATCAGCTCACCGCTGCTGTTTCGACTGGCAAACACAGCGACGCGCTTGCGCGACATTCACGTGATGTTGCAAAAAGAAGTTGTGCAGCGGATGGAAGCACAACCGTCCACACCGGAATACGGACGTTTATCAGTCATGCTGCAAGCCAAATTTCGCGTATCCAAACTGTTTTCAGTGCCGCCAGGCGCTTTTTCGCCAACACCGAAGGTCGATTCGGCTGTAGCGCGTTTACTTCCATTAGCCGAAAACGCGCCCGATATCGGTGATGAAACGCTGTTCGCGCGTATCGTCGTCACCGCATTCACGCAACGGCGAAAAACTTTGCGTAACGCTTTATCGTCGTTGTGCCAGCCCAAAGATTTTTACGTCGCCGACATCGACGCCGGCGCGCGCGCTGAGAATCTCAGCGTCGCCGACTTTGCGCGTTTGGCGCGATGCCTGCTGGCACGACGTTAGGCAGACGAATCGGGGCGCGCCCAATCGGGGCGTTGCGCGGGCGCGTGGATCAGTATCGTTTTTTGGCGCGCGTTCTGCCCGCGTTCCAGCATGATATTACGCATTGGCACAGCAAATGTTTCGGCAAGAAAACGACGCAACGTTTCGTTGGCTTTCCCATCCACTGGCGGCGCGGCAAGCTTGATTTTCAGCGCGTCACGATAAACGCCGCACACTTCCGTTTTTTTCGCGCTCGGTTGCACATAAATGGTCAACCGGAGGTCGCCGTCAAGCTCGCGTAACCATGCGCACGCGCTCATTCATCGGCGCCCTCCGCGTCTAGCGCGCTCCCCAACTCAATCGCCCGATTTCTCGCCGCTTTGATCGCCTCACAGATGATATGCCTGACATTCGCCACATCCAGAACTTGCAACGCATGTTCCGTCGTGCCGCCTTTGGAGGTCACATCGGCGCGTAGTTGCGCGAACGCACGCTCGTCATGCTGCGCGAGCTTCAAACTTCCCTCGACCACGCGCAACGCGACAAACCGCGCACGATCTTCCTGCATGCCCAACATTTGCGCTGCCTCTTGCAAACTTTCGAGAAAATAAAACACATACGCCGGTCCACTGCCGGAGATGGCGGTCATGGCGTCGATCCTCGTTTCATCGGAAACCCACAAAATGTCGCCGACCGGGAACAATAATCTGTTTATCTTCTCCCTCGCGGCTCCATCGACTTTTGGAGTAGCGTAAACCGCACTGATGCCGGCGCCGACCAACGCCGGTGTATTGGGCATGGCACGCACGAGATACGCATAACCGCCGAGCCAACGGGACATGGTGGTAATCCGCACACCAGCAGCGATGGACAGCATTAGAGGAATCTTTTCCACTAGCGGGCGAATTTGCCGCGTTACCGTATGCATCTGTTGCGGTTTGACCGCCAACACCACCAAATCGACGTCATCCAACAATATGGGCTGTAATTCCGCCGAACAGCGTACACCCGGGAACATGTCTTCCAACCGCGCGCGCTGCGCTTCAGCGGGATCGACCACGATCACGTTTTTCGCCCGATTCGTTCCTTGAAGAATTCCGCCGATCAGAGCGGACGCCATCGCGCCGCCGCCGATAAAAAGAGTTTTCATCATCTATTCCCCATAGCTTGCCATATGGCGTGCGCCGAACAACGCGCTGCCGATACGCACTTCCGTTGAACCTTCACAAATAGCCGCCTCAAGATCACCACTCATTCCCATAGAAAGCATTTCCGCGTTCAATCCTTCCGCCCGCGCTCTTGACAAACATTCTCGCAACCGCGCAAATTGTTGCCGCTGCCGCGTAACGTCGCTCGTTTCCTCCGCGATACCCATGAACCCACGCCAGCGCAATCGTGGCAATCGCGCAATTTCATGCGCCAAGGGCACCGCTTGATCCCAAGCGACGCCATTTTTCTGCGCCTCGCCGCTGATATTCACTTGAATCAATATCTCCATGGGCGATCTGTCTGGATGACGCGCCGCCGCAAGACGCTCCGCCAGCGCCAAATCGTCAACGCTCTCGACCGCATCGAAGACTTCCGCCGCTAAGCGCGCCTTGTTTTTTTGCAATGATCCAATCAAAACCCAGTAAATTTCGGGTAAATTCGCCAACTCTTCCCGTTTTTTCTGAGCTTCCTGCACATAATTTTCACCAAACCGGCGCTGCCCAAAAGCATGAATATGGCGAATTCGCTCGGCTGAAAAACATTTTGAAACGGCTAACAAGTGAATTTCGTCAACATTTCTTCCACAATTGACCGCGGATTTTTCAATCCTTTGCCAAAGCGCTTGCCAGACATTTTGTTGCTGAACCATAATCAAACCAATCGCACTTTACCGGCAACAATAATCAAAAATCAAAACGCGGCAATAAACATGCTGCTCTATGGAAGGAATTATAGATGGATATTACCGAACTGTTGGCTTTTGCTGTAAAAAATAACGCTTCCGACTTGCATATTTCTGCTGGTTTACCGCCGATGATTCGCGTCAACGGTGACATTCGCCGGATCAATTTACCGCCGCTCGAACACGAAGAAGTCTATACGATGATCTATGACGTTATGAGTGACGCTATTCAAAAGGAATATGAAGAAAAGCTCGAAATCGATTTTTCGTTTGAAATTCCAAATCTGGCACGTTTCCGTGTCAACGCGTTTACGCAAATGCGCGGGGCGGGCGCGGCGTTCCGAACGATTCCGACCAAAGTACAAACGCTGGAACAATTGGGCGCGCCCAAAATTTTCCATGAGTTGATTAAAAGACCGAGAGGACTCATCATCGTCACCGGACCAACCGGCTGCGGCAAATCAACGACGCTCGCCGCGATGGTCAATCAAGTGAATGAGCAAGAAAATGCGCACATTCTGACCATCGAAGACCCGATAGAATTCGTTCATGAGTCAAAAAAATGTCTGATCAACCAACGCGAGGTCGGTCGACAAACGCATTCTTTTGAAGCGGCGTTGCGCAGCTCCGTTCGTGAAGACCCCGATTACATTCTCGTCGGTGAAATGCGTGATTTGGAAACGATTCGCTTGGCGTTGACTGCCGCTGAAACGGGTCACTTGGTTTTTGCTACATTGCATACCAGTTCGGCGCCGAAAACGATGGACCGTATTATTGACGTATTCCCCGCCGCCGAAAAAGACATGATTCGAGCCATGATTTCCGAATCTCTGGTCGCCGTGGTTTCGCAAAAGCTGCTGAAAACTAAAGACGGGCTAGGTCGAATCGCCGCATTTGAGGTCTTGATTGGAACTTCTGCCGTCCGCAATCTAATCCGCGAAAATAAAATCGCGCAAATGTATTCCTCGATGCAAACCGGTCAAAACGCCGGGATGCAAACGATGGATCAAGCTTTGCTCGATTTGGTGCGCCGTAACAAGATCACGACACAGGCAGCATTGACGCAAGCCAACAACCGAGAAATGTTTCAAAGCTGACGTATACTACTACCGTTTTTATTTTAAAATGCCGCTCTATGGAAAAAAACCGTTCAACTCAATTTGTTTATGATTTGTTGGAGCTTCTCATCCAGCAGAAAGGTTCCGATCTATTCATCACAGTCGGGTTTCCTCCCGCGATCAAGGTTAACGGAAAAATTTCTCCGGTTTCGAAGTCTCCGCTCGAACCGCAGCACACCATCGAACTGGTGCGCTGTATCATGAATGAGCGGCAAAAAAACATTTTTGAGGAAACCAAAGAATGTAATTTTGCGCTTGGACTTCCCGCAGTCGGGCGTTTTCGGGTGAGCGCGTTCATGCAGCAAAGTTGGGCGGGCATGGTGTTGCGCGCGATCAATATGCAAATTCCTGTCTATGAAGAATTGGGAATGCCTTTGGTTTTGAAAGATGTGATTCTTGCCAAACGCGGCATCATGATTTTCATCGGCGCAACCGGCGCCGGTAAATCGACGACAATGGCTTCGCTGCTCGAGCATCGCAATCAAAACAGCTTCGGTCATATCATCACGATCGAAGATCCGATCGAATACGTGCATCAGCACGGCAATTGTATCTTTACGCAACGTGAAATCGGTGTCGATACCGATTCGTGGGAAGTGGCGTTGCAAAACTCGTTGCGGCAAGCGCCTGACGTCATCATGATCGGCGAAGTTCGTTCGCGTGAAGGTATGGAATTCGCTATCGCGTTTGCCGAAACTGGACACTTGTGTCTGGCGACTTTGCACGCGAACAGCACCAATCAGGCGCTGGATCGTATTATTAATTTCTTCCCCGAAGAGAGACACGCGCAAGTGTTGATGGATTTATCGTTGAATGTTCGGGCGTTTGTCGCGCAACGGTTGATTTTACGTTCCGACAGTCGTGGACGGGTTCCAGCAGCCGAAGTCATGTTAAATACGCCGCTGACTTCCGACTTGATTTTCAAGGGCGATATTCCCGGCATCAAAGACGTCATGAAACGTTCGCGTGAGCAAGGCATGCAGACATTTGACCAATCCTTGTTCGACTTATACGAGCGTGGTTTGATTACTTATGAAGACGCGCTGCGCAATGCCGACTCGATCAACGATCTACGGCTTGACATCAAATTGCGCGGCAAAGAAGCGCGCAGCCGCGACGCCTTCATCGGCACTGAGCATCTTAACATCATGGCCGATACCATCATTCCCGATTTCTCCGATCAAATTTCTATGGCGCCTCGTCGTTGACGGCGGTGACTGTCTGCCATGACGCCCGACGAATCGTTGATCCGTCCCGTTGAGATTACGCTGCACAATGCGTCGCGCTTGTTGGCATTGCGTTACGCCGATGGTCGGGAATTTCGGCTTTCGTGGGAGTTTCTTCGTGTTTATTCGCCGTCCGCCGAAGTCGTCGGGCACGCGCCCGATCAAGAAGTGCTCCAAACAGGCAAGAAAGACGTAACGGTTACGCGCATCGAACCAATCGGGCATTACGCCATTCGGTTGGTCTTTTCCGATGGTCATGATTCAGGACTGTATTCATGGGCGTATCTTTTCGAATTAGGGAAAAATGAAAAGCAGCTTTGGCAAACATACCTCGACCGGCTCGCCGACGAAGGCGGCAGCCGCGACACGTTGACGCCATGAAAAAAACGCATTTCGGTTTTGAAACCATTGATGCCGCGCAAAAGGAAAAGCGCGTCGCCGATGTGTTCGACTCGATCGCCGCCCACTACGATCTGATGAACGATCTTGCCTCGTTCGGACTGCATCGCCGATGGAAAAGAAACATGGTCGATCGACTCGCCGTACACGAGGAAGCCGATATTCTCGATCTTGCCGGCGGTACTGGCGATTTGACTCGGCTGTTTCTCGAAAAATGTCCACGCGCGACTGTGATTTTGTCCGACATCAACGCCACGATGCTGCGTCTCGGACGCGCGAAACTGATACGGCAAAACTTTTCACCGCTCGTGTTGCAATGCAATGCCGAAGCGTTACCGTTTGCCGATCAAACCTTCGACGCCGTTTCCATCGGTTTTGGACTGCGCAATATCACCGACAAAGAGAAAACGCTGGCGGAAATGCGCCGCGTTTTGCGTCCAGGCGGCATTGCCGCCATTCTCGAATTTTCCCGTGTCGCTGGTTTCCTTGCGCCTTTTTATGATTTTTATAGCTTCACCGTACTGCCCAAGCTCGGCGCGCTGATCAGCGGTGATCAAGCCAGCTATCGTTACCTCGCCGAATCGATTCGTGTCCATCCTGATCAAGAAAAACTCCGTAAAATGATGCTTCATGCAGGGTTTGACGAAGCCGAATACTATAATATGACTTTCGGTATCGTTGCGGTACATGTCGGATACGTACACTGAATACGCGACATTTTCTGTTTTCAAGGTATCATCTTTTCTTGAACTTCTTTCCCGATTTGCCATGAGTGCCGATACCTCCATCCACATGCCCCTGACCGATATCGAATTAGACGAACTCGAAGCGTTTCTTACGTCGGATGCTGTATCGGAAGACTGCATGAATCTGGAGATGCTGGACGGCTTTCTGACCGCTTGTGTTTGTTCGCCGTGCGCATTACCAACATCGCAGTGGTTGCAAGCGATTTGGGGTGGACCCTCCGAAAATTCGGTCGGCGCGGCTTTCTCGTCAGCGGAGCAAGCGCAACGCATTCTGGAACTGATCATGCGACATTGGTCAACGCTCAATCATGTTTTAAGTGAAATGCCGACGCTTTATAAACCATTATTGTATTTTCCCGAAAATCATCCCAGCAACGAAACATCGGAAGATGAAATCAATTATGAGGCGCACGACTGGTGCTTCGGTTTCATGACCGGTGTGATTTTAGGCGGCGACGCATGGGCGCCGCTAATGGAAAATCCCGATACTGCCGACTGGCTTTTCCCAATAGAAGCGTTGGCATTCGGCGACCATGATCCGACGTTTGGCGAATGGATCGACGATATCGAGCGGCGCGAATCGTTGGTCGATGAACTCCCTATCGCCGCAGTGCTCATCTACCGTTTCTGGGCAGAACGCGCGCAGAAGAAAACGGTGACCACTCACAGCGCCGAGAGCAAACGCGCAAAAAAAACTACGAAAAAACCGCAAGAACGGTTGCATTGACAAGATACTATCCTGATATTTTGGGCGCCAAATCGCCAAACATCAGTATTTATTTTTTCAGTCTTGGGAAAATATGATCATTGGCGTGAAAAATATCGCAATACGCGACAAACGACGTCAACATCGCCCAACTGGTAAACAACGGTAATAATAAGATAACTACCAACGTAGAGACCAACTCAAAACCCGTCTTTGCCAAATTCAAATCCGGACCTATGATCAGCGCGATAAATAACATCAGCAAAGCCACCGCGATGAAAATTACTATTGTCAAGAAAAACAGGAACAACATATAAACAGTCACCGCGCGCCAGTTGATCAAAAATGCCTTCAAACTACCCAGTATCGCGCCGACGGTTTTCGCGCGTTGAAAAACGACGAGCATCGGCGCCAACCAGACTGCGAAAAAAATCAATGTATACAACACCGTTACGACTGACGTCATACTCAAGAATCTTGGCGAGAAAAGCCGTGTCAAAAACGCATCGGTATCTTCCCCTATATCCCGAATCATATCCTCGTAACTGCCGCCCAATATGCTCTCTCCGATCATTCCAGTCAGCATGAAGAGAATCATCATGATCAAGCCGATACTCAATAATGTTTTTACATCTGACTTAAACCCGCTAAAGAAATGATTGAATCGCGGCTTTTGCCCACGCACTTGTGACCAACCTGCCGCGATAAAACCAACGATAAGGCATGGCATCAATATCGTCGGTAAGTGCAACAACATTTCCGCTTTCGGAAACATATTGACTAATAACGAAAATAAGGCAGCCAGCGAAAAAATAAAGGCAAAGTAACCGGCGCCAATCACAAACCACGCGCCCCATTCCTCTTTTACCAAGTAAAACGCTTCCGTCCACCACAAAACGCCGCGCTTCGCTTCACAACATGTAATGATTGGTTGTTCCATCATTTATTTTGCCTCTGCCATCCATACCGGCAAATCGTTTTTCCGTCGCCGCAAAATACGCTCAAAATGCGCAGGATCATGAGCACGCACAATCGCGCCGTCACGCGGCAAATAATAGTCGTATAGACGGGAGAGCCAAAAACGCAAAGCAGCGCAGCGCAACGCCAATGTCCAATATGTTTTCTCATCATCATCAATAGGACGAACGCGCTGATACGCCGCCAACAGCGCTATGAGCTTTTCTTGGTCCAGCGCGCCGGTTGACGCATCAGCAATACACCAATCATTGACCGTAATCGCTAGATCATATAAGAACGCGCCGGTTGCAGCGAAACCAAAATCAATGATACCGCCGATGTCTGTTTTTTCAGGATCAATAAATAATACATTATCTCGGAAAAGATCGGCGTGAATCGCGCCACCGGGCAATCCGTTCAACGCCCCCGTTTGCTGCGCCCGCATCTCTTCATCAAGCAACGCCTGTTGTTCAGTGTTCAAAAAAGGACGTACCGCCTGTGCCGCTTCTCCGCGCCAAGCTTCGCCGCGCGGATTATTCAGCGTTTGTGAAAAATCAGTAACTGCCACATGCATACGCGCCAATGTAGCGCCAATGACCATGCAATGTTGCACAACAGGTTGCATTTGTGGAGCGCCACGCGCTCGCTCGATCAACGTTGCCGGTTTACCGTACAGTTGTGAAAAAAAATCGCCTCTATTGTTTTGTCGAGGTTGCGGCACCGGTACGCCCGCGTGCGCCAGATGCCGCATCAAATTCAAGTAAAAAGGCAGATCGTCGGCAGGCAAACGCTCATACAGCGTCAGCACCCATTCCGTATCGTCGGCGGTGATGAAATAATTAGTATTTTCGATACCGGTAGTAATTGGCTCGAGTTTCTGTAAAGTGGAAAAACCATAATCGGCAAGCCACGCCGACAATTCCGTTTCATTGACAACTGTATAAACCGCCATGCGTTACCAGGAAAAAATTTCCCACATCGGCGGGCGTAACGACGGATCGATATGATCGCGGCGGATGAACGACTGCCCGTTCGGCTGCGGAATCAAATAATAAACCGCGCCATAAATGGGAACGACACGAATATAACGAAGCTGCCCGTTTACACGTACCTCCTCATATCGCGCGCCATCGCGTTGAATGATCGTCACCTGAGGCTCAAGTTCGGGGTCGCCCAGATTGACTTGCGCGTGCTCGGAAATCACGGTTGTTTGTGTTGGCGCCGGCGGACTAGCTTTTACCGAGGTTTCATCGGCGACTATAGAGGACGAAGGTAACGTTTCAGGTCGCGTTTCTTGCGCGGCAACAGTAGTCACCGCCACGAAAAGACTTGCTGTCAGAATCAAAATATGTTTCATGATGCCTCAAGTTACAGTTGAGCTTTATCATTGTAGCATCAACTAACAGCGTGTGTGTTAGTGAAAAACATCACAACGCGCCATTGGCAGGAACAACTTTCGAATCGGAAAACGAGCGAACAAGAATACTGCCCGTTTGGGAATGTTTATTTTAGCTTGATTTCTTTGTACACCACATGTTTACGGACGACGGGATCAAACTTTTTGATCTCTATTTTCTCCGGCGTATTCTTCTTATTTTTGGTCGTCGTATAAAAGTGCCCCGTTCCGGCAGAAGATTCCAGTTTAATTTTTTCGCGCATGATGATTTTCCTCAGCGACTTTTATTAAATGTGTTGATAACCTTGCGCGCGCAAATCAGCAAGCACCACATCGACGCCTTTCTTGTCGATGGTACGCAGCGCGGCATTGGTCAAACGTAAAGTAATATATCGGTTTTCGCTCTCCACCCAGATGCGGCGACGCTGCAAATTCGGCAAAAAGCGGCGTTTGGTTTTATTGTTGGCGTGGGAAACTTTGTGTCCAACCATCGGACCTTTCCCGGTTACCAGACATTTTCTGGACATGGTTTACTCCTAAAACTGATCTAGCTTATGACAAATAAGAGGGCAGCTTGCCCGCTCAAGAAACCAAAGATTATGCCCGATTCCATCCGGCAAAGCAAGGCTTCAGATCGCCGGCGACGAATAATAAAATGGATAGGTTTCTGAAAGCCAAACGACGGAATCCGGTTTAGAAGTAAGCGTAATCTCTTTAGCATAATGAATTGTATGTCATTTCTGCGGTAGCGTATCTGTTTTGCTCTGCAAATCCCCTTCATTCTTCCATCGTCAATCTCGCGCGACTCCGAAAATGCAGCATAATTGTTGATACACAAAAAGCGGTTGATTTTTGAATCCTTTTAGGCTTCCCGAATGATTCGATAGGCTTGCTGCGAGTTTTAGATTGGCTCAAAACGATCATTGGATGAGTAACCCCGAGCCAATCGCATGTTCAACTGTTGGCGTTGCGCAAATTTTCTGGCAATAAGACAAATACTAACAGGAGCAAAGAATATTTCAAACCAGGCAAAAAACAAAGGCGCATCCCACGAAGTTATTCAACTACTGCCTTAAAATCTCCGTAACCTTTCGCGTCCATTTCTTCGTAAGGAATAAAATGGATGGCGACGCTGTTGATGCAATAGCGTAATCCGCCCTTGTCTTTTGGTCCATCATTAAAGACATGCCCCAAATGAGAGTTTCCAACTCGACTGCGTACTTCGATTCTTTTCATATTAAATTTATTATCTTCATGTTTGGTAATTACGTCGGGATCGATAGGTTGCGTAAAACTAGGCCAACCGCACCCCGAATCGAATTTGTCCGACGAAGAAAACAGCGGCTCTCCAGTCACAACATCGATGTAAATACCGCGCTCTTTATGATCCCAATATTTTCCGGAAAATGCGAGTTCGGTTGCGGCGTGTTGCGTAACCTCATATTCTTGGGAAGTCAGCCGTTGCTTCAACTCATCATCCGAAGGTTTACGATATTTTGAAGGATCGACCTTGATCGCTTCGGCTATAGCAAGGTCCTTGAGCGTATCAAAGCTAATATGACAATAACCGTTGGGGCTTTTCTTCAAATAATCTTGATGATATTCTTCAGCAAGATAGTAATTCGCCAGCGGGACAAGTTCTACCGACAATGGTTTGGGATATTGTTTTTGCGCTTGTCGCATGACGGCTTCGATGACCTGCCGATCATCGGGATCAACATAATAAATGCCCGTCCGATATTGGCTGCCAATGTCGTTACCTTGCCGGTTGACGCTTATTGGATCGATGATTTTGAAAAACTGTTCGACCAACGTTTTGAGATTTGTCTTTTCCGGTTCGTACAATACATGCACTGCTTCAGCGTGTCCCGTTTTCTGCGAGTAGACTTCTTCATAAGTTGGATTGGCTGTTTTCCCATTGGCGTAGCCAACCGTAACATCGCGCACTCCACGAATGCGAGAAAAATATTCCTCGACACCCCAGAAACACCCGCCGGCAAAATAAATTTCTTTGAGAGTTGTCATCAAATGATTGTCCGTATCAGAGCGGTGCGGTTCTTCCGTTTGCGCGTTGAGAATCGGTGACGTTTCGCCTCGTTGTAGCGCTATCAATAGCTTCCGCGCTTTATCGCTAGCGTCGTTGCCTTCCACTTTCTTGAAGAACTTCCCATGTTTGTCTAAGTAAATCGATGTCGGGAAACCGCGCACATCAAATGCTTTGCTCAATAATAATGTTTTGTCGAACAACACCGGAAACTTTATATTACGTTCTTTTGCCCATGCCGCAAATTGCTCCGCATTCATTTCGCCTCTCGTATCAGGCGTAATGACCGATAAAATATTGGCCTCACCAGACGCCTCCAGCTTTTCAGCCAGCGCGGAAAAATCGTCCAATCCAGCAAGACAAACCGGACACCAAGTCGCCCAAAACCGAATATATGTCGGTTTCCCATTAAAGGGCGTCAAGCGTATGGTTTCCGTTTTGAAATTTATTCCCGTGAAAGGTTGTAAAAATACGTCATTGCGTGTTCCCGTCACTCGTTCTTGTCCATGACTGTAAGACATTCCGCCAATAAACCATACCATCAAAATCGCCGCCACCTTGAATCCGAGTACCATGTCGTCCCACTTCCAATGATTTAAATACTTTCGTGATTTTATTTTACTATCGCCAACGTAAGTTTTCGACACGAAAATAACATAATCGTCGCGCTATCTCCTCAATGCCGCGCCATTTCTTCCTGCATGATTCTCAACCGGTCTGCAGTGGACGGGTGCGTTGACAAATAATCCAACCAGCTTTCTTGCTCGTAGTCGGGACAATATTCTTCATCGTCACAAGAATATCTCTTATTTTCCATACGCATCAAAATTGATCCTAGATACGATGCGTCGAGACCTTGTCGTTTTAATTGCTGCGCCGCATAACGATCTGCTTCATGTTCAAAATCGCGTGAGTATCCTGAGCGCAATAAGATCACCGGCGCGGCGGCGACCATCGACGAAACCGACGAAATATCTCCGGTCACCACTGCGAAAATCGCCGCCACTGCCGAATCCTGCAACACACTACGCATCGCATGGCGGCGCACCACATGTCCGACTTCGTGCGCGTAAACCGCGAGCAGTTCTTGGTCGCTTTCCGCCAACTCCACGAGTTGATCGGTAAAGACAATCGTTCCCGACGGCAACGCAAACGCATTGGGACCGAGGGAACCTTCGGCATTACGAAACTCGATCTGTACCGGAATACCATTCGCCGTATCGATAAATGATAAAAATTTCTGGCGCAAACGTTCTTGTTCCTCTTCCGTCAATTCGCTTGGTTCGACATACGTATAATCCAATGCCTCGAGAGCGCCTTTGCCGATCGAACGATTGTTCTCAGCGGAAATCGCAAACGCGGCACGCTCAGCAGCAGCGGGAATACCGTATTGAACTCCCGTCCAGATAAATACGATCGTCACTACCAAGCCGACCGCCACGAAATACGCTTTCGACTCCAGCTTATGCGCCAGCCCGCTATGCGGACGGATGCCTTTCAGCAAATGATCGATCGCGTCGTTTTCTTCAGTCTCAAAAATACCTCCATCTTTAAAGCTGATTATGCGCGGTATATTGCCAAGACGGGAAGAGATCGAAATCGTGCGTATGGACTCTGGTCCGGCAAGTTTCTCGCCATTTTGCCGAACAGCGATCAAAGAACCATCTTTCGCGTAACGCAATATTGCGTTTTCTTTTCGAGAATGAATGCCGTCGAGAAAATGTCCGGTGATATCAGACATATTTAGAAACCAATATCAAAATCAAATAAATCGCCGACGCCTTCACCAACTGCCGATACCGCGTCACGTTGATCAGAAACGAATTTATCGAGATCGCCGCGTACAATCAATCCAATATGGTCGGCAGCATAATGCGCCGTGCGCACTTTAGCAAATGGATAAAAAAATCCCAACGTAAGAATAATGCCCAGCATATTGGTGAGCACCAACCACGCATACGATTTTAATTCGTACTGCGCCATCACGCTATGTGGTCCTATCGTCGTGTTTCCGTATTTCAGGTTGGTTACTTTCACTCGATAAAGGATGAATACCGAGAAATAAATGGCGGCGATGAAAGGTAATCCAACGGATGGGACAAAGCCAGCTAATATGGCTGTTATAAAACCGCCGATAACTATAATCGCAAACATGTGCCAGAATATCTTATAAAATTCGCCTATCGTCGTGGAGTTTTCCATTTTGACGCCGCCAAAGTTCGAGTTGCCGATAACGTATTGTGTTTGGCTACGCAGCAAAAAAGGATACACTACACCGATGATAGAAATAGCAGGCCACCATAAATACGATATGGCGGCGCCGATCACGCCACCCTCAAATCCGAAACGAATTCCACGCCACGCCGAGTTATAATTTCGGAAGCGCAATGCACGGCTGACCACCCAAGGCGTTGCTATCATCAACAACAATAAGACAATACCTTTCAACGTCAACGAAATATGTTCTGATAAGACAAAAATCGCCAGAAAGAAAAAAGCGATCAATCGCCCCTTAAGGATTTTTATCGGGTCACCCAAATATTCAAAACTGCTGCCATCCAGAGACGTATTGCCATAAAAATAACGTTTGGTACGCACTTTCGCCCAAGCGGAGTAAATACCTAACGTGATAATGGTCAAAAAAACGTTCACGACCCAAATTCTGAAATATTCTTTGCCATTGCCGTTGAACACGAACGGAACTTCCCTATCTTTTGGAAGCCGTACCACCGGACCATCAAAAGCCTCTTCGTATTCGTTGTTGTATGATGCGGGCGCATCGCCCGCCGATACCAGACCGCTGAACGCGCCTTGCGCCATTTCCGCGTTGCGTTGCCGTACTTCGGCGGCGTCACGTTTTTCGATGACCGAATCTGGCATCAGAGAAAGCTCCACCGGCAAATCCGCCGCTTTTCCAGAGTTCTCTTTGAGAGGTGGTAATTTTGGAATCGGTTTTCTTTCTATTACCGGCGTCGGCGCGGTTTTAGGCACACCTTCGTTTGCCAGAGGACGCAGCTCGACGAGCATACCGATCCCACGCAATTTAGACGCGATGCGCGATGCCTCCTCTTTGGAAACGCTTTTCTTCAGAACTACTTTTCCCTGAGAGAACAGCGCGTCGAGTTTTCCTTGATCCAGTTTGAAAAGACGACCAAAGGTGGTTTTTACCTGTTCTCGGTCAAAGCCTTCGACAATCCGTCCACGAAAAAGCACTACGTATTTGGTTTCCAGTATCGTCCCCTAAATCTGTTGATTTTACGCATCGGACTTAATAGTCAGCCCAACAATATCTGTTACGTTAACATACAAATATTCATTCACTGTACCAATTTTTCTTTTTCGCCTAATATTATTGAAGAGTTGTTGCGAAAACGGCTGTTTGAGATTCAAGTGGTAAAAAACGCCCGCAAAACTGCGGGCGTTTGCGTCAATCAGCACGTAATTTACAATTTCAATGCTTTGCTGACACCCGCCGCGTATTCAGGGTCGATTTTTTCGAGATGCGCTAATACGCGCTTGACGATTTCCTCTGGCACCCCGCCTAAATCGGCGGCGAAGTTTTTGAAAAGACGCGCTTTCTCATCTTTGGGCAAAAGGCGGAAAAGTGCCGCAGGTTGGCTGTAATAGTCCTGATCATCCTTACGGTGATTCCAATGCCCCGCCTCGCCATCCAACGCTAATGGCGGTTCGGCAAACGCCGATTGTTCTTGCCATTCGCCGTACGAATTGGGTTCGTAAGTAATCGCGGCGCCGTTGTTACCATCCACGCGCATCGCGCCATCACGATGATACGTGTGGAACGGACAACGCGGCGCGTTGACCGGAATTTGGTGGTGATTGATTCCCAGTCGGTAACGGTGCGCGTCGCCATAAGAGAAAAGCCGCCCTTGCAACATTCTGTCCGGCGAGAAACCGATGCCCGGCACCACATTCGCCGGAGAAAATGCTGCTTGCTCGACTTCGGCAAAATAGTTTTCGGGATTTCGGTTTAATTCCAGTACGCCAACTTCGATCAACGGCGCGTCTTTGTGCGACCAAACCTTCGTCAAATCGAATGGATGATATGGCAGTTTGCCAATATCTTTTTCGGCGATCACTTGCACGTAAAACTTCCAGCGTGGGAAATCCTTGCGCGCGATAGCTTCGAAAAGGTCGCGTTGTGAACTCTCGCGATCATGCCCGATGATCTGCGCGGCTTCTTCGTCGGTAAGACAAGCGATGCCCTGCTGCGTTTTCAAATGAAACTTGACCCAGAACCGCTCATTTTTTGCGTTAATGAAACTGAACGTATGACTGCCAAACCCATGCATGTGGCGATACGATTTAGGCAGCCCGCGATCGGACATATCAATCGTCAACTGATGGAACGCCTCCGGTAAATGCGAGAAGAAATCCCACTTGGCAACAGCGCTGCGGAGATTTGTTTTCGGATCGCGTTTCACCACATGGTTTAAATCGGGGAACTTCAATGCGTCGCGGAAATAGAAAACGGGCGTATTGTTACCGACCAAATCCCAGTTACCTTGATCAGTATAAAACTTCATCGCAAAACCGCGAATGTCGCGCTCGGCGTCCGCCGCGCCACGCTCGCCGGCAACCGTCGAAAAACGCACGAACGTTTCCGTTTGCTTGCCAACTTTCGAAAAAATCGACGCTTTGGTGTATTGCGTAATATCATGTGTGACAGTAAACGTACCGTAAGCGCCTGATCCTTTCGCGTGCATCCGCCGCTCAGGAATCACTTCGCGGTCGAAATGCGCAAGCTTCTCCAAAAACCAGACATCTTGCAACAACATCGGACCGCGCGCTCCAACAGTCACCGAATTGTTATTGTCAACCACCGGCGCGCCAGCGATCGTAGTCAACTTCTTATTATCAGCCATAACCCTCTCCTTCTTTGGTTTAAAAAATAAGGCGATGAAATAAGGCTACTCCAAAAAAACAGGTATGACAAAGACTTTTTTCTTATGGCAACGATCAACAATGACTATTATTGGATGAAGCGCTATAAACGCCTCTGTTCTTGTTACAGAACCACTTGAAGACGTTCGTGCACAGATCATATCTGTAGCCTGACAGCGGGAGATAATTTTATGAGCGTTATTATTATGTCATTGCCTGGTGGGGCGACAATCTCATTAACAGCGCAAGATATTGAAATACAATGTTAATCAATAACACTGTTTTTTCATGTCCTCCAAAATTGTTTTGTTGCCCCGTTTCGAACGATCATTTGTTGCCTAATTGGGGCAATTACTCTGTCTCTATTACACTACAGATATGCCGTTAGAAAGTTTTGTATGCCTAAAAAGCGCTTGAGGTTCGAGTTACCTTTGAACGCAATCCAGAAAGCTCCTTTGGTCTTGACATGAGATGAAAATGAAAGCCTCCCCCTATTACTTCAAGAAGAAACTGTAAAAACGAGCTTCTTTTACCCGTGACGCTTTTCGTCATCCGGAAAACCTGTTGGAATACAGGGAGTCGATCGACTCTACAATCTAGCTTTGCTCAAAAATTGAGAAATAAAAACTATTCTTAGAACTTATCCGTAAATAATATTAATTTTCACAGGAACTTTCCGAAATACGATGATGGCGGCAGCCAAGTGATTGAGCGCTATAAAACTCCGCTCAAATTTTTCGTAACGAACCAACAACTTGCGGAACCGATTAAACCAATTGTGGCATACCTCGATTACCCAGTGTCGGGCTTTCTTTCTGAGATGGCGTTTGAGCGTGTCGGCTTACCACGTGTGCAATGTAGCCATGCGACCCGACAGTGTGTTGATGCTAGCCTGCATCCGCACAGAGATGCTTGCTACGGCGCCGGGACGGGTTCTTTCTGGCGACCGTCACTGTCTCCAGAACTGCTGCCAGCCGCTGGCTGTCATGGATGTTGACTCCGTTGACGATAAGCGACAGCGGAACGACACGCCCGTCTACCAGCAGATGTCACACTTGCTGCCATTTTTTTCCTCGATCCGTCGGATTCGCGCCGACGGACTCTTGCGCAAGCGGCGCTTTCATTATCGTCCCATCAATACTCTGCCAGGCTATCCCAGCCATCTCGCTGTACTCGGCCAGCCCTGCTCTCCAGAGCGCCTCGAAGAAAAACCCGCCGCGTGAACCACCCCTGATTTTTCGGAGGCTCTACCTTTTGAGAGAATGGAGCTTATGAAGACCTATAAATATTCCCCGGAAATCCAAGAGCGGGCTGTCCGCATGGTGTTGGAACATCAGCA